>JAUNSU010000209.1 GCA_030539035.1 Planctomycetia bacterium
CTTGTTTTTACGAGATATTTCCTTAAGTTGCGACGTATGGCCAAGATGACCGCCCTCCGTATGCGCCTTCGTCGCTGTCTTTTCGGAATCCTTGGTTTTTACCGCTTTCCCGGTCTTCATAAAAATTTTCATTTTTCAGACGACCCGCCGCGCAAATCTGCGATCTCTGCGGTTTCCGAACAAACTCCGCGTAAATCTGCGGTTTACTATTTCGCGGAAGATACACCGGAATCCAGGTTCCACTTTAGTATTCCGCCGGAGTATTTCGGCTGCAACTGGATATCGAGCCGGATCCGAATCGCTTCGATCGGATCGAATCGGACTCGGATCTCCTTGTTCCGTTCGACGGAATATCGATCTTTTGTTTGCACTTCCTTCCAGGGCGATCCTTCTTTCTCCTGATAAATGATCTTCCATGATTGGGGAACCCGGCAGTTTCCCTTTCCCGTATCGTCGAACCAATAGACTGTCGATTCGGAAATTTTTGCAGGCTGATAAAATTCATATTGGAACCATTCATGCGTTCCTTTATGATCCCAGAAAGTCGCACGGGGAATTCGCTTATCGCCGGATCCTTCCGGCATTACCGCCGGATCTGATCCATCAAAAGACGACCCGCTATCTTCATCAAAGGACGCTTGAAACTGCTTCGATGTTCCGGCACAGACGGCATTTCCCTTGAGTATTTTCGGATCCAGCTCTTTATAAAGGATCGGACGGCCATCTGATTCTGTCCATTTCGAATCGCTCTCACTTTTCGGATCATATCCCGCCTGACAGACCCAAACGCTCATCTTGCCCGGTGCGCGATTGTCCCAGGCGTAATAGGGAACGGCGGTCAGCGTTCTTCCCTGAACATCTTTGCATGTAATGACGGCAACGGTGCGCATCGGACTCTTTTTCGACGCCGCGTTGTCCTGATCGGTTGAGATAAAGTTTGCGCGCATTTCGACTTTGAATTCGGGATCCTTCGCAAGAACGATCCGATCGACAGGGACTTCATTATCGCACTGTTCGAAGCAGTAGACGAGAGGACCTCGCTGAATCGCGACGTGTCCGTAATCATCCTGAACTTGCGGATTCGCGATCATTCGCTTGACCGGAAGCGGATCGTTCAATACGAGTTCGCATTTCTGCTGTACCTTGGGATTACCGGAAAGATCGGACCATGTGCTCGATAATGATCTTCCGTCGGGAACCATGATCTTGAATCGGGCCCCTTTGGCTGCGTTTTTATTCGGATGAGGAATCGCGGTCAAATGGACTTTTCCGTCGAACGGATAATTGGTCTTTTGCACGAGATCGACAGTCCAATCGGCCAATTTGATTTTCGCGGTGCTGTCGACGAACATATTGACGACGATGGTATCATCTCCTTTAAGACCGAGTTTTTTTCGTTCCGGCGATTGGGTCGTTGCGTAAGCGTATCCCGGCAAGGAGGCGATTACACGGAGCACATTGGAAGGACAGCAGGCAGTGTTGAAGAACGGCTTCCGATGATGTTTGCCTTTGGAGGCAAGCGGATTGACATAAAAATAGGAATCGCCGTTCATGCCGTATCCGGAGAGCATTCCGTTGTACATAACCTGATTCATGGTATCGGAATATTCTTTTTGTCCGGTTGCGAGATTCATGCGATGGGCCCAAAGGATCATTCCGATCGCGGCACACGTTTCGCAGTACGCGGAATGATTCGGAAGGAAGAAGGGAGCGCCGAATCCCTCATTCTTCGCATGGGATCCGATTCCACCGGTGATATACATTTTTTGCCGGGTAACATTGTTCCAGAGACGCTTCATGGCGTCCATGAGATCCTGATCGCGATAGTATCCGGCGATATCGGTTGCGCCGGCGTAAAGATACATGGCTCGAACGGCGTGTCCGACGATTTCCGTCTGTTCGCGAATCGGTTTATGATCTTGACATTGTTCACCGAAAAGACCTTTTTCCCGGCCTTCGGCGTTCCCTCGGGCGTCGATGAAGAATTTTGCTTGTTCCAGATATTTTTTATCACCGGTGATCTGATAGAGTTTGACAAGGGCGAGTTCGATCTCTTCGTGTCCGGGAACGTTTATGAGCTGGCCCGGCTTTTTACCGTATCGTTTACAGATCAGATCCATCTGTTTTTTGGAGACGTTTAAAAATCGATCGTCGCCGGTTGCCTGTTTCCATGCAACGGCGGCTTCGGCCATATGTCCGGCGCAGTACAGTTCATGCATTCTGCCAAGATTTGTCCATTTTTTATCGGGAACGGTGAGTTTGAAATAGCACATCAGATATCCGTCGGGATCCTGAGCTCCGGCGATATGATCGATCCAGCGTGCGGCAGTTTCCTTCAGTTTATGATCGGGATGAGCGGACAGGGTATAAGCGAAGCCTTCAAGAATTTTATAGACATCGGAATCATCGTAGAATTTTCCGCGGAATTTTCCCGTCATTTTACCGGAGGCGATTTTGAAATTATCGATTCGACCGGTCTGATTTTCACACCAGTCGATATTATGGGGAACGGAGACAACGCGATTGATCATAATTCGAGGTGCCCAAAAAGAATCGGTAAACTGGACATCGGTAAACGGAACGGCATTGTATTCCCGTTGCATTTCCTGTCCGAAAAGCAGGATCGGAAAGCAAAGTAAAACGGCCAAAATAATCGCGGATTTTTTCATGGGATCTCCTTGAATGCGAGGTAAGAAACAGTTTTTCGAACGACAGTTTTTATTATATCAAACCTTTTCGGGGAAATCAAGCCGCGGTTTCATTTTTTGCGCTGAATTCATATTGAAGGGAGAGAAATCCGGCTGCCGCCGGGAAAGAACAGCCGAAAGACCAGCATCGAAAATGCGGAACCATGCATAACCCCATGCACCGTGTGATACAAAACAATGAAGCGGAACAGACTTTGAAATGGCGATTAACCATTAGAGAAAGCAAAAGAACAGGCATAGTCTTTTCTAAGGGAATATAATCACGCGAAGCCGCCAAGACGCAAAGCTCGGATTCGAACTTTGCGAGAACAAGAAATCGAAACTCGGACAGACCTGTATTTTTCGCACAGAGACTCAAAAGCACGGAGAGTGAATTGATATTTCGATCTCTGTTAAGTATATTGATTTATAATTGCATTTCTTGTTTACTTTGTATCAATATTTTTTGGCCGAACTCACACAATATTTATTTTCTCGCAGGGGCGCAGAGGCGCAGAGAGGGGATTCATTTACGATCTCTGTCAAGTGAAATGTTTATTATATTGAAAGAAAATGATTTGTTTAATTCGATTTTAAGTTGAACAAAACACACAAATAATAAATCCGTCCTATTACATCACATGGCAGGACATTTCATAAGATTCTCTGCGTTCGCCGCGCCGCTGCACGATAAAAAATAACGCCGGAAATATTGAGAAAATATCCGATCCGGCAACAGAGGAAATTTTTTAATTCTATAGATCAAATCAGAAAACCAGCTATTTCTTTTGTCTGTGCAGTGTAATACATTGCACTTAAAAGGGACTATAATTTCAAAAATCTCTTTGCGTCTTAGCGGCTTAGCGTGATCAATTTAAAATATTTCGACTTAACCGGGTCGGAAGTATCAAAAGGTTCTCCGTGCCTCCGAGCCTCCGTGTGATACATAATTATAAATCGGAACAGACTTTGAAATGGCGATTAACCATTAGAGAAAGCAAAAGAGCAGACACAATGTTGCCGGATTATATGTTTATCTAAACTGCCTATGTAACGCATGTAACATAAATCCCGGCAAAATTTACTCCCGGTCCCTTTTCT
>JAUNSU010000087.1 GCA_030539035.1 Planctomycetia bacterium
CAAATTTCGGATATGGGGTTGGACACCCATTAATTCCCGTATGTTAATTCGGGGGTTTTTTAAGGGTTTTTTTGGGGTTTGGTTTTTTTTACCCCCCCCCCCCCAATTTGACATTTAAACATCTTCATCCCTCTTTTTCCTCTCAAAATTTGAAAATTTGTGATTACCGCAAAAGTTCCGGCTGGGCAATTCTCCGGCTTTTCTGAGAAAATCGGACAAGTACCCATTTTGCGAGATTAGAAAACTGCTGACAACTATGGACTTTAACAAATATAATCTGTTGAAAATATTATGTCAATTCCATTTTGCGACAAATAAGGTCCCATTTTGCGACATTTTTCGTTCAGCATGAAAACGGGCCGCGTTTTTATTCCCTTTTTCGTTCCGCAGCTTTTTCAAAATTCGTCCGAATTTCTTCCCTCTGCTAAAAGAATCGGCGTTTTATTCATGATTTCTTGCTCTCATCAATAAATTTAGTCAAATTTTTTATTGACATTCGCTGATAAATGAAAAACAGAGGGAAGGTCTCTTGTTTTTTGCATTGATTATTGTACATTTTATCTCAACTTGTAGTTTTTTCCTGCTAAACAGATTTAAAAAACAGGTTTACTTTGGTTGAACTTTTGGTCGTAAACGCGATCATCGGAAAAGACAAGCGCGTAAAGATCGAAGATATTCCGTTAATTTCGAACGGATCCTCCTGCAATCGTTCCGATTCTCTTCAATGATCCGTTCAAACGCGCTTCCAATAATGATTCCGTCGCAAAATTTCGACAGATCTGATACTTCGTCCGGGCGACTGATCCCAAATCCCGCGCAGAGAGGAAGATCGCTTGTCCCGCGGATCAATTTTGATCGTTCTTTCAGATGATCGTATCGGGAAACGTCTTTTTCGCCGCCGATGCCTGTGATTCCGCTTCGGGTCTGTACGTAAAGAAATCCTGATGAATCGGAAAGCATTTTTTTCATTCTTTCCTCTTTCGTACTTGGCGCGATCAGGGTAATATAATCGAAATCCGCTTTCTCCGGAACAAATCGAACGATCTCATTCCGATAATCCCAAGGGAGATCGACCGAAAGAATTCCGTCGATTTCCCGGCGGATCGCGTCCTGAACAAATTGCTCCGGACCGTAAACAAAAACCGGATTATAATAACTGAAAAGAATCATGGGGATATCCGGATGATGTTCCCGGAGCCTTTGCGCAAGATCAAAAATTTTGGAAAGCGTCGTCCCGGACAGCAGGGCGCGCCGCGAAGATCGCTGAATGATCGGCCCGTCTGCTGTTGCGTCCGAAAAAGGAATTCCCAATTCCAGTAAATCAATCCCATGATCGCAAACGGCATTAAGTATTTCAAAGGAATCTTCCAGCGTCGGATCGCCAACGGTAAAAAATCCGATCAGGGCACTCCGGTTTTCTTCTCTGCATAATGAGAATTTTTTTTGTATACGGTTCATGATCTTGCTCCTTTTTTCAATGATGTAAGGCGAAAGTATTCATCGATGTCCTTATCTCCCCGTCCGGAAAGATTGATGAGAATATCAAATGATTCTCCGCCCTTTCTGTTTTGGGATTCCTTTCGCGCTTGGGCAACTGCGTGCGCACTTTCAAAAGCCGGAATGATCCCTTCCAGCCGGGAAAGATCTTCAAAGGCCGAAAGAGCTTCTTCGTCGCCGACAACTTGATACCGGACCCGTCCTGAATCGCGAAGAGAAGCGTGTTCCGGACCGACGCCGGGATAATCCAGACCCGCCGAGATCGAGTATCCGTCCAGTATCTGTCCGTCCGCATTTTGCAGAAGCGAGGTCTTCGTCCCATGGAGGATCCCGCACGATCCGAAGTTCAGGGACGCGCAGTGTTCGCCCGGTCCTTTCCCTTTTCCGCCGGCTTCGACACCTGTCAATTCCGTCTGCAAATCTTTAAGAAACGGATAGAAAATTCCGATCGCATTGCTTCCTCCGCCGACGGACGCAATGATCTGATCCGGAAGTTTGCCCGTCTTTTTCAAAAACTGATCTCGGGCCTCTTCCCCGATCACTTTCTGAAATTCCCGGACAATCCAGGGATAAGGATGCGGACCGGCCGCAGTTCCGATGATGTAAAAGGTTGTATTGGATACTTCCGCCCAATAGCGCATGGCTTCATTCATCGCGTCTTTCAATGTCGATGTCCCTGATTCGACGGATACAACTTCCGCCCCCAGCAGTTCCATTCTCCGCACATTGGGAGCCTGCCGCCGGACATCTTCCTTTCCCATGAATATCTTGCAGGGAAGACCGAACAGGGCGGCGACAGTTGCCGTTGCAACGCCGTGCTGGCCTGCTCCCGTCTCTGCGATCACTTCCTTTTTTCCCATTCGGACCGCAAGCAGAATCTGTCCGATCGTATTGTTAATTTTGTGGGCGCCGGTATGATTCAGATCTTCTCTTTTCAGATAAATCCGAACCCCTTGCCCGCAGGAGGAACTGAACCGGCGGGCAAACGTGATCGGAGACGGACGCCCCGCGTAATCCTGAAGAAGTTCGTAATACTCCTTCAGAAACGCATCGTCGTTCAAATAGTATTTGCTTGCTTCTTTCAATTCGTCCAATGCGCGGACCAGCGATTCTCCAACGTATCGTCCGCCGTATTTTCCGAAAAATCCCCCTTTCGGATAATCATTCATGATTCTGTCTCCTTATTTCTTGCAATGTTTATAAATTCTTCCATTTTTTTTCGGCTCTTGATCCCCGGCGATTCTTCCGCTCCGCTGCAAAGATCAAGTTCTTTCGCTCCGGTTGCTTCCAATGCGTCGAGAACATTTTCCGCATTCAGTCCGCCCGCAAGAATAAACCGGTCGGAAAGATCCCGCTTTCCCAATGAACGCCAATCGAACGCTTTTCCGTTTCCGCCCGGAAGATCCCCTTTCGGTTCCAAAAGAAAACGATCGGCGGCGTGATCATATCTGCGAATATCATCAAGTGCATGAATGCATCGGACGATCTCCGTATCGGGAAAGATCCGGGAAATACTCCGAAGAAGTTCCGGGGATTCCGATCCGTGAAATTGGATCCGCCCAATTTTCTCTTCGAGCATTTCAACAAGATCCAAAAGTTCATAAAGCGGTTTATCGGCAACGACCAGAACCAGTTTTCGATTCGGAACGGAATTTGCGATCGCGATCATTCTTGCCGGACTGATATTCCGCGGACTCTGCGGACAGGAAATGATCCCAATTCGGTCTGCTCCCAGCTCCAGTGCAGTTTGCGCGTCTTCCGGACGGGTCATTCCGCAAATTTTGATTTTGATCTTCATCGAACATTCTCCCCGCTCAGGGATCGTAGAAAATCGATGCGGTTTTTCGACCGAATCAGTGATTCGCCGATCAGAAAAAGATCCGCCTTGTCCTGATAAAATTCGATATCCGATCGGGAACGGATCCCGCTCATGATGATCGGACAATATCCCATGCCGCGTACTGTATCCGCATATTCCCGGCCTCTTTCAAGATCGATATCAAAAGACTTCAAATCGCGATTATTGATCCCCGCCAGTGTCCCTTTCGGAAGCGCCTTCAAAAGATCCAGATCTTTTTCCTGTCCGATCTCGAAGACAATGTCCATGTTCTTTAACTGCGCAAGAGATGCCAGTTCGGACACCTGATCAATCGAAAGAATCTGCCCGATTAAAAGAATTGCACTCGCTCCGAAGGCCGCCGATTCCTCGATCTGATACGAATCCAGAATAAAATCTTTTCGAAGCAGAGGAAGATCCGTATTCGCGGCGGCGCAGACAAGATCATTCAGGGATCCCCGAAAAAAATCCGGCTCCGAAAGAACGGAAATCGCCGCCGATCCGCCCGTCTCATATTCTTTCACGATGGATCCGATATCGTAATCAATGCCGAACAATCCTTGAGAAGGACTCGCCTGCTTGAGTTCGGCAATAATTTTTGTTCCTTTCCTCAAAAGCAGATTCCCGCGAAAGGATCGATGCGGTTTTTTCTTCGCGGATATTGATCGCAGCTGTTCGATCGGAACTCGCCTTTTCGCTTCCGCAATTCGCTCAAGCCGACATTTGACGATAATGTCCAATATATTGTTCATCCCGCTCTCCTTTCTCTGATCGGAATCGATTGGGAAAATGCAATCAGATCCCGCAGTTTTTTGACCGCCTTGCCGGATCGAAGGGATTCGGCGGCGATTTGGATTCCTTGACCGATGTTCATCGCCTTCCCGGAAAGGACGATTGCCGCTCCCGCGTTAAGAAGAGCGATATTCCGTTTGCTCCCCTTGATCCGGTTTTCCAGAATTCCCAAAAGGATCTCCGCGTTCTCTTTCGCGTCTCCTCCCTTTAGATCGTCGGGACGGCACCGTCCTTCTTCGAAATAGAGCTCCGGATACAGATCATATGTTTTTATCGCGTTTTCCGTATATTCTGAAATTCGGCTTGGCCCGGTAAGGGTCAGTTCATCCATTCCGTCCGATCCATGGACAATCATCGCTCTTTTGATTCCGAGCAGTGCCGCCGTTTGCGCAAACAGCTCCGTTAAATCCGGCCGATAGACCCCGATCAGCGCTTTGGAACTTCCGGCTGGATTGATCAAGGGACCAAGCATATTAAACAGGGTTCGAACTCCCAGTGATCGACGGACAGGAGCCGCGTTTTTCATGATCCGATGATAGACAGGCGCGAACAGAAATCCGATCCCGATCGTGCGAATCGACTCCTCCGCGTATTCCGGCGGCATATCGATTTGAAGTCCGCATGATTCCAGAACATCGGCGCTTCCGCAGCGGCTCGATGCGCTTCGATTCCCGTGCTTTGCGATCGGAATTCCCGCTCCCGCAATAATAAACGCCGTTGTTGTTGATATGTTGAACGTGTTCAGGGAATCGCCTCCGGTTCCAACGATGTCCATCGTTTCAAGTCCCGAGGTGTCCGCCTTTTGAGCCCGGCTTCGCATTGCGTTCACCGCTCCAAACAGCTCCGATGCCGTCTCTCCTTTCGTTGCCAATGCGGTCAATAATCCCGCCGTTTGAATCTCCGGGATCCGCCCTGAAAGGATCTCCGCGAAGATCTCTTCCATTTCTTCGCTTGAGAGATTCTGCCGATCGATCAGTTTGCGTATAAAGAATGATATGTCCATTTTTGCACTCCTTAAATTGCCGGCTCGCAGGCTCGGATAAAGTTGGCGAGAATTCTTTTTCCGGCCGGGGTCATAATCGACTCCGGATGAAATTGAACCCCTTCGACAGGCGCTTTTCCCCGAATGCCGGGTCGAAGCCGAAGACCCATAATCTCACCGTCGTCCGATCGTGCTGATATCTCAAAACAGGCCGGAAGCGATGATTCTTCAACAACAAGGGAATGATAGCGCATTCCGGGAAACGGACGGTCAATCCCCTGAAAAATGCCTTTCCCGTCGCTCTGGATCATTGATGTTTTTCCGTGTACGATTCTTTTGGCTCTTACGATCCTGCCGCCGAAGACCTGTCCGATCGCTTGATGTCCAAGGCAAACTCCAAGAATCGGAACTGTTCCCGCAAATTCCTTGACAAGATCCTTCGATATCCCCGCTCCGTTCGGATCGCCCGGGCCGGGCGAAATCAAAAGACCCGAAGGAAGCAGATCTGCGGCCTGCTCTTTCGTAATTTGATCATTGCGGTAAACAGCAATCTCGGATTCCATGCAGCGAAGAATCTGAACAAGATTGAATGTAAAGGAATCATAATTGTCGATCACAAGTATCATGGTGTACTCCTTTCCTTTTTCAGTTGAGCGCCGGAATAAATTCAAGCGCAGTTTGAATCGCTTTGGCTTTATTGACTGTTTCCTGCCGCTCATGTTCAGGATCGGAATCATAAACAATCCCCGCTCCGGCCTGAACGGTCAAACGGTGGTTCGATATACAGGCCGTCCTGATCGTGATCGCAAAATCCATGTCTCCCTGAAAGCCGATATAGCCGACGGCACCGCCGTACGCACCCCGCGGCTCCTTTTCAAGATCCGCGATCAGCTCCATCGCCCGTACTTTAGGCGCTCCGCTTAATGTCCCCGCTGGAAAAACCGAACGAAACAGATCATAGGCATCCTGATCTTCACTCAATTCACTTTCAACGCTCGACACAAGGTGCATGACGTGCGAATAGCGTTCAATGCACATCAGTTCGGTAACCTGGACACTCCCCGGCCGTGATGATCGCCCAAGATCGTTCCTGCCAAGATCGACCAGCATAAGATGTTCTGCACGTTCCTTTTCGTCTTGAAGCAGATCGTTCGCGTTCCGTCGATCCTCTTCGGCATTCCGGCCCCGAGGCCTTGTTCCCGCAATGGGTCGAACAAGTGCGTGTCCGTGTTTTAATCGAACCATCGTTTCCGGAGAGGAGCCAACCAGAATCAAATCGTCCAAATGAAGAAAATACATGTAAGGCGAGGGATTGATCAGTCGCTGCGCACGATATAATAAGATCGGATCAGGAATCTCCCCGCTGATAAAAGGCTGGGACAGAACAAGCTGTATGATCTCCCCTTTTTCTATCTCTTTTTTGACACGTTCTGCCCGATCTTCAAATTCCGATTCCGCGATGACTGGATAAAGACGGATCCGCTTTTCTTCCGGCTTGATCCGGCGCAGGGAAACCGTCCCGATCGTTCGAAGAAGATCCGAAAAACTCTCTTCCGCCTTGCGGTATGCCGATTCCGGATCGGATTGATCCTTCAGGTAAAGAATCTTGACCAGATAGCCCCGATGCCTTTGATTGTCGAATACGATCATTTCATCCGGTACCGTAAAAACGGCAAACGCTTGATCTTTACTTCTTTCCGGAACAGGAATCTTTTCAAAAAAGGAAACCGTCTCATACGAAAAATATCCGACTGGTCCGCACGGAATTTCAGGATAATCCGGTTCAGAATAATAGTGAAATTCTTTTTGAAATTGACGAAGAATTCCGAGCGGATCTCCATGGTGCGGAATCTCTCGAATCTCCTTTTCTTCACGGCTTGTAATTCGGACAAAATCGAAGTAAATCTCGATTTTATATCTCCATGAAAGACCAAGAAAACTGTATCGGCCAAGTCGATTGCTTCCTTCGGCACTTTCGAAAAGAAAGATCCCAAACCGATCTTCTTCTCCTCTTTCCTGATAAAAAAGCGATAGAAGGGAAACCGGCGTGCAGAGATCCGCAACGATTTCCCGAAAAATCGGAATCACATTATATCGCTTCGACAGACAAACGACTTCCTTCAAACTGGGACTTAATGGATCAGACATTTTCTTCCTTTCAGGGAAGAAAGACCTGTGTTTAGATCGGACTTTATTCAATCCGGGGAATGAGAGATCCCGCGATAAAAAGAAAAAGACCGCAAATAAACACTTGCGGTCTTTCAATTGATTTTAGATTTGTTCGTTCTTTACAACAGCACAATCTTCCGTAAGCGTTTCAACGATCGTTGAGACGCCAGCGCCAGAAGAACATATTATTGACAGAACGGTTCATATTTTCTCGCCTTCAAAACGGTTAAATTTTCCTCACTTTCGGATATGATAGCCTGAAAAACGATTTTGTCAATTGGAAAAAATAAATTTTTTTGCAATCACTGAATTCTCAAATGTAAATAGGCCTTTTATTTATGATTTTTTGCCCTAATTAATAAATTTAGTCAATTTTTATGTTGACATCCGCTGATAAATGAAATATCATGGAAAACATAGGAAAAGTCTGTTGTTTTTTGTGTTGATTATCGTACGTTTTACCCCAATTTGTTATTTTTTTCTGCTAAACAGATTTAAAAAACAGATTTACTTTGGGAAAATTTTTGGTCGTTAAGACGACTGCCAATCTTTTAAAGGAGAAAGAATATGAAAATGTTTAAATGTCAAATTAGGGGGGGGGGAGAAAATAGCCAACTTGTAAAACGTGCTTTCAAAAGCCGCGCATTCACTTTGGTTGAACTTTTGGTCGTGATCGCGATCATCGGAATCTTGATCGGCCTTCTTTTGCCCGCTGTTCAGGCGGCGCGGGAAGCGGCCCGACGAATGCAATGTACAAATCAGTTAAAGCAGATGGGAATCGCCGTTCATAATTTCCATGATGTCCGGGGCGGGGTTGTTCCGACCTCTATTAACAACGGCAAATGGGCAAACGGCGGTTGGGCCACTTTCTTTGTCCTGATCATGCCTTATATGGAACGGCAGAATACTTATGATTTTCTCATGAACAAACTGTCGAAGTTCAGTTCGGATTATAATCATACGAAATGGGATTCCTGGACGCAGGAAGAACGGGAAAGTCTTGCGGTTCCCAGCTATCTTTGCCCGTCCCGACGTTCTGAGAATCCTTTTTTGAACCCTGTCGATACGGCCCTTTTCGGAACTTCGCCAACATATCGAAACTGGTATGGACCGGTCGGGGATTACGCCATTGTTTCCGGAACGACGTATAAAGAGTGGCAAACCAGCTGGCCGGGTCCGTCTAATCTTTGGTCTTGCGCAAATTATTCGAGCTGGGGAAAAGGATCAGGTGCAACTCCGGACAAGCTCTCTTGTCCTTTCAGGGTCGCTGAAATGATAACGCCGGGACATCCAGAGTCTTGGACACCGCGGGACACATTTGCCTGGTGGCAGGACGGAACAAGCAATCAGATCATTGTCGGAGAAAAATATATTCCTCAGGAGGTGATCGGAAAATGCTGGGATCACGAAGACAGTACGACGTCTTACTGGTCCGATGCGAATTCTTATAAATATGAAACACCCGACTGTACAGTCCTTTTTACCGGGAGATGGGACACCGCCTGGAACAGTCTTACATTTCTTCGATCGTTTAACGCTAAAATCGCCGCAAGTCTTAATGAGAGATCAATTGGTTCGGCTTACGGTGATGGTTCCATAAGCCATTGGGGCGGCTGCCATCCGGGCGTATGTAATTTCCTGATGGGCGACGGTGCGGTTCGCGCGTTATCCAATACGATTCCGACCGGTCAGCTTTACAACAGTTCACAGGTTTTGCAAGCGAGTATTCTTGGCCGCCTCGGCCATGTCTGCGACGGTAATTCCATTCCTTCGCTTTGAGTAATGTGCCTCTTCGTTCTCGGTAAACGTCCGGGGGATCGTGGTTCAACCCTTAATCGAATCCCCCGTTTTTTAGAGATTTTAACTCTTACCACGGCGGCTCCGCCGCCGGGTGCCCGGGACGGGCACCGTCCCAGCGCTCGGGTTCGAACCTTTTTCGGTATCAATATCTTTCTCTACTTCCTCGGGTTAATGGGAGATTGTGTTTTTTAAAGATTTTATCTCTTTCACAGAAACGGTAGCAGGGCCGTCGGGAAAGGGCGGCCGAAAGACCAGCCTCGACTCATTACCCCCATGCTTGCGCATGGGGTTAAGCATGGTGCCGCATCTTCGAGGCTGGTCCAATCAGCGACACGGCGGCTTCGCCGCTGGCTTCTCACTCCTCACTTTGCCCCGCCAATCACTAATTTAAAAACATGGACATCGTGTCCTGAAAACGTATCGATCAAGGACCCGTTCTTAAACGAAAAATCGTGCTTTTCAAAAAAATTCTCGACTTTTTTGATCTTCGAAAGCCGGAATTCCGCTTTGACCGTTTTCGGACTTGAATTCACACAGATCAAATACGCGGCGCCGTCGTGATATTTCAAAAGACAGGAAATGGAATCGTTTTCGAGCGGATCCTTCTTTGGCCCGTCCAGAATGATCGGACGCGGCTGCCCCTTCGGCGTTCTCTCCAAAAGAACCGGTGAAAGATCTCTGATCTGTTTGGCGACCGCGGAAATATTATTCCACTGCTCCGGAGAAGTTGTGATTCCGTAGTTGAACTTCTTTCTCTTTGGCTCGACTGTTCCGCCGTATGTATACCATGTGATTCCATTGGCACCATGGACCAGCGCGGCAAAGCTCATCGCACGCAGTTCTTTATAGGTCGGGAACCGCTGCCAGCCCCATCCTTTGAAATACTGAATGATCGGCCAGATCGCACGGGGCGCGGCGCCGGTAAGCGTGATATCGGACCGGCAGCGCTCCATATCGAGAATGATTTGCGCGGCACAGTTTTCGCCCGACTCCGCTTTCAATGTTTTAACAGGATAGATCTCCGGCAAAAATGTATCCGTCGCCTTCACGTAATCCTGATAGTTGGATACAGTATTTTTCGCTCTAACCGGATCGGCCTGGGTCGTCAGTCGGGTCGGATCCGCCGCTTTGACCGCGTCGTCCCGATCGTAAAGTTCCTCAACCGTTGTATTTGCCGAAGTATCATCTCCGAGATACCATGCGATAATAGCCGGATGATGCCTTTCAATTTCAAGAAAACGTTCATCCGGAAACCGGACAGCTGTCCAGAGCTTAAAACCGTATTTGTCCGCAGCGGCAAGAAACTCATCGGATCGTCCGGCATTGTAGGAGTGCGCAAAATTGAAGCCCGCTTCTTTCAGATCTTTAAACGCTTTGTCGAAATTGAAATCGTTGAACTCTCTTTTCATTACACTGTAGATCCCGATCGGGAAGAAGGGCTTGTCTCCGATCAGGGTAATGCCATCGTCCCGCAGCGTGATCTTCGGCGTCGACGGCGCTTTTCCGATATAAAAACATTTCTTCGCTTTATTGATGTTCTCATAGCAGTCGGATATCTCGACATCGACTCGATGAAGGCCGGGAGCCCAGTCCGTGCGCGGAATATAGGTGAGCCGATTTTCCTTGCGCAGGAATTGATCGGAAAGATCCTTATCATCAACCCTGATTTTTAACGTATTCCAGAAGACGGCGGTATCATCCGTGATTTCCAGAACAAGGTTTGTTCGAACATTCTGTACGGGCGTATCACTTACGATCTTCACCCGGGGCGCAAACATATCGCGCCGGAATGTCCAGCTGGAGTCGATCCTTTTTCCGATGGAGACGCTTTTTAAAACAGGAGCGGCCTTTTCCGCCGGAACGAGGAAAACCTTATATCGCACCCAGGGCGCATTGACCTGAAACGGCTTCTCGTAAAACGATTTTTCTGTTCCGTCGGGCCCATACCACGAGGTCCATTCATTTTTTCCCTTCTCCATTTTATTCGATACGGAGATCTGAAATTTGATCGCGGATCCCTGGGGAACATCGGCGGTCCAACTTATATTCCCTCCAGGGCAAATATCGGAAATGAACCACCCAGTTTCGCGCCATATGTTCGACGGATCCACAATATCCAGCTCGACATCGCGAAGAAAGAGGATGTTGCCTTCATCAATATTGGGGCTGTCGAATCCGAATTGAATGATCGCTGATGCGGTCTCTTTCGGAACGAATCCGCGAATACTGATTTCGGAGAAAGTGCCTGAAGAAGAGGCCCAGGAGAACGGATGCTGTCCGCATTCTTTTCCATTGGCATCGATCCATTCGATCCGGCTTTCCCACCTTCCGCCGTGATTGGCGCTTCCATTGACCGGCATGGGACTTTGAATGGAAAAGCGGAGTACGAATTCGGATCCTTTTGTGCTGATCGGGAATGGACGAGTCCGGATATTCCAAGCGGTATCTATTTTCGGAAGATCTTTTCCGGAGACGATCAAACAGGACTTCCCTTCATATTTCGCGCCGAGATCGATTTTCAGCCGATTTTGAAAATTGGCGGGGGCCCAGACGCCATTTTTATCGAAGTGATCGGAAAAAACGGTTTTCGCGTATCGGGCCGGGTGCACCTTCCCGTTTTGAAGATCAATTTTATAATTCTCGCAGATCGTACTCGCGAAAAGCAACGGCGCAAAAAAAATTACGTGGAAAACACAGATATTCCATAAGGCAAGAAATTTTCTCATAAAGGAATCTCCTGATGTAATTGGTTTGTATCCGTTCACGGAAAATTTTGGGAACATTCCCAATCAACATCGGATTTTTCGTGAACGGGTACAATCATTTTAAATCGAGTGTCAATGTGTTGGTTGTGTCTGGCTTGACTTCGATGGTAAGGCCGCTGGTTTGCCCTTCCTGAAATTTCGCCGGAAGTACGAACCTCGCTTGAGGCTTCGGCGGTGTGCCGTCTGGTCCGGGAATTACGGGCGTAGGCGGTGCAATCGAAACCTGATAACTGCCGGCTTCGACATTACGCATTGTAAAAGATCCTCCTGCCCCGAGTTCGGCGCTTGCCCCTTTGCCGGAAGCGGGAGAATACAATGTTACGATACCCGATTCAAGCGGTTTGCCTTTCCATGCGGCCGAACCGGTCACGTCGCCCGTGACCGGCCCTTTCGGACCGCATCCCGCAACGATCAATATCGTAAAAAAGAACGCCAGGCCAAGTGTCCAACCCAATTGAAATTTTTTCATTTTGATTCCCTTATCATTGAAAAATATCGAAGAGAAATGCATACATTCACGAGGTATTACAGAGACCTGCTGATTCCATCGTTCGAACTGCAAATAATCCGCAATAACTCGAAATCCATGGTATCGGTCAGGAATCGAACACTTCCATCAGCCATCGCTCCATTGACGCCGCCTGAGTGGTTCGAAATGAGTAACGTATTATGTGTCGAGGGATTTATTCCGCCCGATGCAGCAGGACGCGAATTAATGGCGTATCGCACGGTCGTAATACCACAGGCCCAATGCCGAATACCACCGGCGGTTCGGCACGCAGTAACCGTTGCGTTGAACGAGTCTGGACACGCAGTGGAAAATTCACCGCCATGCCATCCCCCCTTGAGCGAAGACCAAGGGAAAACCTGTTTGCCAGCACTGTTGGTTGTTAACCCCGATTGTTCCGAGATCATCAGTGTATTCGATGTACCGTCAAGGATCGTTGCAACCGAACTTTGTTCGTTCATGAGCAGTACGCCTGTATTGGCCAATATACCAAAAGTCATATCGTACGTCACTTCCGCACGGTTGGCCGGATCGGGATATGCCCCCGCAATCCCAACGTAATTCGGCATCTGACACGGTGCTTTATTTTGCATGTTATTATAACCTTCGACCATTCCTTCCATATTGTCGAGCGGCTCTTGCGGATTGGAAGGACAATGATAACCATTGAATACAAAATCCTTCAAACAGGCATTGGGCGAGGTTGCCGTAATGGACGTAGCCGTAAATCTGGAATTAAAATCGAGTTGAGAGTAAACGGGGGCCTGTTCCACAAACGGAAGGAGTTTAATGCGCCAGTTGTGACCACCTATCGATTTCCAGGTTGCCGTTGGACTTGTATCGTTACTTCCCGACAGACCTCGTGGAAAACAGCTGTAAATGTCGTGATAGTTTTGCATCGCAAGACCGAGTTGTTTGAGATTGTTCGTGCACTGCATTCGTCGGGCCGCTTCTCGAGCCGCCTGAACCGCCGGTAAAAGCAGTCCGATTAAAATACCGATAATCGCGATCACGACCAAAAGTTCAACCAGAGTAAAGCCTTTTTTGGCATTGTTCACGAAAAGTTTCATGTGTTTTCTCCTTATTTGAAGGTGATCATTAAATAGGAACTCATATTGTATGCAATATAAAATGTGCACTTTTATTGTGCCCATTGTGCAATTTCATCCGGTGTCAAGGCACGGTCAAATATAAAAAAATCGGACACAACACCGTCGAAAAATCGGGCGTTTGTTGTGCTTCCGTTTATGTTCGCTATGGTTAATCCGTCACATATCAGCGGCGAGGTGTTTTTCCATTCGTGCGTTGAAACCGCTTTGCCGTCGAGATAATGTGTAATCGTTTTTTTTGCCGCGTCAACGACAACTGCTAAATGGAACCAGCCGCCCAGTTCCAACGGTCGTATGACCGGCTCGGATTCGAAATAGGAAAATCCGATTCTGCCGCCGTTTTGCGATGAGTTTTTGGTTTTATTGGTGTTGCCGTCCCGCGTACCGACTTCGTTAATTTGGAATTGCAGTCTTCCATCCTGAACGACTTGCCAAAGAAATTCATTTTGCGAGTTGAAAAAATTGTTGCCCGCGATCAAAACGTTTCCGGTATTTTTCAAATGGTCGATTCGTACCCAAGCCGAAAGGGTCATACTCGTGAACTGATATTTCAAATCGGTTGAGATCGAATCTTGCCGCTTCTGAATCGCCAAAGCGGAACTTCCGCGAAGTCGCCCGGGCACCGAGCTTCCTCCATGTATACTCGCTTGCCGAAGAAGATTGCGTCCTTGAGTGGAAAGATTGTCGACGATACCGGCTTTCGAACTGGAAAAATCAAATCGAGCAAGAAGTCCGGGCCGAGAGTCAAACTGCTGATTCAGTGTATTCATTTCCCTTTGTTTGCGCTCGACGAATTGAGTCAAACGAAGATCAAATGTTTTTGCGTCGAGATAACGTTTGGGATCGGCCTCGCCATGCGAAACGCTGCGATTGGAGAAAATTTCAAACGACTTGCCCGCCCGCGTTTGAATTGGTTCCGGAGTGTTGCCAATCGAAACGTCGACACGGCCTTTAATTACGTCGAGTATTGCCGTTTTTTGATCAATTGTAACGGCAAATTCTGTTCCGCGATCGATAAAGGTCCCGAAAGGAGAATCAATCTGAAAACCTTTTGCAGAAGGCGGAACGTGCGCGCTGATCTTGCCCTGATCGCAATAGCAGCTGTCCTGATTGATAAAGAGATACTCGCCGGGCCCTTCCAGATAGACCTCCGCGCCGTTTGCGAGCTGGACTTGCATAATCCCTTTATTCAGGGAAAAACGCCCGCTTCCCAAATGCTGTCCGTTTTTGTATGGAATCGAGTTTTCCGGCCATTCGACATCGACCAGATTTTGGATTTGCCCGAGAGAAACGAAAACAGGAACATAGTTTTTTTCTTTTTTATTCGATCCATTCAGGGAAAGCCAAGTGATAAAGGAAATAAAGGCGATCAACCAGATCAGAAAGAAGAAATTGGTTTTTTTCCCGTAAACCGTTGGAGCGGATCGGGTCGTTTGATTTCGTTTTTCCCTGTCGTATTCGGACCATTTGTGCAGTATTCGAATCAAGAGATTTCTTTTCGGAGGCTCTTCCGGCGGAGAAATTCGGATCGGTTCCGATTCTTCTTTTTCCCAGGGAATAAGATCCTCAAAATTCGAACGATTCTGATCGAAGGGCGAATCAAACGCGCTGTGATCTTCCCGATCGATCGTGAACTTTCGATTCAGGAAAAAACCGGATTGAACTTGATCTCTATAATCCGGTGATTTTATCTGATCACCTGATAGAATTTCTTTCTTTTGACACAGGGTAAAATCGCACAAAACGTTCAGACACCAGAATTCACGAAAGTCGGGATTGCTTTCAATAAGATCGAGCAGTTCCTTTGATTCTTCGGAAGTGATTTTTCCGGAGATATATTGATCTGTCAAAACAGCCAGCTGTTCCAAATTATTTGAATTGAAATCACTCATGGTTTGCGGCCTTTAAAACATTTTCGATGCAGCGGCGCAGTGCGGCGCGGACACGCAGGATCAGTTTGCACAGCGTTCCGTAATTGAGATCATTTTCTTTCGCGATATCGACCAGTGTCCGATCGGCGAAATAGTAGGCGTCGATCAATTCCCGATTTCGCGGTGTCAGTTTATTCATGCACAGTTCGAGAGCCTGAAGTTCTTCGTTTTTATCGGATTCCGGCATCTCGCGGTTTTCTTCCTCCGCAAAATTTTGAAGATGTTCCGCGAGTTTTCGCATACTTTCCGGCAATCCTTTTAAATAATTCCGCCAATATTTTTTTGCGAGATTTTCGGTGATCGCACGAAGAAGCGGACGCAGATCGTCTTTATATTCCCACTGATCCGCTTTGGCGACGAAATCGATAAACGCATCATTGACAATATCTCCCTGCAAATGTTTGGCGGGAGCATTTCGAATCGCAACGTTTTGCACGTAATTGTAATAGGTTAAGAACAGCTGCATCGCCTGTTCTTTTTTGCCTTTGATTTTTTCCGAATCGGACATGATCTTTTTCTTGAATCTGTATTTACAGGAAGCAAATTACCGCGGCAGGGTCATTTTTACCTGCTCTACCACACTATTTTAACACCATGAGCAGGAAAATCATGGCATCTATTTTCCAATTTTCTCTGAAAAAACGGAAAAAACATTATTTTTGAGAAGACCGGGGAAGCGGAAAAGGGTTCGAACCCGTCCACGGGAGCGGTACCTCGCAACCGACCGCAAGCCCGTAATTCCGTTCGCTTCGCTCACT
>JAUNSU010000088.1 GCA_030539035.1 Planctomycetia bacterium
CTTTCCGATCGAAGCGCGAACTCCGTATCGATTGACCCTTGCGGAAAGAATATTGCCAAGGGCTTTCTCTTCGTAAAGGAACTTCTTGATTTCGGCCTGCATCGGATCACTCCTCTGCTGGGTTCCGACTTGGCAGATTTTATTGTATTTTCGGGCCGCAAGAACAACCTGATCCCCTTCCCAGGGAGTATGGGCAAGAGGTTTTTCGACATAAACATCTTTCCCGGCCTGCATGGCCCAAATCGCGGCAAGGCAATGCCAATGATTACAGGTCGCAACGTAAACGACATCAATATTTTTATCATCGATCAATTGGCGCAGATCCTGATATCCTTTAATATCGGGAAACTTTTGACGCTTTGCGGCAAGATTGTCGGCCGAAGGATCCGCCAAGGCAACGACTTTAGCATCAGGGCTTTTACTGAATTTGGAGAGCAGATCTCCACCTCGCCATCCGCAGCCGATTCCGCCAACGCGAATTTTTTCGTTCGCGCCTCTTGCGATCAGAGCAGGCGCCGGGAAAGAGAACATTGCTCCTGCCGCCAATCCGCTTCCAATAAAATGTCTTCTGGAAATTTTTACCATCGAATCCTCCTTCTGTTTAAAAATTTATTTCGATCTGCTGTTTAAGATCTTTTAGATTAAACGCGTATGAATATCATTACTGTATTCATACGCGTTCGTTTCGTATCAAATGATTTCGAGAAAAGATTGGGGCGATTAACCGAACGGATCCACTTCTTTTTTCTTTGGCGCAGGCTTTGCTCCATCCTTGGGGGCTTCTTCCTCATCTCCGAAGTCGATCATCTCTTCGCCATCAGGACCGAGCTTTTTCTTTTTCTCGATTTTACTGGGAACGCCGCCGAAGATCGGGACGAAGGTCGTCGCATTTCTTCTTAAAATATCAAGATCATAGACCAAAGCGGAGTCGGTTCCTTTTGATTCCGTTTTCGCGCCATTAAAGAGAAGGCCGAGCATCGCGTTAAAGGGATTGGTGACGAACGGGATTCCCATATCTTTTAATTCTGTCAGCTGGGTATCGATAACACTGTCGATTCCGGCTCTCATTCCGCCGAGTGCTTCTTTTATTGCGGCGGATAATTCGGCCGCGGCCGCTCCGTCGGAGAATCGGGTCAAGAGGACCATGCGCGGGGTTCCAACCATGGAGATCGCCCCAACGGACCATTTGAATTTCTTTTTATTGACTTCCAGTGTCTTTTGGATTCCGGTATCCGGGATATCGAATCCGTTGGCTTTGCAAAGGGCGATCATATCGGACAGAGCGGCGGTGTCCTTCAGGACAAGAGTAATGGCGACTCCATCGGTTGCGGCAAGCGCTTCAGAAACATTGGGGACTTTCAGAGCGGACATTTTCATAAAGCGGCGACGGATCTCCGGCAAGGTTGCGGCCCTTTTTACTTTAAACGGATCGACAGCAACTTCTTCCTCTTCTTCCTCCTCCTCTTCCTTCTTCTCATCTTTCTTTTTGGCGGCTTCGAGTTTTTCATCGATCTCACCGCCGGAATGCCCGATTACGACGATCATAAAACCGAACCGTTCAAAGCAGGTAATCGTCTTCGGATTGGCTCCGGCCATTGCGACCAGGCTTTCTTTTTTCGCATCGTCCAATCCTTCGATGGGATAGGCAAGGCAAGTACAGTAATCTGCTCCTTCTTCATAATGGATATAAAAGAATTGGGAGATTCCATTTGCCCACAAGTTTTTTTCCCAATCGGTTTGCAGCTTTGTGAAGTAGTTTGTAAAGCCGTTTTTCAGATCGGTTTTTTGCTGTTCCCGAAGGCGGACCAGATATTTATCATTGCTTACAACCGATCCGATTGCTCCATGAATGAAATCACCGATGAACTCACTTGTTCCGTCGAAATCAATTCTTTTGGTATCAATTCGGATAAGGAATTTTGTATCGGGATAAACGAGGGCCTGCACTTCTTTTGTTCCTGCTCCGATTGCCGGAGGGGGAGCAGGTCCATCGGCTGCCGGAGCACCTTCCGCAGGTGGAGCCCCTTCCGGAGCCGGGGCCGGGTCCTGTCCATTGATCAGATCAAGATTCAAAAAGAAAAGACATAGGATTAAAAAGTACGAGGGCAATATTGAATGCCGCATTCTCTATTCTCCTTCTTCATGGATATATGCTTTGCGAAGACACAAATGTTTTTAATGGCGCGAAGCGGAACATCGCCTGCCGACTGAAGTCCGAATCTTGGAATCGGACTTCACTTTCCCTACAACAACACTCCAATTATTCTATTATAATCAATAAGAGAATCCTTTACCAGAAGAGATACGAAGTTTTTTCAAAAAAGGGGAAGAATATTTTCCCGATCTTCGTCCGGTATCGATTGCAAAGGAAAGGATGTTTTCGGAACCGCGCTTTCAACTCAATCTTTAAAGAGATCGCGGAGCAGGATTCCAATCTGATCGGAAGCGACCAACGTCTTCATATTATCCTGATAGTAATCGACCAGGCTTTTAGGTTCTCGGACCAGCGCGCCCAAAAACGCCCCGAACTTTCGGGAAGCCGAGCCTGAACTCTTATGGATATTTTTTAATTCGGAAGAGGCCTTCTTCTTTTTTTTACCGAGCACAAATCGAATGGCCAAAAGAGGAATCGCCGCTTTCCGGCAAACCTCTGCGACCCAAAAGCTTTCGCGATCATAAAGTTCAAGATGGAATTTTTCCGCGAGTTCCTTTCCTTCTTTTTCGGAAGGATCCTTTTCGCAGGACATCAAGGGCTCGAAAGGAAGATTCGACTTCTTTGCCAAGATCGGATCCTGCTCCATTACGGCTTCGAAGAATGGATCCAGAAACGAATCATCCTTTTCGGGATCATGAGGAAGCGCATTTTGCCCGAAGTCGATCTCTTCCCCGTTGGGAAGGAGAAATCGCTCCGCCTGAATAAAATTATCCATTCCTTCGGCGAGGAGATAACTTGCAAATCCGGCGCTGATCATACGGGTCGGATGAAAGACATCGATGAGCGCTTCTGTTGCCCGCCGGACATTTTCTTCTCCGTATCCGGATTCAACCGCCGCGATTTTTTTCCCGTCCCAGAGTAGGGAACGATAAACGAGATCATTCCCCTTGGTCAATTTTGCCTTCGGAAGGAGGTCAAAAAAACCATTCAGTTCGACGGAAGAAGCAAAGATAAAACCAAGATCGGCTTTTGGCCGACTCTCCAGATCAGTACTCACGATGGGTTGCCTCCATGGTAAAAGCGGGTAAACAGATGGAAAGATAAAAGACACCAACCTCTTTCGAAGCGGAATACTGGATCCGTTCTCCCTTTCGGGTCAAGATGGTTTCTCCGGGATGGACTTCGTATTTTTTCCCTTCCGCAAAGACGATCAGGATTCCTTCGAGAACATGAGAATACTCATCGAAGTCGGGAGTCTGCGGTTCTTCAGACCATCCGGCCTTGCACCGGATCGACGCGATACTGATCTCCCGCTGTCCGGAAGAGGCGGCTCCAACGGTTTCCATGATCTCGATATCATCCTGAGGAAAGCGGACAAGATTTTTAAACAGTTCAGGCATAATGGTTTTATGATCCTTGTTTGATCGTTCAGGGAAAATTACTTCTGTTCGGAAGAAACAAAAGCGCGGGCGGCTTCGCTGGCATTGGTTCCGCCTCCGGCAAACTGGATCATGAAGATCACGACCTTGCCCTCTTTTTTATAAACGCGCCCATTGGTCGCATGAGCTCCGCCGTGTCCGAAAGAGTCGGTATCGACATTCATTCCCAATCCGTATTTATGATTTTCGAATCCGGTTTGCACCTTGGACATTTCGTCGATTGCTTTTTCGGAAAGGATTCTCTTTCCTTTGTAAACACCTTTTGCGGCGAGCATCTGGTGGAAGCGGAAAGAATCCTCGGCAGTGGAGAAGAGTCCGCCGCCGCCTTCAGGAAAACGAATTGCCCGATCCGAATAAGGCTCATTGAGAAATCCGATATTAGTCTCTTCCAATACTTTTTTCTCTTTGTTCCATTTATACGATTTTGCGAGTCGGGCCATCTGTTCTTTACTGGGATAAAAGGTTGTATCTTTCATTTCGAGAGGATCGAACAGACGCGTTTGCAGAAATTCCTCAAGAGAGAGCCCGGAGACTTTTTCGAGAATCGCGGAAGCAATATCGATTCCGGTATTGGAATACTGATAGCCGGTACCAGGTTCGTATTTGAAAGGAAAGAGGGATGCCGTATAAGCCAACTTTTGGGGAGGAAGAGAATCGATTCCGAATTTACTCATATAGGGAGTGATGAACTCCAGACCCGCAGTATGAGAAAGGAGCTGCCGAACGGTCGGAGATTTTTTGATTCTTTGAACAACGGTCTTTCCGTTTTCCGTCTTCAGGAGAAACGCGTTTTTGAATTCAGGAAAGAACTTATCGAGTGGATCATCGAGCGAGATCTTTCCTTCATCGACCAGCATCAGGACGGCAGTCGCGGTGATCGGTTTGGACATGGAAGCGATCCAGAAGAGAGAATCTTTTTGCATGGGAACCTTGTTCTTGAGATCGGCGTATCCTCCCCATTCCCATTCTGTGATTCCATTAACCGTTCCCCGGATACCGACATACCCCGCGAGTTTTCCGGAATCCAATATCGGCTGCATTGCCTTTTGGATTCTTCCGGAACCTTGCGCGAAAACGGAAGCGGAGACAAGAAGAAGAAAGCCAACCAGCAGTGTTCGGATCTGTTCCACATGGAACACAGAATTTCGACGGTTCATTTTTGATTCTCCTCTAATTCTTTTTCTTTGTAGAGAGCCAGCACGCGATCACACAATTGATCGAGAGACAAATTTTCAGTATCCAGAATATAATGGGCGGTTGAACGATAGGCGGAGTCCCGTTTTTTCAGCAGCTCTTCGATTTCCTGAATCGGACCGAGATCCGTCAATGCCGGCCGACGGCTGCCGGACGTCTTATCTTTGTTGATCCGGGAATAGATCGTTTTTGGACAAGCCTGGAGCCAAAAGACGACTCCGGAATTGCGCAGGAGTTTTCGGGAATCGGCGCGAAGCGGAACGCCGCCTCCCGTTGCAAGAACCAAAGGAGCGGTTTCACGTAAAACTTCAACGACAACCTGCGCTTCCAATTCCCGAAAGTACGCTTCTCCATTCTCGGCAAAAATCTGCGTGATGCTTTTGCCCGCCTTCTTTTCGATTAACTCCACTTTGGAAATTCGAGCCTGGATCAGATCTTGTGAGATCTCCGCTTCTCCGGCAACCTCTTCGATCAATGGATCTGTATCCAGAGAAGGCCAGCCGAGAATCTTTCCGAGCTTTACCGCAAGCGTCGTTTTTCCCGTCGCCCGGTATCCGACCAAAATAATTCGTTTCTTCATTCGTATCTCCGAATCACTAATCATCTTCGGGTTCAT
Organism: Planctomycetia bacterium; assembly: GCA_030539035.1. Taxonomy (GTDB): domain Bacteria; phylum Planctomycetota; class Planctomycetia; order Pirellulales; family Thermoguttaceae; genus JAUNBG01. The sequence continues at coordinate 5,405 of JAUNSU010000088.1, forward strand.
GAACTGCGGAAAGAGCAGCTTTTACCAGCTTGCGCATCAAATCGATCGATGCCTTTTCTCCGGTAAACAGTTTGAACTGAAGCGCTGCCTGTCCGACAAACATTTCCATTCCCGGAACGATCGTGCACCCTTTTTCCGCCGCCTGTCGAATCAACCAGGTAAATTCCGGATTGTAGACGGAGTCGAAAACAACCATTCCCGGACGAAGAATCGATCCATCGACCGGACATTGATCCAGATTCGGATACATTCCAATCGGTGTGCAGTTGACCAAAATATCGACCTTCTCTTTTTCGCGGCCGGCCCATTCCCGCCATTCGCATTCCAGATAAGCGGCCAACTCATGGGCAGCTTCTTCCCTTCCGTCTGATACGATCACACTGGCCCCTTTCTCTTTCAGACCATAAGCCAACGCTTTACCCGCTCCGCCCGCTCCGAGAACCAGAGCCCGTTTTCCATGAAGCGGACCCTTCTGATCGGTTGCCAATCCCATTGCGCTTTGAATACTGAGAATCGCCGCCATGTAATCCGTATTGAATCCGATTCGTTTTCCTTCGCTGAAGATCACCGTATTACACGCATCGATTTCTTTCACCGCAGGACCAATATTCGTCAAGCTCTTCAATATCGCAACCTTATGGGGAATGGTAACGCTCAAGCCGCAAAGATCGATCTTCTCAAAATTATCTACAAAATCAGTAAGATCTTCCGGAGCAACCCTGAACGGAAGATAAACCTTGTTCAGTTTGTGTTCCTTGAAAGAGGCATTATGGATCAAGGGACTTAAACTATGCCGAATCGGATCGGCAACAACTCCATAGACTTGCGTTTCCGCGTTAATATCATCAAAGCGGTAAAGATCCCTGAGATCTTTGTAATACAACATTCCGGGAGCAATTTCTCTTTTCTCGGAAAAAGAAGAATAGGCGTAAGGAGCGCCAAATTTATTCGCGAGAATTCGGGTCATCGCACCGCATTCCGACATACTGATCCCAACGGTTTTGATCTTTTCGCCCGGCTTGTTGACATCTTTCATGAAATCAAGCATTCGAAAAACGTCCATGATCGATTTCGGCATTACGGCAATTTTGATGATATCCGGATCGGCCTTCAGAATTTCTTCCCGAATCTTATAAAGATCCGGGGTTTCTGTAAGATTGTGATAGCTGATGATCCGCTTGGTCTTTCCGAATCGGGGGATATTAACGGCAACATCCAATTCCAGATCAACGTATTCGACTCCCTCGATAATCGCAGTTCGAAGCAATCGGAGTCGTTTTTCTTCCGACTCTTTCCAAAGTCCGCCTTCTGATGGACGCCGGGCGGTTACTATCACCGGGGGACGGGGACTTTTGATTATCCGCAGAAAATCCGGTTCCTTCCTCAAAATATCGAGACGAAGCTCCGCAAGACCGACATTATCTTCTTTCAAGCGCTTCATTTCCGCAATCATTCTCTCATGGCTTCCGCACGCAATACATACGCAAAACATCTCTCCGCTCCCCTCTGGAATTTTTTAAAATTTTAAAAAATCAATTTCTCGATCTTTTAATAGATATATAAATACAGATATATTATTATTGTACTTTATTCGTCCCTCTGTTGAACACATTGTTTGTCCTGTTTGATCCGATTCTTTTTTGGATGATTTCTCTTTTCTATCTTCACGGTTTGTGTTAATCAATTTTTTTAAAAATATATTGACCATTATTTTCGAGTGCCAATCGTTTAAAGGAAATTTTTTTAACACCGCTTTCTTTCCCGAATTCCACGACATGGATTTGCCGAACTCCGGATCGTCGACACAGATCATGGATCCGATCCAGGGCCATGGGAGGAATCTCCTCGTCGGCATCGGTGAGAAAAAAGATCACGTCCGGATTCAGTTTAACCGCTTTTTCAATAGCCGCAAGCGGATTTGTTCCGCCTTCCGGGTAAATGGAATCCAAAAATTTGATGGCGCGATTTTTATTGGGCTCATCCACCGGAAGCAATCGTTCTTTTTCGAAGACCTTTGCTTCATGATTATAATAGATGAGCTGAAATCGAACAGCACCAAGCCTTGCATCCAGGCTGTTAATACTCTCTTTTGCTTCTTTCAGGGCAAATTTCATCGGCGCCTCGTTCGACCATCGCATACTTTCCGAGCGATCGAGAACGTAGACAAATTTCCGTCCATTTCCTTTCAGATCCGCGAACTGAACAGCCTGTCCGCCGTTTCCGGCCCCATTGCCGCTTCCATTTCCGCTCCCGGATTGTCCCGCGAAAGGAGAACTGTTTCCACTGTCGCCGGAACCGGAAGCAGAGGAATTTTCCCTTTCTTTTCCTGTCGGATCCTCCGTTTCCGCCGGTGCTGTATTCCGAACACCAACGGTATTTGGAGCGGGCAGGAAGGAATCGACCGCCTTTCGGACCTGATCTTTTTCTTTCTCGTTCAATTCGGGATCCGATTTTTCCAGATCCGGCTTTGCCGCTTGAGAAAAGGATACCGATCCGCCGCCGGGCTCTTCAAATCCATTTCCGGTAGAAAAAACAATTCCAACCGAATCTGCGGATCGTCCTCCAAGCGGATTGCCCGGAACTGGCATATAAATCACAAAACAGAGGATCGCCAAAAAGAGTAAAAGATGAAAACAGATCGATACGAGCAAAGGGGAAGGATCCCATTTTTCGGATTCTTCCTCCCATATCCATTCTGCGCTCTGTTTATTCTCTTTCTGCTGCATTTTTTTTTGATTTCCCTGATTTATGAAGCATTTCCCGGGTGAACCCCCACTGGAAAATTTCTCATTATTGACTATTATACTATAATATATTGAAATTGATACAGCAAAAATCCACAAAATTCGAAAGCAGTCTATAATGAAGATCCTGAAATACCCTCATCCCGTCCTTGCATACACTTCAAAACCAGTGATCCGCATCGATGAAAAATTTCGGCAAATCGTTGCGGAAATGTTCGATCTGATGTATGAAGCGGAAGGTGTTGGCCTTGCCGCAAATCAGGTTGGACTCCCCTGGAGATTTTTTGTAATGAACGCAACCGGGGATCCCGAACAAAAAGACGCTGAATTTGTAATGATCAATCCGGAAATTCGAAAAAGAAAAGGAAAATCCGAAGGAGAGGAAGGCTGCCTCAGTTTTCCCGATCTCCGCTTGAAGATCATTCGTGCGGAAGAGATCGAATTTCAGGCGATTGATCTGAAAGGACAACTCGCAACCTATCATTGGAAAGGATTTCCGGCTCGGGTAATCCAGCATGAAAACGATCACCTGAACGGACATTGTTTTTACCAAAGTGCCGGTCCAGCAGGACAGATCAAGGCCCGGACCCTTCTCGATTCCCTGCGCATTATTTATAAATCCGATTCCGAAAGAGGATTTAATCCTACCCGGGATGAATTCCTCGCTGAAATGAAAAAACTCGAAAAAGAACGAACCTGAAATTGAACTTGGCAAAAATTTAAAAAGGAGAAATATCCATGTCCAACGAAAATCATGAAGAAATGGAAGAAAAAAAATGCTGCTGCGGACATCATCACGATTCCGATTCCTGCTGCGGTAATCATAAAAACGAAGAACATCGGTGCGGATGCGGCTGTGAAGATCATGAAAACGAAGAACATCAGTGCGGGTGCGGCTGCGGGCATCATGATGCGGAAAAACAGATCCCCGATATCGATGATATCCCGGACGTTCCTTTTCCCCAGCCGACTTTGCAGTCGTTTTCCGAGAGCATTGGGACCCAAGCGCTGGTCTCTTTGGGACTTATTCCGAATCCAATGACCGGAAAACCTGTGGTTCGACTCAATCAGGCAAAACATCTGATCGATTCGATCCAGCTTCTTTTCGAAAAAACGGAAGGAAACCGGACAGCGGAAGAAACCCAATTCATGGAAGGGATTCTTCACGAACTTCACATGATCTATATTTCCGTTCAGCAAAAGAAGTCGTAATTTTTCCGATTTGTCCCGAATCGGCTTGAATCCAAAAAAGCGGTCTCTCTGTCAAAAAGAGGCCGCTTTTCGTTTATTCCTTCTGCAAACAATGAAAGAATTATTTCAGATGGAGCAACTGCCGGCTGCGATCGCTCAAAGGCTCTTTTAAGAACTGTTTGTAAAGGGCGGCAACTTCCGTATTTTTATAGCTCAATCGGATCGAGCTTTCCTCATCTCTTTTGATAAGAGCGCTCTTTCTTCGATTGCAAAGGGCTTCATAAGAGGAAGAGACTGTTCGCGGCTGTCCGCCGCCGCCGATACATCCGTAAGGACAGGCCATTACTTCCACAAAATCGAATTTTTCTCCATTTTCCAAACGGCCGAAAAATTCGGGAAGATATCCGGTTCCATGAACAACGGCAACGCGAAGAGATCGGGATCCAAGATCGACTTTCGCTGTTCGGATGGGATCAACACCGCTGGCGGGCTCCCAATTCATCAATTCAGCAGGGGGATCTTTTTTATTGACGATCCAGTAAGCGGTTCGAAGGGCGGCCTGCATTACTCCGCCGGAATTACCGAAGATCAGTCCCGCGCCGGAAGTTTCTCCCATCATGGGATCGAACGATCCATTATCAACGGTAAGAAGACGGGACACACCGCGGGACTTCAGGATCATTCCGGTTTCTCTCGTCGTTAAAGAATAATCGAGATCCGGAACCGATTGATCCCTGTTCCGGAAACGGGAAGCCGCGCCCATTCCGGGAAGTGTTAATTCATATTTTTTCGCCGTACAGGGCGCGATTCCGACATGAACAATTTTCTCGGGCTCCAAATTCATTTTTTGCGCGAACCACGATTTTACCAAAGCGGCCTGAATCATAAAAGGACTTTTAACCTTGGAAATCGAAGGAGCCCATTGCGGATAATAGAGCTGAGCGTATTTTTTCCAGGCGGGACAGCAGCCTGTGAACAGAGGTTTTCCGCCCTCACCGTTTTTGAGATGATGGACGAGTTCGGCTGCCTCCTCCATAATGGTAATGTCCGCACTGAAGCAGGTATCGAGCACATAATCAAATCCGATTGTTCGAAGTCCCTGGATCAATTTTCCTTCGATATCGCGTCCGGCCAAGAGCCCGAACATTTCCCCGATCGATACTCGAACGGAAGGAGCGATTGATGCGATCAGAATTTTATCCTTGCTGTCGAGAAGAGCGGAAACTTGCGGATAATCATATTGCTCGGTAAGTGCCTGTCCTTGGCAGATCAGAGTGCATTGTCCGCAGTGAATACAGTGCGATCCATCGGAGCCGCTGTTTTCATCCAGAACGCCCATATATCCGGAACAGCAGGATCGGCAATCAGAACATTGTTCACATCGGTTTTCATTGAAAGCGATTGCGGGATTGGCGGGATCAACTGGGATCGGATGGCCGCCGCGGCCGCGTCCCATCCCTCCGCCGCCCATTCCGCGTTGGGCAAACAAACTTCCGGACGGTATCAGCGAAAGGCCAAGAGCCGATACTCCCGTTTTTAATAAATCGCGCCGATTCATTTTATTCTGTTTTTTCATTTCATGTTCTCCTTCGATTTCCATACCACTCCAACTGCTTCCTCGGACAATATTGATATCCCCGATTCCGACAAAAAGAAACAATCCATTCCGCTTTACTCCACATCGCGGATACATCCGTCGCAAGGGGCATAAACAGAACTCTTTTCGGATCGATTTCCTCGAACATCGCGAGAAATTCCTCTGCTTCCAGCAGATCTTCCGGTTCATCAATCACGAATTTGATCTGATAATTATAGAGGCGGATCAGGTGCCGGATGATATCAGGACGCGCACGGTTGGTCTCATGAAATCGGACAAGAGAAGGAGAGGCGTCTTTCGGCGTCGAATTTGACAGCTTGGGACTGATCGACATCAAATCACACACAACGGGAAGTTCAAGTGTCCCCGAAGTCTCTATCGTTAAAATATAATTCATCTCTTTAAGGAGGCGCGTCAAGGGAATCATTTCAGAATAAAGCATCGGTTCCCCGCCGGTCAACACGACATGTTTGCAATCGAGCAGCAGGATCCGCCCGGCAACTTCTTCAATCGTAAGATCTTCTCCTTCTTCCGGCCTCCAGGAAGCGTATTGCGTATCGCAGAAAACACAGCGAAGATTGCATCCGACGACTCGAATAAAGGCCGATTCTTCACCGGTCCATATTCCTTCCCCCTGCTTTGATTTAAAGATATCGACGATGCGCATGAACTTACTTCCCGCCAAAAATCATTTTACACTATTTCAAACCGTAAAGACAAATTTTTGAAACCACGGATTTTCACGGATACTTTTTTGGGTAAAAACACGTTTTCATCAAAAATATCAGCCCCGAATCTTATATGGATTTCATCCGTGGTTCCAAATAAAAATATTTTTACAGTTTGAATACTCTATTTCAGGACATCCATACGAGCGATTCCGGCCGCGCCGATATATCCTGCATCGCCGCCGAGGTCCGCGAAATCGAACCGGATCCTTTTCGCAAGATGCAAAAAGATTCGGCTGCAAGTTTCTTCCTTAACTTTTTTCAGGAACATTTGTCCAACGGAAGATTTCCGGCCGCCAAAGGTCATCGCGCCCCCGATCAGAATACACGACGGATCAATCGTATGGATAATGGATACAATACCGTAGGCAAGATATCGGGCCGTTTCTTCTACAATTTGCAACGCGAGAGGATCCCCGTTTTCGGCTTCTTCATAGACCATTTTCGGAACGGCAACACGGCGGGGCGCATTTCGGACCCGATCGGACAGAGAGCTTTTCAATTCCGCTTCGATCATCTCGACGGTCCGGTTCGCAACCCCGGTCGCACTCGCATAAGCTTCCAGATGGCCCCGTTTTCCGCACTTGCACCATCGGGCATTCTCGGAAATATCGATCAAATTATGTCCGCTTTCGCCCCCATGGCTGTGGATCCCATCCCACGGTTTGCCTTCCAGAATGATCCCGCAGCCCACGCCGGTTCCGAGTGTCAAGAGGATCAGAGCCGCTTCCTGTTTTCCGGCGCCAACCCAATATTCCGCAAAAGCGGCCGCCGCTCCATCATGGGAAAAAGTAACCGGGATCCCGGAATACTCCGCCAGTTTGTCCCGAATCGGAAAGAAATCCCAGCCCGGCAAATTGGAGGGGCGAATCAGCATTCCGGTCGGAATGTCCAATGTTCCCGCCGATGCCAAACCAATTCGGGCAACACGATCTTCCGAAATTCCGGCCTCTTTGATCGCTTGATGAACATTATCCGCCATTCGGTGCGTTGCATCATCTCCTCCCCGTTCCACAAAGGTGGGAGCCGTCAAAAACGATAAGGTTTTTCCTTCCGAATCCAATACTCCGATCTTCATGTTCGTTCCGCCAAGATCAATACCAACTATGCAAAAATCTTCTTTGCTCCTCTCCACCGCCCATTTCTCCTTCTTCGCAATACGGATCTGGATCCGAATTTTTTAAAAATAAATCAGTACACGACAATAATTACAGTATACAAATAAACCGGGCCCTGTGCAATTGACAGAGAAAGAAAAAATGAGAAAAATCGATCCGACTGCATTTTTATCTTGTTTATTATTACAGATATTATAAAAAATACATTTATTTTTGCAAGATCTTTCCCATCTTTACTTGCAAAGAACGAGAAAAAACGATATGATATACACTGAAGGATCTTTTGGCATCCCGACTTTTAATTTTCAAAATTTACAAAGCAGGCAAAATAAAGGATGAACGTATGAATCAGATATACGACCAGTATTTTATGAAACGGGCATTCGAATTGGCGGAACGGGGACGCGGATTCGTGGAACCCAATCCCATGGTGGGATGTGTGATTATCCGGCCGGATTTTCTCGATTCTCCCGATCAATTCGGCAATAAGAATATGCTTCCGAATATTGTAGGACGCGGTTTTCATCAATGCTTTGGCGGAAATCACGCGGAGATCGAAGCCTTGAACAGCGCGGGAGAAAATGCCCGGGGCGGAACTCTTTACGTCAATCTTGAGCCCTGCTGCCATTTTGGAAAGACTCCGCCTTGCGTTCCGGCTATCATCAAAGCGGGGATTCGGCGTGTCGTGATCGGAATGGCGGATCCCTTTGCAAAAGTCAATGGACAGGGGATCAGCGAACTCAAAGCGGCGGGAATCGAAGTGGATTGCGATGTCCTCGAAGAAGAAGCGCAGAGTTTAAATATGCCGTATATTACCCGACTTTCAAAGAAACGTCCCTGGATCGTCGGAAAGTGGGCAATGACCCTGGACGGAAAAATTGCCTCGCGAACCGGATCCAGCTATTGGATCTCTTCAGAAGCTTCCCGGCAAAAAGTTCATGAACTTCGTTCCTATATGGACGGGATCATGATCGGAAGTCGAACCGCGATGGAAGATGATCCCAAATTGACCGTTCGTCTTCCCGAAGGAGAAGTTCCCCGTCGAATTCCGAAAAGAATCGTTTTCGACTCGGGAGGAACTCTTTCCGTCTTCTCGGAATTGGCCCTTTCTGTAAAGGAAGTCCCTCTTTTACTCGTTTTTGGCCCGGATACACCAAAAGAAAAAGCCCTCTTCTGGGAAAAGAAAGGGGCCGAAGTTCTGGTCCTCAACGTTCCAACGCATGAACAGCGTTTAATTCTGCTTATGGAAAAACTCGCGGAAAGGGGCATTACGAATCTGCTCGTCGAAGGCGGCGGGATCCTTCTCGGACATCTCTTCGATCTGGAGTATCTGGATGAAGTCTATGTCTTCATCGCTCCCAAGATCATCGGCGGAAAAGAGGCCGTTGTTCCTGTCGCCGGATTGGGATTTGAACATATGAAAAACGCGATTCCAATCCTTTCCCGCCACGTGGAAACGATTGGATCCGATATCATGATCTCCGGTCGACTGGATTACAAAAAATAAAAACTCATCCGATTGAGAATGCAGGCTTCCTGTCTGCATTCTCCTTAAAAAGATGTTTAATCTTTAAACCTCAGAAATCCATCGCGGATTATCATTCTTTTCCTGTATTTTAAGAAACATAGTAAGAGGAAGGATTTTTTCCGTCTTTTGCGGCTTTCGCGGCGAGTTCTCCGGCGGCTTCTCCCATCGGAACAGCGTTTCCGGTTACCCGATAACTCGAATGGGCAATAAAATCTCCGCTGATGCATCGACCGGCCATCATGAGTCCTTCAACATCTTTCGCGATAAGCGCCCTCATCGGAATATCATAAGGCTGAACGCGGAAAGGAGCCCGTTCCACTTCTTTGCCTTTCATCTTTGTTGTCGAATGAACATCGATTGGGAAAGCAACAGAACAGACCGCGTCTTCATGTTTTTTTCCAACGCGCAGATCTTCAATTCCGACCGTGTATAAACCATGGATTCGCCGTCCTTCCCGAATTCCGATCAAAGAAGGCGTCGATACGATCTGCACGTTTTTCCAGGGCCCTCCGTATTTTCGAAGCGCGTTGATCTGCTGGAACATTTCTTTACGTCCCTGGAGAGTTGCCCGAGTCAATTCACGAACATCGAATCCCCGATATCCGTATTCATGATTTGACATCATCGCAAAGAAATCGTTCCGGATCCGGAAAAGGGAAGGTCCGCGGTAGGAAGGTTGAAATCCGGCCTTGTTCATCTCTTCGAGCAAACGGGGCTTGGAATAAAATTGCCGGACTTCCTCATGCTGAATTCCGGCCAGCAGAACGATAAAGCTCATCGGCTGAAAAGCTTTTGTATCCGGATTTCCGAAATCGAATCCGCAGCCCGACTGCGCGGCGACATCCCCGTCTCCGGTGCAATCGATGAACACTTTGCCCGTGATTGCTTCCCGTCCGGACTTGGATTCGGTGATCACGGCCTTGATCTGTTTATTCTCGACGACGGTGTCAACGATTTGAGTGAAGTATTGAATTTCGACGCCGGTTTCCAGGCACATTTCTTCGAGCAGTAATTTCATTCGTTCGGGATCATAGAGATTCGATCTTTTTCCTTCGGAGTCCAGTCCGCCGTTTTCAACGAGTCTTTTGAGGATCTCGGCCATGATTCCCTTTTTTTCTTTTGTATCAAGGATCAGGCTTAAAAGGGAAGCGGTCCAGATTCCTCCCAGGCAGCCTTGGGAATCCAGAATAATTGTTTTTGCGCCTTTTCGGGCAGCGGCGATCGCGGCGGCAACTCCGGCCGGTCCGGCTCCGCACACAACGACATCAGCCGACCGCACAACAGGGATCTCTTTTTGCGGTTCTGTAATGATCTTTCCGGAAAGGTGATTTCCCGGCTTGGCTTGCGCACGAGGATCGATCAGATCGGAACAAGCCAACGATCCCAATCCGAGTCCGGCCGCTGAAATAAAGGAACGCCGATTTACTTTTTTCACTTGAATCTCTCCCTGAGTGTATGTCTCTTTCTTTTTATGCTTTGGCGCGTTTCTGATCGCCTGATACTTTTTCCGCGATTCCATGTCGATTCGGCCGGATAGAATATTTCGCAAGTACAATCACGATCCTCGGCCGTAATTGTGCACAGAAATCCCCTGCTTCTGCTATTTTTACCTGATAAGAACGAAAAATCAAGCAAAATATCTCAAGAATTCCAAGAAATCGAATATATTTTAAATTTATACGAAATAATCATTGACAATCTTTTATAGCTGTACTTTCCCCGATTTTTTGCAGTTGGAACTTTCCTTATGGACGCTGGCATATCGGCAATATTTTTTGCACTG
>JAUNSU010000089.1 GCA_030539035.1 Planctomycetia bacterium
GCTCCCGCTCTGGTTTTTACGATACTTCACCCCTCCAACTGCGGAACTTGGGCTAGGGGTTAGTGATTAGTGATTAGCGGGGGAGACGGCAACACCGCCGCTCTGTAATGGAGTTGAAATTTCTAAAAAACACAATCGCCCATTAACCCGGGGACCCCGTGAAAAATATTGATATGTGTGTGCGGTTGGAATCCAAGCGCTGGGACGGTGCCCATCTTGGGCACCCGGCGGCGGAGCCGCCGTGGTCGAAGAGTTGAAATCTCTAAAAAACGCGGTAATTCGATTTCTCTGTGTTCGGGCGATGTTTACCCCCAAATGAAAATCGCCCGCGACACTGGGGACAAAGGCGATACAGGGGACCTTGGCGACTGATGAGCGGGGTTGTCCCCTCCTCGTCGTCCCCCGTATTTACGTTCGAACCTTTTTCGGTGTCCCCGGTTCTTTTTACGCTGCGCTTACAGCGCGCTGCTGTTGGGGGATTCGTTGACCCGGGGTGCCGGTCGCTTCGCTCCCTTGCCCCGGGCTGGAAGGCACTGCACCTTCGGTGCGCCGATTATTGGTTGTTCCAGCCGAGTGAAGTAATAGTGTCTGTTCCAGCGAAGTTAATGGATATTTGCGTTTTATGAAAAGTAATATCCGTGATTATTTGTGTCTATCCGATAAGGCTCCGCAACGCTTTTCGGAAACTTATATCGCTCGGGGCGGCCAAGATGACCCTCCGTATGCGGCTGCGCCGCTGATCCCCCACTAATCACTAATCACTAATCAAAATCCATCCGTGGTTATCCGTGATCATCAGTGGTTCCAAAATTCCGCAATCGGGAAAGGACCTTCCGAAGAACAAAATCTTTTCATAAACCCAACAAAAAATCCATCCGTGGTCTAAAAAATGGGAAGTGATCCGGCATCATTAAAGTAAGGAGAAAACGGTTCTTCTTTTCCTTCGCGATCCTGATCCGGCGAGAGAGCGGGCGTTGCCGCGGCCGCAGGTATCGTTTTTAAAGACATTTCACTTACTGAAGATTTTTCCGTCTGATCTTTTTTTACATATCCAAGGGAAAGAAAGACCTCCAGGATTTCACTGCAGGTCGGGAACATTCGTCCGTTTTCACGTTTATAGGCATCCAGTGCGTTCATAAACTCGATCTCGGCGGAAGAATAGTCCCTTTCGCAAGTTGTCGGATCGATTTGACGGCGGCGAAGCGGCTTGATCAAGGGATCTTTTCCCTCTTCTGTTTGATCCGGAATCAATTCTGCCTGTTCCGGCTCTTCATCAGACGGTAAACTTGAATCCAGAATGATCAGATCGGCCTCTTCCTGTTCGATTATGATCGAACTGGATCTTTTACTTTTTCTCGTTTTCGCAAAAGGTCGGGATGAGCTCTTCTTACATCGACGGCTTTGGGGAGTCAACACGGTATGATTGCTTGATGTTCTCATTGCTTTCCACCTTTCAGATGAAAAATGATTATAATTGAGATAAAATATATCAGGAAAGAAATATAAATATATTGCGTAATATATATTTCGTCCGTTAATCTTTTGTTTTTTAATGATAACATAAAATTTTGAGAATATTTAAACAGGGAAATATCTACGGATTCCGATTATATCAATTTTACTTTTTTTATCAGGATGAAATGTTCCGCTGTATTCCTTTTTATTGAGAATAGACTATAATGGAGGGAAGTTGAATCGCTCGATTTCTTTTTAATTTATGATTTTCGCATTGATTCCATTAACTGAAATATATAAAGGCCGCAAATTCAATGAGTGAAGACAAGCCTGCAAGACAGGACGACAAGTACACGAATCGCAAAAGAAAAGATCCTGATACGAATCCAAAATCAGAACGATCGGCCAAAGATTCCGAGGAATATCCGCAAAATAATCCGGATTCCGGCCGGTCAAGAATGAATCGGCCCAATCGCGGGTCCGGTTCCTCGTTTTGGATGATCCTTTTTATCGTGATGGGCCTCATCTTCCTTTGGAACCTTTTGGATAAGCCTGATCGATATGAGATCCCGATCATGCAGTTCGTTAAATTGGCCGAAAAAGGATCCCAGGAATTGCAGCATCTTCAAGAACTGGAAAAGGAAGCGGCAAAAACGGAAAAAACAAAAGGCGATTCTCCCGATCCTTCCGGACAGGAAGAAAATGAAGGCCCCGCCGATCAAAGTGCGATGCCCAATACAGAAATTTCTGCGAAGCCAATTCCCGGAATTGAGGTTAAAGAGGAAAAAGGAAAAAAGATTTCCACGGTTTTTTACTCGAATCCAGCAGAAATTTGTATCGGCCCGAATGAAGTAACCGGAAAGATCGACCGAAAGGTTCTTTGCGTCGAAGATAAAGGAAAAATCAAAATCCTTCGAAATTCGAAGACGGAACGAGTTTCCTTCTTCGCCGGACGCCAAGGTCTGAATTTCGACAATAATAAACTTTTCGATCTCTTAAAGCAGAATGGATTTGAGGATGTATCGGCAAAGGGTCCGCCCGGCTTTCTGGAAACTTATGGAACGACAATCCTCACAACGGTTCTTCTGATCGTTTTTGTGTTTTTCATTCTGAATCGGATGGGAGCAGGCGCGATGGCGTTCGGACAGAATCGCGGGGTCCTTGTCGCCAAGGAAGATGTCGATGTTTCCTTTGCCAACGTTGCCGGGGTTGATGAAGCGGTTGAAGAATTGAAGGAGATCGTCGATTTTCTCAAGGTTCCGGAAAAATTCCGGAATCTGGGCGGTCGGATCCCCAAAGGAGTCCTTCTCGTTGGCCCGCCGGGAACAGGAAAGACCCTGCTGGCTAAAGCGGTTGCCGGGGAAGCAGGCGTTCCCTTTTTCAGTCTTTCAGGATCCGATTTCGTCGAACTCTATGCAGGAGTCGGCGCGGCACGGGTTCGGGATCTCTTTCAGCAGGCGGAACGATCCGCCCCCTGTATCGTTTTCATCGATGAACTCGATGCGCTCGGAAAGGCCCGGAGCGGTAATTCCTTCGGTGCTCACGATGAAAGAGAACAGACCCTCAACGCGCTCCTTGTGGAAATGGACGGTTTTGGGACGAATACCGGAGTGATTGTAATGGCGGCGACCAATCGGCCGGAGATTCTTGATTCCGCATTGCTTCGTTCCGGACGTTTTGATCGGCAGGTTCTGGTCGATCGGCCCGACATTGCCGGACGGGAAGAGATCTTGCGGATCCATTCCCGCGAGGTCAAGCTGGATCCCTCCATTGATTTGCACCAGATCGCTCTGATCACGTCGGGATTTGTCGGTGCGGATCTCGAAGCCCTGGTCAATGAAGCGGCTCTGCTGGCGGCGCGTCTGAACAAAAGTTCGGTAACCATGGACGAATTTACCGAAGGCGTAGAACGGGTAACCGCGGGCCTCCAAAAAAAGAAAAGGGTCATCACCGAAGAAGAGAAAAAAAGAGTCTCCTATCATGAATGCGGACATGCTCTGGTCGCCTGTCTTCTTCCGAATACCGATCCGGTCCACAAAGTTTCCATTATTCCGCGAGGCTTGGCCGCGCTGGGGTACACTCTTCAAAGGCCGGAAGATGAACGATTTCTCGTTACTAAAAACGAGCTTGAATCGAGAATTCAAACTTTTTTGGCGGGAACCATCGCCGAAAAGATCATCTTCGACGATATCTCTTCCGGCGCCCGCAGCGATTTGGAACGTGCGACTGAACTTGCCCGCAGTATGGTCATGAATTTCGGAATGAGCCGATTGGGTCCCATCAACTATCGGGAAAACAGGGCGGCCGGATATCTTTCCGACTCTCCTTTTTCCACCGGACGCGAACACAGTGAACGTACGGCATGGGAAATCGATCAGGAAGTTCGAACCATTATCGATTCCCTTTATGATAAAACCTTTAAAATTCTTCAGGAAAGGAAACAGACCCTGATCCGGTTGGCTAATCGCCTCCTGGAAAAAGAGATCATCGACTTCGATGAACTCAAAAAAATCATCGATTCCGAAAATGAAAACGCTTGACGCCAAAAGCGGCTGAATCGATTTTACCGATTATACCGATTATGCCAAACGTTTTCACCGGAAAATGGAGCGGGGAAAACAAATACCCTATTTCATTAAACCGTGTCCGTTTTAAAGGACGATAAATTTTACTGATCCGCGCTGATAGTTCCTATCGATTTAAAGCGGATCCGCGATGGGAATTGTTTGTGTTCCGTAATAAAAATATCCCTGATTCCTTCCTCAAAAAAGGAGCCGGGGTTCCGCCGTTTGGAATGCAGATTCCTCCCCCGGTCGAATTTTTTTTGCGATTTTTCAGAAAATTGTCAAAAAATGAGCGCTTCTTTTGGGGAAAATCTGTAAAATAAACGGACAGCGTTTTTCCGAAAGGAAAATTTTCAGGAACCTCTTGGGGAATACCGTTTTTTGATGGTTGTAATATGCAGTATAAATTAGCTATTTATTTAATCGTTGCTCTGGTACTTGGTGTCTTTTCCTCCCTTGCGGTCAAAAAGGCCATGTTTACAGAAGACGTAAAGCAGCAGGTTGTGCGAAAAGGTCCCACGGTCAATGTTCTGGTCGCCAAAACCGATCTGATCGCCGGATCCGAATTTACCGCGCAAAACATTCGATTTGATTCCATTCCCGAATCGATCATTCCTCGGGATGCGATCTTCACCACCGATGGAATTCTTCATCGAAAGGCGGCAGGCGATATTCCCAAAGACGCGGTGATCACTCTTTTTGATATCAAAATGCCGCAAAAAGGGGAGAAAGAAGATGCGATCACTTTTATTCCTCCCGGGTACTCCGTTGTTCCCATTCAGATCGACAGCGTCTCCAATACGGAAAGCGGCGGGGACATCTCCGATTATTTGAAGTTGGACGAAGTGATCAAAGTCGGGGATAAAGTCGAACTTTCCGTGGTCCAACGGGAAGAATCCGAGAATAAACGGGGAGCCCTTCCCAAGCTTGTCGTCCGCACAATTATTCCGAGCGCCGATGTTTACAAGGTTTTCACCGAGTTGCGCGCATCGGACAATGGAGCGGCACCGCATCGTTTTTCCATTCTCTCCGTTCTTTTGGATGAAAACGGAATTAAACAGGTGAAAAAAGCGGTCAGTACAGGCCGGATCCGTCTTTCCGTCCTCAAAAAAGATAAAGTGTTCCCGATTGAACAGCCTCTGCAAAATATTTTAATTCAGAACTCGGTCGCTTCCCAAAAGACGTTGCCCGGCAGCAGTACGGATTCATCCGGAAAAACACCTGCGGTCAGTTCTTTACCGAACACCAATACGAAAACGTCGGGTAATGATGCGTTTGTCGTTCAGCTTGATATGTTCAAAAAGAGTCCTTCGAGCAAAGAGCCTTCGGTAAAAACGAGTACGCCCCAGCCGCCGAAAGCAGCCGTCCCGGCCCCTGTTCCGCAAGTTCCGGCCGTTCCAATCAAAGAGATCGTAAAGACACCGAGTGAAAACACGAAGAGCGCTTCTGAAGTGAAAAAGCCGGATCCGATTAAGAAAGAAACTCCTAAAAGTACACTGATTCTTTCGGAACAGAAGCCGCTTCCCAATCCGTCGACATCTGTATCCGAAGATAAGGAGAAAGAGTCCAAAAAAGAAGTGAAGGATTCCGCACCGGCCAAATCGGTCAATTCGCAGGATCGGAGTATGATCGACCCTCAGCTTCTTATTGTCAATAAAAAAGATACGGCATTGGCCGGAAATGATCTTCCCGGAATTGCTTATTCCCAAGATTTTACCGAAGCAAAAGATCTGAAAAAGATCCCGGTTGCCCGTCCGGCAGACGATACGGTTTCGAAAGCGGCGATTGCCGAATCTTCGACCTCGCTTTTCCGGTATCGGCCCGGATACGCAACCGCGAATTCCGTAAAGCCCGAGATTTCCAATCCGTGATTCCTATTTCTGAAAGAACCGATCAAAAATGGACATAAGCAAGAGTACATTGGATATTATTTGGGCCCCCTGGCGGCTTGCCTACGTTACCTCGGACGAAAAGGAAAAGCTGGAACAGAAAAAACGGCTTGCGCAAGGGCTTGTTTTCATGGAAAACGCGGATCCGGACTGTTTTATCTGCCAAGGATCTGTCTGTTCTGAAGATCAGTTTTCCGAACGGTATATTCTTCATCGGACCGATCATATTATCGCGCTTCTGAATCGATATCCTTACAACAACGGGCATCTTCTGATTGCTCCGAAAAGGCATATTGCCCGTCTTGATCTTCTTACAGGAGAAGAGTGGTCGGAGATCACATCGGAGCTGACCTTTTGGACGGGAAAACTGACCGAACTCATGAATCCGGACGGTTTTAATATCGGTTTGAATCTCGGCCGATCGGCGGGAGCAGGTCTTCCCGGGCATCTTCACTGGCATATCGTTCCCCGATGGAATGGAGACACGAACTTCATCACCACGATTGGATCGGCGAAAGCGATCCCGCAATCGCTAGAGGCTCTTTGGGGTGTTCTGAAAAAGTAAGGCTTCCGGGATCAGAGATCAATTTAAGGGAGAAGAAAGATGGCCGTGAATCCGGAAGATAAAGATTATGATCAGAAGATCCGTAATGAATTCGAGCGCGGGACGGGCAATTTTTCGGAAAACGAGTTGGGCAAAGTTTTAAAGGACGAGAGCACGGCCCGTCAAAAGGCGAAGAATCTGAAAGGGTTCTTTGATGAATTTCTTCTCTGTTTTAATTTGCTGAAAGATTATAAGAGCGGCAAGTACAGGGCTCCCTGGAAATTGATCGCGGCCGTTGGTTTTTCGGCCTTATATCTGATCTCTCCGGTGGATCTGATCCCCGACTTTATTCCCGTCCTCGGATACGTGGACGACTTGAGCGTGTTTGCTCTTGTCGCGAGTACATTCAAAGCCGAGATCGAAGAATATCGGCTTTGGAAAGAAAAAGAAATCGATCTTTGAGATACCGAAAAATGTCTGATAGAGTCTTGTAATTTGACGGTACCGTATTCTCGAATCACTCGTTTATGAGTCTATCCGTAAGTTTTTCAATTGTCCTGTCAAGTACAGGAGGCCCCTCTTTCGTTTGATGAATATTTTTCATTTGTTCATTTTCGGCTTTTTTTAGCTTTTTAGCTTTTTCTCGGGCAAAAGTAAGAATATTCATTCCAGTTTGAAGTTGTGAAGCGGTGAAGTAGGAATGTTTGACATTTGTCCCCATCTCTTCAGTAGTTTTTCTTGCCAATTCATTGAAAGAGATATTATTTTCCTCGTTCCAAACTGCTGCCTGTATAGAATAATGATCAACATTAGGATCTCCAAGCATTTGACAAAGTACTTGGGTCGTCTTGTTTTTTGTAAATCTGTCCAAGGGCATGATTTGATACTCTACGGACGGTCTGGGATCTTTTTTACCATGTTCAAGACAAACAATACGGACTTTTTCAAAAACGGATTTTTCTGGGGCAATAAAAAATGCTCCGCCGCTTTTACCCCCGCCGCCGCTGCTGCTTTTACCTGATCCGCCGCCCACTGATTGGTAATTGCTTCCTCCTGCATTGGGAGGGGAATATCCGGCCCCAAATGCATTATATCCACCGCCGCCCCGATCATCACTGGCTGCGGCGTTGGTGATCCGATTATAAGTATCAACCAAGCCAAGCTGAGCAAGAACAGGAGAAGCGGCAAAAGTAGAAGGCATTTCTATACGTAATGCTTTTTCGCCTTTATTTTTTATTCGAATGGTACAAGACTTTGAATTTTGAAGGGTTAATTTCACATCAACTTGTCCTTGTTCCATTGCGGAAAACAATCCGACCGTTTCCTCCGACTCTACGGGAAACTCTTTAGCTGCTGCTAAAAAAGGACTAATCATTTTCAGACACATCAAAATTGCCGCGCTAAGAATCACCCATTTTTGTAAAATTTTCATTATTTTGACCTCTTTATTCTTGTTTGTTGTCTCATCATTCAAAAAAACATTGAAAAAACGTCCTCTCATATATTACTGACGTTTAGCCGGGACAAAAAAATGAAAAAAACTCTCAAACCATGAAAATGAGAAGACAAGAATCCGGAAAAAGTTCAAGGTCAAGTGGACGATTTAAGCGTTTTTGCACTTGTCGCGAGTACATTCAAAGCCAAAATCGAAGCGTATCGGTTTTTTGGAAAGAAAAAGAAATCGGTCTTTGAGACGCTTTTTATTAGTGATTAGGGTTTAGTGATTAGTGATTACGGGCTTGCGGTCTGTTGCGATGCACCGCTCCCGGCCCCGGGTTCGAACATTTTTCAAAGATCTTTGTTTTACTCTTTTTTATTGTGCCGCATCTCCGAGGCTGGTCTTTCGGCCGTCCTCCGTATGCGGCTGCGCCGCGGATCCCCGCTCATTATTAACCGATTCCTCTCAAATATCGAGATACTGGACTTCCTGGGAATGATGTTCGATGAACTCCCTTCGCGGTCCGACCTGATCACTCATGAGTATATTGAAAAGTTCATTTGCGGATTCCGCATCTTCCAATGTGATCTGAACGAGCGTTCTTTTCCCGGGATCAAGAGTCGTTTCCCTCAGCTCCTCCGGATCCATTTCACCCAGCCCCTTGAATCGGGTAATGATCTGCCCCTGCTCTCCATATTTGCGTATACTGGCAAGCAGTTCAAAAAGATCATTGACCGGAACCGCTGTTTCTCCTCTTTCGAGTGAAAATCGTGATCCATCCCGTCCGATCCGGATCTGCGGAAATAGATCGGCCATTTCAAAACCAAAATCACAAAGCTCCCTGCGCAGATCCGGGATCTTCCGAAATTCTCCGATATACTCCTCCTCAGGCCGGGTCAAGTATCCCATTGCATCGATTCCCCGTTTTTCAAGAAGAATAATATGCTCCTGAAGCCGGCCGATAATCCGGCAAAGATCAAGTAATTCATCGCCGGAAAATATTCTTTCCTTATCCGAATAAAATCGGACACCGTCAACGCCCTGGATCAGAAGCTCTTCCTTCATCTCTTCTTCCGTCTGAACATACCGCGCAGGAGATCGGCTTCCTTTTTTCTTCACACGAAACAAAGGAGGCTGAGCGATATAAAGATGGCCCGTCTTTACAAGATCATACATTTGCCGATAAAAGAAAGCAAGCAGTAATGTTCGAATATGAGATCCGTCGACATCCGCATCGGTCATTATGATAATTTTCCCGTATCGGCATTTTTCCGGGTTCATTTTTGCGCCGTATCCGGCACCGACCGCAGAAATGATACTCTGGATTTCCTGATTCGAAAGGACTTTTTGATCTGTTGCTTTGTATGTATTGATCACCTTTCCGCGCAGAGGAAGGATCGCCTGAAAGGTCCGATCGCGTCCCCCTTCGGCACTTCCGCCGGCAGAATCCCCTTCAACAAGAAAGATCTCGCGGCGGATCGGATCACGGGAACTGCAATCGCGGAGCTTTCCCCGAATTCCAATCGATTTTTCGGCAATCGTCGACCGTCGGGCCGCTTCGGCGGCCATTCGAGCTTTCGCGGCAAGCAAGGCCCTTTCGATGATCTTTTCGCCCGACTTCGGATGTTCTTCCAGATAGACAGCAAACGCTTCCGAAAAGAGGCTTTGAACAATACCGTCCAGTTCGATATTCAAGAGACGCCCTTTTGTTTGTCCCTCGAAATGAGGATCAGGACAGCAGACGGAAATAATCGCGATCAGTCCTTCGCGGTAATCATCCCCGTTGGGAACGATGTTTTTGATCAGATTCCTTTTTCGGGCATAAGCTCCGAGTGTTTTTGTCAATCCGGCCTTGAATCCGGAGACATGGAACCCGCCGTTCGCAGTTCGGATATTATTTGCGAACGAGCGCAAATCCTCTTCGGACCGGTTTGTGTACTGCAAAGCGATCTCCATGCGCACATCGTTTCTTTGCCCTTTCAGGCAAATAGGATCTTCATGGATCGGTTCTGAATTTTTTCGCAATTCGGTCAAATAATCACACAGCCCGTTTTTATATTCGAAGATCTCTTCCTTATTCTCCTGAAATTTGTAAACGATCCGGATTCCCGGATTGAGAAACGCGGTTTCCTGCAGCCGCTGCCGGATAATCGCATCCTGAAATTCAACGGTTTCAAAGATCTCGGGATCGGGCTTAAAGACCGTTTTTGTCCCCTGCTTGCAGGTCGATCCGATTTGTTCGACAGGAGCGTCCGCCAATCCATGCCGGTATTTCTGCCGCCAAAGGGATCCATTGCGCGCGACAGCAACTTCGCACTGTTCCGACAGAAAATTAACGACGGTAACCCCGACTCCATGGAGTCCGCCGGAAGTTCCGTAAGCCTTTTTTGAGAATTTTCCTCCGAATTTAAGAACGGTCATTACACATTCGAGAGTCGATTTTTTGAGTTCCGGATGATCTTCGACAGGGATTCCCCGTCCGTTGTCTTCGATTGCGACCGATCCGTCGGATCCTACAGCAACAGCGATTTCGGTTGCGAATCCGGCGAGAATTTCATCGACCGAATTATCAA
Source organism: Planctomycetia bacterium (assembly GCA_030539035.1). Classification (GTDB taxonomy): domain Bacteria; phylum Planctomycetota; class Planctomycetia; order Pirellulales; family Thermoguttaceae; genus JAUNBG01. The sequence continues at coordinate 10,464 of JAUNSU010000089.1, forward strand.
AGACCTCAAAAACAAGATGATCCGGTATCGCCAATATACATGGACGGCCGGCGTCGAACATGTTCCCAATCGCTGAGATATTCCAGATCCGCGGCATTGTACTGACCCTTTTTTGACCCGGAATCTTCACTTTCTGATAAGTGAACACTTTCTTGTGAATTCGACATAATACACTCCCTGCAATGTGCTGCAAAAGTAAAAACAGAATAAAAAAACCGACTCGAAATCTCAACGGTTTTACTCCTTTTATTATAATCAATATTTGAATTTTGTCAATGATAAACGGCAATTATAAGATATTGATTTACAAGGAGTTAAAATTATTTTTTTACATGGTTTAAACAGCAAATAAACCGGCATTGCGATAAGACAGAAAAGAACGCTTTTTCGATCAGAATATATGATAGAAATATCACTTTTTATATTTTGCACACTTTTCTTATTACAGACAAGTGTTCAGGAATGAGTGATCTGCGGGATAAGTGCGATCTCCCTGAAAACAAAAATGGCGCAATATCGCAAATCAATGGCGTTAAAATAAACTTGATTTTCCCTTTTTTTTCGGATAGAATAAGGAGTCTCCCGATTAAGATTGACAATTTACCGATTTTATCCGTGTCCAAAAGAAAGGATCCTTATGATCACCTCATTCGTTCGCCGCTGTTTTGTCCTTGATTGTGCGATCGCCTTGATCACGCTCTGCTCCGTTTTTTGTTCTCCGAAAATTGTATGCGCGCAAAATTACGGTTCGCGTAATGCGATTCTGGAAGAAGAACTGATTTTTCAAACAGCCCCCTTCCCTTCCTGCCATGCGTCGACGATTGTTCAATCCGCGCATGGAACGCTCATCGCCGCGTGGTTCGGCGGCTATTACGAAAGCCATTCCCGGGTCGGGATCTGGTTTTCAAGGAAGGTAAACGGCCGATGGACACCGCCTGTCGAAGCGGCCAACGGACTGCAATCGGACGGGACATATCTTTCCTGCTGGAATCCGGTCTTATTTCAACCGAAGAACGGTCCGCTGCTCCTCTTCTTTAAAGTCGGGCCGACTCCTCAAACATGGCGGGGAGAAATGATGATCTCTCATGATGATGGAAAGACATGGGAAGACCGTCGAAAATTGGGGGATGATCTGATCGGACCCGTCCGATGCAAGCCGATCGAAATGGCCGATGGCCGCCTGGTTTGTCCAAGCAGTAATGAAGCAGACAATATTTGGAGAACACACTTGGAAACGACCTCTGATCTTGGAAAAACATGGACAAAAACGGATCCGCTTCATTCGAAAGAGGAAGCGCAAACGATCCAGCCGACTCTTTTTTCCATAAAAGAAAAAGACGGCAAAGTGATCTGGTCGATTCTTTGCCGGAACAAGAACGGAAATGGAAAGATCTGGCAATCCTGGTCGAAAGACGGTGCGAAAACATTTTCCAAATTCGAGGAAACGATATTACCGAATCCGAATTCCGGAATCGATACGGTGTCCCTCCAGGACGGTCGAGTATTGATCATTTACAATCATACGAATCTGAAATCGCCTGATCCGCAGAAGCCGCTGAGTCGATCCATGATCAATCTTGCTGTTTCTTCTGATGGAAAAAGCTGGGAAGCCGCCTGTATTTTCGAGAATTCCCCGAAAGCGGAATTTTCTTATCCGGCGATGATTCAGACCGCCGACGGATTGGTCCATATCACGTACACATGGAAACGGACTCATATCAAACATATCGTTCTGGATCCCGCAATGATCAAAGGGATCCCAATGCCGAAAGGCGATTGGCCGAAATAGTCCGAACAGAGGATAAGTGTACTTTTTATCGTTTTCGGACACACAATAAAACAGGTAAAATATATAAAACAACAATCCTGTTGACAAGTGAACTTTTATTTATTATAATACGCAAAGACTTGATATTAAACGCAAACCGATTTGTTCCGATTTTCCGAAAAAGAGACCCTGTAAATGAAAGATGCTCCTTATTTCGATCAATTTGACAAGTTTCCTCGCAGAATTATCACGGAAGCTTTCGGAGCGATGCGAACTATTGATCAGAAGGATATCGTGTTGCCGAACGGCAATGTGATCGATATGAGTTTTTTTCGGGAAGTCGGGTTCCCTGTCCATCAGAATTGGATCATGAAGGACTGGAATATCAACTTCAATATTATTCGGGATTTCCTTCCCACGGTCGAAGAAATATTGAGCAGAAAATCGCTGGAGCTTTCCATACCCGCCGTTAAAACGCAAATCAATTATTTCCTTCCTTCTCTCTGCGTCGATTTTTATTCCAGGGTCATTGAAAATCAAAAGGTCTACAGCTGCGGCTTTACCTGTATTGATCTGAATGCCGGCGGAACGGTTGTTTGCATTTATATCAGCGCCGCGAAGCAGTTGAACTCAATGTCGGAAATTCTTTTTGTCAACAGTTCTTTCGAACAGTACATGAATACGCTGGCACTTTACATCATCCATCAGAACGAGATGGGTCCGTCGATTTCATTGGAGGAGTTCGTCCGCAGAAACACACTTTTTGAACAGTACGTGCAGAAGATTGATCCGATGGCCCTTCCCGGCGGCCAGACAGAAACATTCTGGTCCCGGGTCATCCAACTCCTCCGAAGCGAAGAATTCGCCCTTTAAGATCTCCTTATTTCGCGGACAGGATCAATTCATACCACAGGGTTTTATACTCCGGACCAAACTTGATCGTACTGCCTCCGGCGGTTCCGGATACGGGAACGGCTTGATTCCGATTTCCCTTTCCGTCCAGCGAATAGCATTGAACCCGGGCCGGATCGATTTTATGCAGCTTCAATTCCATCGGAACCCCTTCACAAAGGAAAGGAGCTTTGCCGTCGTTTCCGCCGAGAACCGTTGAAATGCGATTGTTCGGCAGCGATACAAACCGCGCACCGGTATTATGGATCAAGCCCGACGCGGCAAGCAGATATCGGCCGGACGGCAAAATACCGCACTTCTGAAGTTTTTCCGATTTCGGAAGATCCGTTCGAACCAGAGAAATCGTTGCCCAATCCAATCGGGTTTTGCCTGGAATAAGGGTCAAACCGTCGAACTCAAAAGATCGATCACGGACAAATCCGGAAAAAAGACGCGTCCCCGCCGTATCAGTCTGGAACCAGGCCCGATCCTTTTCAAAATTCCAAAGGAGCTCTCCTGTATCACTCCGAATCCAATTGCGATCAGGCGATCCGCACGTCTCCGGCAAGTCGCTCCACGATTCGATCCGCTTCACATTCGCATTCTTCTTCGAATTGGGAAGATCGGTCAAATAGATCCCGGACGGAACCGCAAGCGTCAACGCACGATCATTCAGGAGTTTTAATTCGCGATGATATCCGTTCAGCATTTCCGGCATCAGTTCAAGCTCCTTCTGTTCCGACATCGATGCGGAATACTCAAAACGGCTCGATCCCCGCTGAACATCGCCGCGAACAAAAAGCGCATAAGACGCGGGCAGATGAACCAAGGTCCCTTGACTCGCACAGGCATCAAAGAATCGTTTGTCCGTAAAATCAGGATCGTACTTCGGCTGATGCGCCCAGGTATATTGATAGATTCCGTTCCAGTTCTGGAATGCGCCGAACGCCGAGAGCATCGGAATTCCTTCCGCGGAATAAAAATTCGGATAAGGATGATTGTATTCACTCACCGTCAAAGGCCGATCCAAAACACGCGCAGACGCCAGCCCCGGCAGAGTTGCCCGACTGGAAAGGATCTCCGAAGAGAGAGCCGCCGATCCGATCTCCCAATCATTATAATCCCAGCGTTTGCGCGGAAAGGAAGGATGGTTCCAATAAGCATGAATATCGCAATAATCGAGTTTGCCCTGCGCATACCAGAATCCGTATCGGAGCTGCGTTCCGGATATCGGCGGCTTCGCTTTCAGTTCATCCTTTACATAATGATACATCGCAAGCCAATAAGTCTCTTCAACATCTTTGAGGAACGCGACCCAATCCGCTTTTTGTGCTTCCGTATATCCATAAGAAGGAACGAGACGGGTCTTTAAGATCTCAACACTTCCTTCTTCAAGCGACTGGGCTTTTGTGATTCCGATCTGTCCTCCTTTTCGCAGGGAGAAATCGGAAAAATAATACATATTGCCGGCGGTAAAATTCCCGATCATGAGCCGCACATTCGGTTCATCCTTTGAAGCGGTAAAAGAATACTCACACGTTTTCCACTGATCGTTCAGATCGACAGAGACATCGAGTCCGACCGATTTCCAGGAGGCGTGATTTTCTCCCAACTGAAGATGGATCGTTGCCGCCTGATCGGATCGGGCGCGGCAGGAAAAAGTATAGACTTCCCCTTTCTTAAAGGAAAATCGGGATCGAAGGATCTGCGGAACCCAAGGAGCATTTCCTTTGCGCCGGACTTCGAATTTCATCACGCCCGATTTCGAATCGCTGTTCTGTTCGAACGTTTGCGATACATCGCTTCCCTCGATCAGAAGATGCCATTGCTTTTTGAGCTGATCCGCCGTATGATCTTTCGAAAAAGATCCTTCCGGCATCAGATTTTCTTCAAAAGGAACGAACTCGCATTTCCAATGTTCGCAGAGTGTTTTCGTAGTACCGTATTTTTTTCGAAGCCAGTCGTTCCATCGTTTTTGAAGATAAAGATTCATGTGCGGTAGGAGTTTATCGAACATTCCGCCGCAGTATTCGAGGATCATGGAATTTTCATTATTGATCTCGATCATCGCGATCCCGGGATCATTGAGATAGTCCTTTCCTGTATAAGGATTGACATGGCCCAGGAAGGCTTTCGCGTATTTCTTTTGCGCCTGGAGCATTGCCGGATCGATATTATCGATTCCCTTGCAATAGGTCGGATAATCTTTGGAAGGGATCACACCGTCGAGTTCATTAAACGTTAATCCGACATGCAGATTCAGATTGACATAAACACCGTTCTTTTCCAGTTCGGAGATGAGCCAATCCATCTTGTCGATTTTATCGGGATCAAAGGTCCGGATTTTTTTGAAATTTTTACCCCAGATCTCGTAAGTATCCATATGATGAAGGCGAACGACATTGACCCCGAATCGGGCAAGAGTCTTTGCGAGAGCCGTTGCGTCTTCTTTTTTGGGGAAATTCGCGGCGCCGGACAGATTGGTTCCGAGAAAATACAGGCGGCCTGTTGCATCAAAAAAGTCGGCGCCTTGAACATGAATAAATCCCTGTTTTCCGGCCGGTGCAAACGGCTGCCCCCAGGATTGGACATTGGTAATATTATCCGGCATTCCTTTTTCGACCTTAAAAGGAAACATCGGAGCCATTCCCTCTTCATTAAAGGTCAAAGGGGTTCCTTTCGGGGGCTCCTGCGCCATTACGAAGACTGCCATCATTATCAGAAAAAACAGAAACGCGAACCGAGAGTATTTCATCACAACTCCTTTTTCAAATGGATTTCGTTCAGGGCTTGCACAGGAACAACAATATTCCTTCGATTTTCCCTGAATATACCCGACTCACAGGCCCTTGTCAAGTAAAAAGATCAATGTCCGATATTCTTATATACTCATACCGTAAAAATATTTTTGTTTGGAACCACGGATGACACGGATAAAC
>JAUNSU010000090.1:0-6020 GCA_030539035.1 Planctomycetia bacterium
AAAAAAAGCCAAAACCATCAAAAAGCCGATAATCAGAATCGATGTAAATAAAATATTATATTCAATTTTCTACCTCCGAATCGAAATTAAACTTTACTCGCACCAAATAAGATAAAAAAGAACGACTGCCATTTATTGTACTGATCAGCCGCTCTTTTGTCAAGTTTTTTTCAAATTTTGGAATATTTACGCGGTTTATCCGATCAATTTTCGGTATTTTTCCCGCTTTTCTCCTTTTCGCCCCGGAATATCAGAGGCAAAAAGGCGATTAAGATCAGCGAAAAGGGACTAAGAGATCCCGAATCCGAAAATCGGTTCCATCAAAGATCATCGGAAAAATTCGACCGCGTTTTTAAAAATCGCAAATCCGTCTCCTTCGTCTCCGCTTTTTTTCATTCGAGTCCAGCGGGGATGCTGAGTGTAATCGATATGTCTCTCCGGGTGCGGCATCAATCCGAGCACGAGTCCGGATTCATCGCAAACTCCGGCGACATTTCGAACTGCGCCGTTCGGATTGCTGCCTTCCGCATATCGAAGGGCGAGCTGTCCGTTCTTTTCCAGCCGATCAAGGATCGCTTCCGATCGGGCAACGAATTTTCCTTCGGCGTGCGCGACAGGAAGATACATTTTCTCGATCCCCTTCAGAAAAACACATTTATTTCCCTGAACAACGAGATCGGCCCAGCGATCCGTATAGATTCCGGAATTATTCCAAGTAAGAGTCGCCGGCGGTCCTTCCGGTTCATCGGCAAGAAGAATTCCCGATTTTACAAGGATCTGGAACCCGTTGCAAATACCAAGGATCAGTTTTTGATTTTCGCGAAAACGGGCCATCGGTTCCGCAAGCCGATGTCGAACCTGGTTGGCAAGAACACGTCCGGCCGCGATATCATCGCCAAAGCTGAATCCGCCCGGAAAGCAAAGGATCTGAAAGCGATCCAAAATCGCGGGATCCTCCAAAAGCCGGTTAATATGGATCTTTTCGGAAGAAGCTCCCGCCTTTTCAAAAGCAAAGGCGGTTTCCATATCGCAATTTGTTCCCGGCGCACGCAATATCAATACATTCGGTTTCATTTTATGCTCTTCATCTTTTCCATTGAAAAAGGTTTATCTGCTCAACGCTGTTCTTGTCGATGGGGGAAAGGATATTGCGCCGATCCGGAGATCATCACCGAATCACCATAAACCGTGCTCGCAACATCCATTTCTTCGGCCTTTCCTGTTCATCCAACCGGAAAGGCTGTTCGACGGGAACAGTTTACTCCTTTCAAGAATTTTTCTTCGAATACTCACCGCCAAAATCCAGAGGCGACAGCCAAATCTGTTTAAGATTTTTCAGATCGGCGCTGATCAGGGATGATCCGTCTTTTCCGGTAATGGAAAGACGTTTTTCCGCGGTCGTTTTTCCGATCTGATAATGAGGAACATCGGCCTCCGCAAAGATCTTTTCGAAAGCGGCTGTATCATCGGCGGGAACCTCGATCAGAAAACGGCTGTTCGATTCACTGAACAAACGAATCATATCTTCCTGTTTGTTCTCCTCGACTCCGGGAATGATATTCTCTTTTCCTTTTTCCGAAGGGATCGCGGGAAGATGGGCGAACCACAATTCCGCCCCCAAATCTCCGGCAAAGGCCATTTCCGCAGCGGAAGCGGCCAATCCGCCTTCGCTCAGATCGTGAACTGCGCGGACATGTCCTTTTTTAATCGCCTCGTGAACCGCATAAAAAGTCCGTCGGGCAACTGGAATATCGACCGTCGGAACCGCGCCTCCGGTAAATGATCGAACAAGGGAAAAATGGGATCCGCCCAATTCGTTCTTTGTCTCTCCGATCAAATAAAGCGTATTTCCCGCTTCCTTTAAGTCCATGGAAACACAATGGGCAACATCGTCGATCTGTCCCATCGCGCTGATCAAAAGGGACGGCGGAATCGCGATCACTTCCGAACTTCCATGAGGACGAAATTCATTGTTCAAGGAATCTTTTCCGCTCACAAAAGGAACACCGAAGCCGATGGCGAGATCCCGACAGGCGTAGGCGGCCCGCACAAGAGACCCCAGAACTTCCGGACGGTCCGTATTTCCCCAGCAGAAATTATCCAAAATCGCGATCGTTGACGGATCTGCTCCGACGGAAACCGCGTTTCTCATCGCTTCATCGATCGCGCTTGCGGCCATGTGATAGGTATCAAAATCGCCGTAATTGGGATTCATTCCGCAAGAGACAACCAGCCCTTGCCGGGAAGAGACCCGCGGACGCAATACGGCGGCATCGCCCGGTCCGTCGTTGCAGACACCGACGAGCGGCTTGATCACACTGCCTCCCTGGACTTCATGATCGTATTGACGAACAACCCAATGCTTGCTGGCGACATTAAGGGATCGCAAAATCGCTTCCAGATCCTCTTGCGGATTGACTCCGGCGGAAACGGCCGTTTGGCCCGGAAGATCCGCGTTGGCGTTGAATACAAGGGGCTGATCCGAATCCGGTTTATAATACGCCTGTCGAACAACAGGGGGACGCCCATCATGCAAAAAGGACATCGGAAGATCGGCAACGGTCGTTCCATTGTATTTTAAATGAAGACGTCCGGTCGGTTTGAACTCGCCAAGGATCACGACTTCGACATCTTCACTTTCGGCAAAGGCTTTGAGTTCTTCCCACTTTTCTTTCGGAACGGAAAAGACCATGCGTTCCTGCGCTTCACTGATCCAGCGTTCTGTATAGGAAAGACCTTCGTATTTTACCGGAATCGCATCAAGATCGACTTCGGCGCCGATTTTTTCGCCCATCTCGCCGACAGCGCTTGAAAAACCGCCTGCTCCGCAGTCGGTTACCGCATTATAATATCCGCGGTCGCGTGCTTCCAGAAGGATATCCAGGGTCATTTTTTCCGTAATCGCGTTCCCGATCTGGACTGCTCCTCCGGAAAGAGATTCGCTTTCGCTGGTCAATTCGGCGCTGCTGAAGGTTGCTCCATGGATTCCGTCCCGTCCGGTTCGTCCGCCCATCGCAACGATATAATCTCCCGCCTGCTGATGTTTAAACGATTGATCGACCGGGATCAGACCGATATTACCGCAGTAGACGAGCGGATTTCCGAGATACCGGCGATCGAAATAGACAGCGCCGTTGACCGTCGGAATCCCCATTCGGTTCCCGTAATCACGAACTCCGGCGACAACCCCTTTCATAATACGGCGCGGATGAAGAACACCCGGCGGAAGACTTTCTCCATCGTGTTCGGGCGGCGCAAAGCAGAAGACATCTGTATTGCAGATCGGTTTTGCTCCCATTCCTGTTCCCATCGGGTCGCGAATGACCCCGCCAATTCCTGTATTCGCTCCTCCATACGGCTCCAGAGCCGAGGGATGATTGTGTGTTTCCACTTTAAAACAGACGTTGTATTCGGAGTCGAATTTGACCACGCCGGCATTATCGGAAAAAACGCTTACACAAGGATCGTTCGGACCGAGATTTTTCCGAATCTCAACCGTTGAGGCAAAGATCAGCTCTTTCAGCATATTATTAAAAACGTGCTCTCCTTCCGGACCGGAATAGGAAATACGGCCGGCAAGGGTCTTATGGCTGCAATGCTCACTCCAGGTTTGCGCAATGGTTTCCAGTTCAATATCGGTGGGATCACGATCCTGATCCTCGAAATGCTTTTTGATCGTTTGCATTTCCGTAAGAGAAAGGAACAGTTGTCCTTTTCTGCTCAATTCCGTAAGCTCGGCATCACTCATGCTTCGAATGGGAACCGTGATCAGGCGGAATTCATAAGGAGATCCGAATTGCAGATGCTCAAAAGGAAGATCGCCGAAAACGACCTGTTCCACCGCGTCGTTGGCAAGAAGTTTTTCCGCAAGCCGATGCAAATCGTTTTCCGCGAGTCCGGAAATACGATATTTTTTAAAGGTCCGAACCGCGTTGGCCTCAATATGAAAGACCTTCATTGCCTTTCGGGCATTTTCGGCAACCGTATCGGTTACCCCGGGCTTGGGAAGAACGTAAAGGATCTTTTCCTTGCCCGAATTTTCTCCCGCGGATGATTTTCCCGTTTTATGGATCTGAATTTGCTCCACGACAGTATCCGCGAGAAGCTGCCGGGCCGCAAGATCAATTTGATCCTGGTCCAGATCGCCTTCGATCAGATATCCATGCGAGAACTTCAGCTGGAGATCTTCCGATAAACCGAGATCCCGCGCATCCGCTTGTGTTTCCTTGCCGATTACATCCGGTTGACCCGGCGCCGCACTGATTTCAACTTCCCAAAGCATCGCGTTTCTTCTTCGCTTCTTCCAAAAGGGTGATAATTTTGTTCCTGTCCTGATCGTTCAGGACGGATTTCCAACAGTCCAATATATTCTCCAGCCGAATAATCGATTCGATCAACGATTTTCGGTTGGCCATAAAAATATCGCTCCAGATCTCACTGCTGCTGGCCGCCAAGCGGCTCATTCCAAGAAATCCTGTTCCCGCAAAAGGAAAATCGCATTTCTCCAATGTATTTGTAAGGGATACTGAAAGAAGATGGGGCAGATGGCTCGTTTTCGCCAAGATCCGATCATGCTCGGCGGCCGAGAGAAATACGACCCAGCTTCCAAGAGAAGACCAGAAATGCCCGATACGATGAAGAGCCTCCTCTTCTTTCGGGGAATCGCATTCCTTTTGAATAGGTGTAATTACCGCCGTTTTTTCTTCAAAAAGCTCGGCGGAAGCATTCTCCACCCCGGTTTTTTCACTTCCGGCAATCGGATGCGAACCGACGTAAACGGCGTTTTCCGGAAACACGGTCCGATCCAGTTCCCGAATGAGCTGTTCTTTCGTGCTTCCAACATCAGTAATATAGTATTTTGTTCGAGGATCACCGATCTCCTCAAGAGTTTGCAAAATCTGCTCGATCTGTTCCCGAATCATTGCGACCGGGACCGCTATTACGATCAGAACCGATCTTTCCGGGGCGGATGAATTCGAATCAGAAGGAAAAGAGAGGGCTTCTTTCCAGGAAGAAACCGCCTCGTCCACCGCTCCAAGGTCCAGGGCGGCTTGAGCTCGCGGTGCCGATCGAAATAAACCGCGGATATTTTCAACCAAATGATACTTTCGGACGGCCAAGCCAACTGATCCGCCGAGCAGTCCCACACCCGATATAATTAAATTTGAGAATATCTTTTCCATACTTTTTGATTATATCCGATATCAAAAATAATTGAAGGTGCTGAACTTCAACGCACCGCAAAAATATGGAATTTCTCTTTACGGAAAATCGGCGCAATTTTCTGATCATCGGCGGCGCACGGAATTTCCTTCCGTTCGTTCCACAATACTCCGAAATTCCAGTGCGGTAATCAGGCTGAGAACCTGATGTGGGAGCAGACCGGATTCCGAAATGATCTCATCCACCGGACGGGGAGAATTCCCGATATACTTGAGTATTTCTTTTTCCAGATCGTTGAGGACAAGTTCCGAGGGAATATGAACGGAAGCCGGATTGGCCGGATGAGCTGTCGGACGCACCAACGGTCCCAGTACATCAATAATATCGGCGGCGCTTTCAACAAGAACGGCCCCATCTCGTATAAGACGATGGCATCCATGCGAATTTTCGTGTTCCACCGGGCCGGGAACGGCAAAAACTTCGTGATTCTGTTCCATTGCCAAACGGGCCGTGATCAGGGATCCGCTTCGAACAGGGGCTTCTACCACCAGAACTCCCAAAGACATTGCACTTACGATCCGGTTCCTCCGCGGAAAATTTCCCGCAACCGGATCGCACAGGGGATGAAATTCACTTATTACCGCCCCGCTTTTTATGATTCTGCAGGCAAGAGGTTCATTCTCGGCCGGAAAGATCTTCAAAAGTCCTCCGCCAAGAACCGCAATGGTCCGTCCGCCTCCTTTCAAGGCCGTATCATGGGCAACGGAGTCAATTCCCCGGGCAAGTCCGCTTATAATACAAAAACCCGCAGCAACAAGATCGGCAACCAGGCGTTGGGTCATCCGGCGCCCGTAGGA
>JAUNSU010000090.1:6030-15943 GCA_030539035.1 Planctomycetia bacterium
ATAAGCCCCGTGTTCCAACAACCGATAGCGACAAGGTATCTTCCGGCAAAATTTCTCCGCGTTGGTAGAGAAGAACAGGAGGATCGGGGATCCGAAGCAAAGATTCCGGATACCGTTGATCCTCTTGGCAAATAATATCGATCTCTTCCCTTCGGCAAACATTGATCACATCGTCGATATTATATTTATTGCGAACCGTCCGGATATGATTCGCGAGCTTGGGACCAACACCGCCGACCTTGGTGAGTTCTTCCTCCGGAGCAGCAAGAACCGAAGACGCGCTGGAGAAATAGTTCATTAGCCGGCGCGTCATCAGGGACCCGATTCCGTCGGCAAAGCTCAAAAGAATTTCATCCCGGATCTCTTCCGGTTCATATCGCCGCCGTTCCTGAACGCTCTTTTTCTCGTTCCCTGCTTTTTCGGTCTCTTTCATCGACTGTCTCCCGCATTCCTCTCCGAACGGTGAAATTTTTTCTCTTTCCCTTCCGTTTAAAAACAAAAATAATATTCACCGCGCGGATCGGCAGTGAATATTATTCTCATTTTTGCACCGGATATCTCTCCTTCGATTACGGATTCCTCTTGCGGAAATAATAATCACTTACTTTACCGGGAGAAACCGGAGCAGGCTGGCTCTTTCCGCCTTTGTATCGAGGAGATACAATACCGGAAGAAACCGGAGGCTTTTCGTGCGGCTTATTAACATAAATCGGGGCGATCGGCGTATCGGAGAATGTCGGAACCGATGTTCCGGTTGCACTCTTGACCCCGCCCTGTTCCTGATACTTCTGGACATCCGCGGACTTTCGGAAATGGACTCTCCGGAGAAATTCCGCAAGTTTTACATCCCGAACATTGTTCAACCGCGCTTCCTCCAGCAGCTTCATATAAGTTGTCTGGATCTGATCCTTGATTTTTTGTTCCTTGGTCTGATCGGCGGTGAAGAGCTCTCCAACAGGGGTATCGCTCGTAATAATCGAGGTAATAGCGGAGGACATTCGTCCATGAACTGTTCCATCATCATCCATCCAAAGAGCGACATGGGAGCCGTTTGCCTCGATCAGATCTTTCAGGAGTTCCGTATCGGTTTTTCCGTCGCCGTCGACATCAAGATGATATCCAAGCGCGAAATAAACCTGTTCGCCCACTTTCCAAAGAGGCGTGTAGATCATGTCGCCGGGCATTACCGGATTACTCATTTCATCCTCAATGATTTTGGCTTCCGATTCATGATCGCCCAGGATCCGGACAATTTCCACACTTCCCTTGGGAACAGCGCGGCCAAGATCAAGTGTATTCGGCGGATAAACGCCAAAGCGCGTCAACAATCGAACGGAATCCAGTTTTCCGATATTCAATCGGGCCGTTTTGTCGTTCTGATTCACATAAAGAATATTTCCATCCTGAACATCGAATTCCGTTTGGCTCAACTCATCCAGTTTTGTGCTCAATTGTGTATTGATACCGGCGATCTTGGCGGCCGCTTCTTTGGCGTCGGCGGATTCCAGCCGATACTTATCATTAAGAGCTTTCGCTTCCAATTCAATCGCATCGACCTTTTGGGTCAATTTTTTATATTCGCCTTCCCAATCATCCAGTCGTTTTTTATCATCTGTTTTTTGTTTTTGATAGGTGGTTTCCGAATTTTTACGCTGCTGATCGTAAGTATCTTTTTGAACTTTCGTCTTTTTGATTTCGTTGTCCGCAAGGACCCGATATTCCAGATTCTGTGTCTTGTAGGTCGCGATTTCCTTGTTCTTATCCGACAAATTCCGACCGATCTCGAGGACAGCATTCCTGTAATCCTGAGGAACTCGCGTTGCGTTTCCCATTGCCATTTTAATATCTTTATCCATGTTCTGGAGAACCTGATCAACCGGCACTTTCTCGTATCCCACTTTTTTCTTGATCGAGTCCAGTTGGTCGTTCAACGTCTTAATACTTTGCTTGGCGTTTTCCGCTGCCTCTTTCGCGGAATTTAATTCCGCATTCATTTCATTATTTTTCTGCTTGATAAAATAGCTGACAATCCCGAGTGTCAACGACAATATGATGAACACAATCATGGTAATGATAAGTCCTTGTGATCTTTGCATTGGATCTTTGCTCCTCGTAAAGCGTGTCTGTATTCAAAACGGGCTTCTGCTGCCTGTGCTTCTCTATTTTTACCGGTTTAAACGGATCCGAACATATCCGGAAGAAAAAAGCCTTCTTTCCCCTTCCGTCAAAACGGAAAAACACTCATAAAGTTTTATTTTAGTTAGTGAGTCCGATAATGTCAATAATAGATTATCCAGTCAAAGCAAAAAATACCCATTCTTTGCCGTTTTTTCCAGTTTAACATCTATATTCGGCAAAATCGATTCATTAAAAGAGGTAAAACAGACAAAATCCGGTAATTTACGAAAACTTTGATTAGTAATTCCAGCCGGCAGCGCCGAAAGGCCCATCCGCGTTTATTCGCGGTTCCAAAAAGGAGCCTGAACGAATAAACCAAAAATTATCTGCGAAAAACAAGAAAAAAAATCGATCTGCGGTTTCCGAAAAGCTTCGGAACCGCAGATCAGCGGTTTCTCAAAAAAATCAGCTCATCCAGGCGGGATATTTTCCCAATTCCGGCAGCTTGGCAACGAGGACATGATCGACATTGTTGATGCTCTTGATCTCATCAAGGGCTTCGGCGCCGGGAATGGAATCCAAAGAGACGATTCCAACGGAAGGACCTCCTTTTTCTCCATGTCTGCGGCCAACGGTCATGTGGGCTATGTTGATATTGTTTTTCGAGGTGATCGATCCAAGTGCTCCGATTACGCCGGGAACATCCTCATGGAAGAACAGAAGAAGATTTCCGTCGAGATAGCTTTCCAATCGAATCGAATCGTACTGGATCAGACGGGGCATATTATTTCCGAAGGTCGCTCCGGCAATATAGGTCGGACCATTATCGGTCTTGATTTCCACTCCGATTACCGATCCGAAATCAGCGGCGGTATTGGTCTTTTCTTCGATCAGGGTAATTCCCCGTTCCTGAAGCATCGGCTTGGCGCTTACAATACTGATCTCCTCGGAAAGAATATTCGTTAAAAGACCGGCGGCAAACGCGGTCGATACCAAAGATGTATTCTTTTGGCTTACTTCGCCCTTATACTTGAGTGTACAGGATGTGATCGCGCCGTTGGCAACCTGATTGGCCAAAATTCCCAATCGATAGGCAAGATCGAGCGAACTGCGAAGTTCTTCGAGCGTTTTCGGATCAAGAGAGGAGAAGTTCACCGCCTGTTTGATCACTCCGTTGTTCAGATAATCGATCAGAAGCTGAACTGCTTCCAGCGCAACGTTGGTCTGCGCTTCTTCCGTACTGGCCCCGAGGTGCGGAGTGCAAACGACATGCGGCATTCCGAACAGCGGATGGGAAGTACAGGGTTCTTCCGGATAAACATCAAGGGCAACTCCGCCCAGCTGGCCGCTTTGCAGTCCTTCGACCAGTGCGTCCATATTATAGATCCCGCCCCGCGCGCAGTTGATCAGGCAAGCGCCTTTTTTCAGAAGGGTAATTTCCTCTTTTCCAATGAGATTTCGGGTCTCATCGTTCAAGGGCGTATGAACGGTAAGATAATCGACTTGAGGAAGGATCTCTTTCACTGTCGGATAAAGCACAACACCGAGTTCATCGGCTTTCTGCTGCGGAAGGAACGGATCGAATCCGAGAACATTCATTCCGAACGCTTTAGCAAAGGTCGCGATGACCTGTCCGATTCGGCCCATCCCGATGATCCCAAGGGTCTTTCCGAACAGCTGATGTCCGGTGAACTTTTTCCGGTCCCAGCGTCCTTCGATCAGGGACTGATAGGCGGGGCAGGTGTTCCGGCTCAAGGCAAGGATCAAAGCGAAGGTTTGTTCCGCGGTCGATCGGGTATTTCCGCCGGGCGTATTCATTACAATAATCCCATGGCGGGTCGCTGCCTTGAGGTCGATATTATCGACGCCGACGCCAGCCCGTGCGATCGCTTTAAGGCGTTTATTTCCTTCAAGAGAATCCGCCGTAATTTTGACGCCGCTTCGACAAATCGCTCCGTCAAATTCCATCAGAGTCGTACGAAGATCTTCACCCTTGAGGCCGATTCGCTCTTCATACTCAATATTCGCGGCCTTCATTAAATTAAGGCCATCCTCGGACAAACTATCCAATACTACGATGCGCGGCACGACACTTCTCCTTTTAAACTTGCTAAAGGTAATTTGATTCCGTTTTTCAAATCATTTCATTTCTTTACAATAAAAAAATAGGGGAATGATCGGTAAAATGGATCCTTATGGGAAACCTGCGGAATCCCTGAACATCATTCAGTAAAATTTTATCATCTTTTTTCGAAAGTGTCAATCATGGGAACTCCTCTAAACTTCCCCTTTTTAGTAAAATCGGAAACGAATTTTTCAAAGAACAGGATAAATTTCGAAAAATAAATTAAAAAGCTGTTGACAAACAGGTTTCAATCTGATAATCTTGATATTTTATGGTGTTTGCGGTCTTTTCCGATCCAGAGAGTCCTTTACAAACAAAATAAGTAAAAATTGGAAGTATTTGTGCCCGCTAAATAAAAATTGCATTTGAGGAGCTGTTTTTTATGCCAGTAAGAAAATCTCTTGTCGATCGAGCCATCGAATTCAAATCGCCTGGACGAATCCCGATTTGGGTCGACGGCGATCACATAAAACATAGTGATATTTTAACCTATGATCTTTCCCTTCCTTTGGAGGATGATCCTTCCAAAAGCGAATGGGGATTTGCCCGAATCAGGGGAGAAAACGGCGAATTTCAGGTCCCGACGGATTCATTCCTGCCCGATTGGAAAACGGTCGATCTCTATCAGCCGCCGCAGGCCGACTATGCCCGCCGTTTGGCCGAGATCCCCCGCCTTGCGGCTGTCTGTGAAGATCGATACCGCATCGCTTCTTACGGGCTCTCCGGGTATTCCGTCTATTCTGCATTGCGCGGCGCCGATTTCAGTGCCGTCGACTTCCTCGTGGAAACCGACCGGTTCATCGAGGTAATGGAACTCATCTTCGAGTTCGAATCTCAAATGTTCGATCTGCTCGTTCGAAAAGGATTCCACGCCGTCGAATTTTGCGATGATTGGGGCCCCCGGGGAACTTCAAAGATCACTTTGTCCCTTTGGCGCTGCCTTTTGAAAAACTACTACGCAAGGGAATTCCGGCTCGCTCGCGATTCCGGACTCCATATCTGGTTTACCACTTCAAGCGAATGCACCGAGTTCTACGGCGATCTCAAAGAAATTGGCGTCGATGTCGTTCGAATCGAAAAACCTTACGATGTCGAATTGGCAAACCTTGGAAGACAGTATCGGGGAAAACTCTGCTTCGCTGTTCGACTCGACGAACTGATCACCATGCAGGAAGACGACGAGATCAATGTCCAGCATATCTTCGATTGCCTTGCTGCTCCAAACGGAGGCTTTATCGCGACGGTTGCCGATAATGTTCCAGAGAAAAAAATCGCCCGTATCGCTTCCATTGCCGAAAAAATTAAATATCAACGATGAAAATCTCCAAAGGAATCAACGGAATCATCCTCCTGTTTTCCCTGTTCGTCCTTGCGCTTGTTCTGCTGCTCGGACGGGGGCTGATTCTGTTTTTTTCCGCAGATCCGTTCGAATTGCGAATTCCTCTCGAACAGAAGGCCCTTTTTGTTCCCAAGGTCGAATCGGGATCCGCCACGGCAGATCTTGATCCCCAATTCCAAAAGGGAAACGGAGTTCCTTCGAAGTCGATCAAGGGATCCTGGCCGCAGTTCCGGGGAGAACAGAGAGACGCAATTTCAAGGGAAAAACTTGATCTCACTTCAGAAAATCCGAAAAAGATCTGGGAAATCCCGATCGGAGCCGGATATGCCGGACCCGCCGTTGTCGACGGTACTGTCTATCTGATCGATTACGACGAAAAGAATCGACGCGATCTTGTTCGGGCGCTTTCTCTGGATGATGGCCGGGAAATTTGGCGCTTTTCCTGGAAAAACGATATTCCGAGCGATCATGGTTTTTCCCGTACGATTCCCGCGGTCAAAAAAAACTATTGTGTCGGAATCGGACCGATGGGACACGCTTTTTGCCTTGATGCCCGGTCGGGCGAAAAAAAATGGCTGATCGATCTTGTCGCTCAATACGGCGCCAAGATCCCGAACTGGTATGCGGGTCAATGCGTCCTTTTGGATGAGGATCACCAGGGCAAGGTGTTCGCGGTTCTTGCTCCCGCCGGTCCGGACGCTCTTTTGATCGCGATCGACTGCGAATCCGGAAAAGAACTTTGGCGCACCGCAAATCCTTTTCAGTGGAAGATGACCCATTCTTCCGTTGTGAAAATGGATCTCGACGGACTTGCGACTTACCTTTATTGCGGAAGCGGAGGTGTGTTCGGAATTCGGGCCGAAGATGGAAAAATCCTCTGGGGAACAAGCGCATGGAAAATCATTCAGGCAACCTGTCCTTCCCCGTTGGTTTTATCCGATCGCAAGATCTTTTTCTGCGGGGGATACGGTGCCGGCTCAATGCTTCTCCAGCTTGAAAAAACGGACGGCGGTAAATACAGAACTCGTATTCTGAAAAAATTGAAAGAATCGGAATTCGGATCGACTCAGCAGACGCCGCTCTGGTATCATGATCATATTTGGGGGGTAGGCCGGTCCGCAGGAAAATTCTGCTGCATCGACAGTTCAGGGAATGTTCTTTGGCGGAATCGGACAAAAACAAAATTCGGCGACGGCCCTTATATTATCGCAGACAATAAAATTTTGGCGGTGAACGATAATGGTCTTTTGATCTGCGCGGAAGCGGTGCCGAATCAATGGACTCCGCTGTTCGAAAAGCAGGTTCTCGATGGACACGAATGCTGGGGACCGCCCGCTCTTGTCGACGGTCGAATGATCCTCAGATCCATAGATAAAATGATTTGCATCGATTTGCGAAAGGGGAAAAAATGAGCTCAAAAAAAATCCATGTCAATACGGCCGATCCGACTCCCTCCTCGCCGCAAAAAAAGGAGACAAATCGATCCGCGCTCTGGAAGGATACGACAAAGCAGTCCCGTCGTTTTTTTCTTGATCCTTCTCGGGCAGAGAATCCCAAAATGACCTGGTTTGTTCTGATCGGCGTCTTCTTTTTCGCTGTTCTTTTCGGTGTTTTCATGATTCTTTGGCTGCCCCAGGAAAAGAAGAAAACGGTGCCGCCCCTGAATCCAATGAACCAGAATGCCGCCCCAAGGGTATTTTCTCCTCTTCGTACTTTTTCTCTCGATCAGAAAGCGCCGTCCGCCTGGTGCTCCGGGGAAAACAATACCTTTTTGCTCGCCGACGCCAAAAGAATCGTTCTCTATGATCTCGACGGCAAAAAAATTCGATCCTGGGAACCGGAAACCCTGAATTTTAAAACGACTGACGTGGACAAACAGGAAAAAAACGGATC
The DNA here is from genome assembly GCA_030539035.1 of Planctomycetia bacterium. GTDB lineage: Bacteria > Planctomycetota > Planctomycetia > Pirellulales > Thermoguttaceae > JAUNBG01. Next base: position 13,506 of record JAUNSU010000090.1, read on the forward strand.
GGCATCCAAAACGGATCCGGCTGTTTCTCCTGATAAATCCATCCTGTTCCGTCCCGGGAAAACGACGGCGATCTTTTATAAGGAATACCGTGATAAAGAAAAGACGATGACCTCTTATTCTCTCTATATCGCCGCAGGGAATCAAATCGCCGTGATCTCGTCCCGGGAGGATGTCGGGTCAAGATTACTTCTGAATCTCGACAAGAACGCTCTTATTACCTCGATGAAAATCATTTCCCATTATCTTTTTCTCGCCGATTACAATAATAAAGCGATCTATCGATATGATTTGAAAAATTTGGGTGATTTTATCGTAATGGGAAAACCCGATCCAGAAAAGGAAAACGGTTTTCCCGGCTTTCAGCTTTCTGTTGTTCCGCATTTCGATCTCGCCGCAAATTCCGAGGATCAGATCCTGTACGCGGCCAATCCGGTAATGTTCCGTGTCGAAGCCTTCAATGCGGAGTCGGGATCCTGGAATAAAGATCGTTCCTGGGGAAAACATCCCGAACAGGGAAACGGATTTTCCGGATGCTGCAATCCCATTTATCTTGATGTCTTTCCCAACGGACGAATTCTTACCGCGGAAAAGGGAAAAGAGTCCCGTCTGAAAGTGTTCGATCCGAACGGAAGTTTCCTCTATGATCTCAATGAGCCGGGAAAATCCATTCCGCTGGACGGAAAAACATCTCTGATCCCGATCATTATTAACGATACTTCTGTTCTGGTCCTCCATCCGAACGGAGAGGCGAAAGTTTTCGTTCAAAATCATGAAAGTCCTGAAAATCAGGAAAATCCTCAAGGGAAATAATCGATGAAAAGACGGGAATTTATTAAAAATGGATGCCGGGCAACCGCGATCCTCGGGATCTCCGGTACCGCCTATCCTTTGATCATTAAAAATCTTCGCAAAGAAAGCGGCGATCATTCCGCCGGAAAAGATTACGTTTGGCAAATCGATCCGGAAAAGTGCATCGGATGTTCCGAATGCGCTTACAAGTGTGTTCTCACGGAATCTGCTGTGAAATGCTTTCATAATGAAAAGCTCTGCGGGTTTTGCGAAATTTGTACCGGTTTCTTCGATGAAAAGCCGATCCAATTAAACGAAGGCGCGGAAAATCAGCTCTGTCCGGTCAATGCGATCCGGCGTCAAAAGGTCGAAGCCAATTATTATGAATACATCATCGATCGGGAACACTGCATCGGATGCGGAAAGTGCGTGAAGGGCTGCACGGATAAAGGGAACGGATCCCTGTTTCTTCAGATCGATCAGTCGATCTGCAAGCAGTGCAATCAATGTGCGATCGCGATTTATTGTCCTGCGCAGGCGATTTCGCTTGTTTCCTCAAAAACCCCTTACCGAATGAAATAATGAAAAACACGATTATCGAAAATGTTCTTCGAAAGAACAGAAGAGATTCCAATATTTTCAATACTGTTGTGATCGGAATCGCTCTGCTCGCGCTTCTTCTTTACTCGATTTTCAATAAAGAATCGAATCTTTTTCCGCCGAAAACGGATCCGGACACAAAGACGGCTTCGAAAATCGACTATCCGTTTCCGGAAATTGAAAAGTGTGCGGTTAAAAGATGTATTGACGGTGATACGCTTGTTGTAGAAACATCGCGCGGAGAAGAACGGGTCCGGATGATCGGATCGGACACGCCGGAAACGGTTAAGAAGGATACACCTGTTGAAAAGTTCGGACCGGAAGCAACGGAATACACCAAGCATCGAATTCAAAAGGCGGGCGGATCGGTTTATCTGAAAGCCGACGGCGATCCGCGTGATAAATACGGACGGCGGCTTGCGCTTGTCTATTTGGACACGGAAGGAAAATATCTGTTGAATGAAGAGCTTATTCGGATGGGCCTTGCCCGTGCGAGGCTTCAGTACAATTATTCTGATACGATCAAAAACCGGTTTTATCAGGCGCAGGAATCCGCTAAAGAAGAAAAGTTGGGCGTCTGGAGCCTCGAATAATATATCTTGTGTCAATGTGTGTTTGTTTTTTCAACCGCGGATGGATTTTTGATTAGTGATTAACGTTTAATGATTAGTGATTAGCGGGGACCGGCGGCGAAGCCGTATACGAAGGGTAGTCGTTCCGGTCGCCCCGAGCGATGTAAATTCCCGAAAATCGTTGCGGTTCTTCCTTGTTAAAACACAAACGAACACAGTATTATATACCGTAAAGCGCAAATATATATTAACCTGAAGGGGAGAGCATATTACTTAACTCGCTTGGAATCACCGAAAATCGGCGCACCGAAAGTGCTCTGCCCCGGGTCAACAACCCCCCAAAAAAATAGCGCGCTGTAAGCGCAGTGTAAAAAGAACCATAAACACAGAATAGGGTTCGAACCTGAGGCCGAGAGCAATTCCCTGCAACCGCCCGCAAGCCCCTAATTCCGTTCGCTTCGCTCACTTCATTACGG
>JAUNSU010000091.1 GCA_030539035.1 Planctomycetia bacterium
GGCAGCATCAGCCGGTGCGGCAGCCGGAGCAGCAGGCTTCGCGGCCGGTTTGGCGGCAGGAGTGGATTCCATCGGCTTGCAGCCGAAAGAGAAACAGGTAACGCAAAGGACAACGGCGGAAAGAAGAATGAATTTTTTCATACTTTGGACCTTTTCTTTTAATGAAGTCTGTTCCAACATTTCCGTCTCTTAAAAACGGATCTCCGGAAATTATTCCGAAAAGGTTCTTATTCGAACGGCGGCGTTGAATACAGCACAAAATAAAAAAACAACATGCAGAAAAATAAGGGTGAACAAACAACCTTTCTTCTCCGCAACGACAAAACATTGACCGGAATTGAGTGATCATACGAAGGGCTTCATGCCCGAATTTCGGATGCTCAGACAATCATTACTGATAATGATAAAAAAGATTATAGGGATTGCAATACCTTCGCTCTTATTTTCTGAAATATTTACTCAAATATTTATTATTTTTTCTTAAGAATAAAAACGTATTTATCATATTTTACCTATTGTAATATTTATCAGTGAAAAAGAGGAGGAAAAATTTTTGATCAGGGGGATTGATTTTCGATAATTCAGTGAGTAAAGAGCCTTAAAAGGAACTTTCTGTCGGGTAAAGAGAGGGGAGGGGAACAAAAAGGAAGTAAAGAGTGGAGTGAAAAGGAGACGCGTAAAGGCTTTTATTTTGAAGGATTATTTTGATGAGCATTTCGAGTCTTATTTAAAAGGCGGTTCTAAAAACATCGGGAGCGCGGACATCCGAAGGGTTTTCTTGTTTTTCGCTGTTTTCTGAGCAGGATCTGGAAAGGACAGGAACAGGAAGCAGGGTTTTTAGGACTGTTTGAAAACATTTTATTAGGGAAAATGGGAGATCGGACTCCCTTGAAGAAAAGAAAAACGGGGCTATAATTACGCAGGTAGAGAAGGGAAGATTACGAATTCTTTGTGTAATCTTTTTTTCTGTCTGCGTCCATGGCGCAACTGGATAGCGCATCGGTCTTCGGAACCGAGGGTTGAGGGTTCGAATCCCCCTGGGCGTATCTTTAAGGGTTTTTGGCAACGCGCCAAAAGCCCTTTTTTTATGGATTATCCTTGTTTTTAAGGGGTTTACGTGAAAAACGTTCTTTCCCTCCATAAGCCCCATTTTGCCCCTTTTCGGATAGATTTACATCACTTTTTACATCACCCTGAACAAGGGTGATGTAAATTTATAGCTATATCACTCCCGGCCAAGATCAATTATTCCGCCTTGTCTTCCGATCCGAAGAACAGAATCCAAACCAGTCCGGCAACCGCGGCGGCCGCAATCGGGACCGCAATAAACAACCAAAGCTGATCAAGTGCCCAGCCCTTTACAAATATCGCCTGAGAAATACTTCGCGCCGGATTCACACTGGTATTGGTAACCGGAATCGAAATCAAATGGATCAAGGTCAAGCAAAGTCCAATCGCAATCGGAGCCGCTTTGGTCGCCGTTTTCGCAACCGTCGATCCAAGAATCACAAACAAAAACATAAAGGTCATTACCGCTTCCGTAATGATCGCCGATACCATACTGAACTTCTCCGGAGAATGCTCTCCGTATCCGTTGCAGGCAAAGTCCTTAATCCCCATTCCGCTGCAGGTAAGAATCTCGTAAAGGACATAAGCGGCCAAACAGGCTCCCGCAACTTGCGATATAATATAAGGAATCACATCGCAAAGAGGCATCCGGCGTCCGAACGCAAGACCTACGGTAACCGCAGGATTCAAGTGCGCGCCCGATATCGGACCAATCGCGTAAGCCATCGTCAATACAGTCAACCCGAAAGCGAGCGCAACACCAAGGCAGCCTACTTGACTTCCGGCAAGAACAGCCGTTCCGCAGCCGCCGAGAACAAGCCAGAAAGTCCCAAAAAATTCGGCAAAGTATTTTTTCATGTTCATTTTCCTTTCCATGAAATGAGAATCCGGATCGTCCCGAAAAACAGAAATCCAATATCTGTTCACAACGGGACATGCAAAATCCGCATAAAAGTCCTGGTACTCTTAAGTAAATACAATTATAATTACACTAATTCCATTTGTCAACAAAAAAATAAATTATCTGTAAAATATATTTTATCCAAGTTTTTTTGGGGCCAAAAATACGGGCCAAGGCAAAAATAGGGACCCAATCACCGGCCCCGGGAGAGCTCTTGTGCCCGTTTGAAAAGCTCTCGGAAGAATCCTGAGAAGCGAAAAAGGGAGTCTTTTCGGGTGTCCTGATCCGATTTACCCCCTTTTTTCAGGATAGTCCCGGTTTGACGGAAAATGTCCTTCCGAAAAAAACAGGCGGTTTCCCCCTTGTAATTTTAAAATTCTCATGTTAAAATTATTACTGAATATGCGTTAAGAGAGATTCTCTCTTGGGACACGAGAAGTCTTATCAGAAAAAAATCCGGGATCGTCCGTTCGGTTTATCAGACCGATAGTCAAAAACGATCCCCCAGGAAAGTTTACCATTGTGGAATCGATATATATTGTCCATGGAAACGATCAGGGAATGCGAATCACTCTTGGATCCTCCGAGTATACGATCGGACGAGATCCTCATAATCGCATTACCGTTCACGATCAGGAAGTCTCCCGATTTCATGCGGTTTTGCTCCCAACCGAGGGCGGCCGTCAGCTTCGGGACTTAAAAAGCTCGAACGGGATCTTCCTTAACGGAAAACAGGTCAAAGATCAGATCCTGCACAACGGCGATCAGTTCCAGATCGGGCAAACCCTTTTCCTCTACTCCTTTATTCCCGATACCAATAATGAATACAGTTCGATCGGATCGGTCGATCTGCAGGAAGAAGAAAAGATCCCGCCCCAGGAACATTCGCGGATTGTTCATTCACTCGGTATCGATGATGGAGAAAAGTTCTTTCAGTCCTCAGCGGCCAAAAGTACGGAATCGGACTGGCTTCAGCGAACAAAAGCCCATCTGAATCTGATGTATCATACAACACTTGTTGTGAGTCAAACGCTTGATATTGATCAGCTTCTTCACCGGATTCTGGATCTGATCTTCGAATGGGTCAAAGTCGATCGGGGCTGTATCTTTCTTCGGGATCCGGAAAGCAATGCCCTGAATCCCAAAGTCTATCGAGCCAAACCCGCCGCCAATGGGAATCAGGCGGAAATGAAGATCAGCCGCACGATTTTCGATTACGTTTTAAAAAATAATGAAGGGGTTCTCACGAGCGATGCCCAGACGGATCTCCGTTGGGACACGGCGGCCAGTATCGTTCAGATGGGCGTTCGGGAAGCGATCTGCGTTCCGATGAACGGACGATACGGACTTGTCGGAATGATCTATATCGATACAGCGCGGGGAGCATTGGAAAATCTTAAACAGGAAGAGACGATCAAGCAAAAGAGGGATCCGATCCCGGAATCCCAGACGAATCCGGGTATTCCGTCTGATCCTCAAGCGGCGAATAAAAAATTGACACCGGATCATTTAAAACTGATGATCACGATCGGACATCAGGCCGCGCTGGCGGTCGAAGATACTCAATATTATATGAGTATGATGCAGGGAGAACGCCTTGCGGCAGTCGGACAAACGGTCGCCGCCTTATCGCACCACATCAAGAACATTCTTCAGGGAATTCGGGGCGGAAGCTATCTGATCGATCACGGACTCAAAAATCACAACGAAGAGACGATCGTTAAAGGATGGAATATTGTGGAAAAGAATCAGAACAGGATCTCGGATCTGATTCTTGATATGCTCACCTTCAGCAAGGAGCGCATTCCGATCTTTGAGGAGCATGATATTAATCAGGTTGTCTTTGATGTTGTTGAACTGATGCAGGCTCGATGCATTGATCAGAATGTGCGGATCGAATATCTTCCGATGAACGGTATTCCGCCGGCGTATTTTGATTCGGAGCAGATCAATCGTGCGATTACGAATCTGGTATCGAATGCGATTGACGCGGCGCTTTCGAATCTGAAGAGTCCGGACGACGATTCTGCTTCAGCGGACTTGCCGGTACAGGATCCGGACAATCCCGATCTGATTTTATTAAAGGGAAAACAGGAAAAACGGGAGATCGGACTTGTTCAGGTCAAGACGCAATTTTACGAGAGCGAATCGAGTATTGCGATCACGGTGGACGACAGCGGAACAGGCATTGCGAAGGAGGACAGGGACATCCTGTTCCATCCGTTTTATTCGAAGAACAAGAGCAGCGGAACAGGAATCGGGCTTGCGGTCACCAACAAGATCGTTCAGGAGCATCACGGCACCTTGGAGGTGGAAGATTCCTTTTTGGGCGGCGCACGTTTCGTATTAACGCTCCCCTTTGTTTCCCAAAAACCGAAAACAGAAGAGCAATGAAATAGTGATGAGCGATGAGCGATGAGCGGGAGAGCCGCATACGGAGAGTAGGTGTCTTTCGGCCAAATACCAACAATCTGTTTTCGGTATTACACCCGGATCCTGCGGGCTGGCGGCGAGGCGCCGCTCCCAGTTCGCGCTGCCGCGCGGTTGCCGGAGACCCGCTCCCGTTGGTCGCTGATTTATCGGTTGTACTTTTTGCACTGCGCTTACAGCGCGCTGTTTTTGGGGGGCACCCCGGGTATACTTTCCTTTCATCCGAGCGCCCTGTAAGGGCAGTGCAAAAATAGAGTAAAAATCTTTAAAAGAGATAATCTCCCATTAACCCGGGGAATAATCTCACGCAAAGCTCGGATTCGAAATTTTTTCGAACAAGAGATCAAATCTTGCGTAAGCCTTTTCTAATTTTTTTTGCTTGTTTGCCCGGTATCAATATTTATCGGCAGTACATACGTTATTTTTTATCACACAGAGACACGGAGGCACGGAGAGCGGGTTAAAATTTCATACTCTGTTAAGTAAAATATTTTCAAATGTAAAGGAAATAGTATTATTGAACAAAACAAGCAAATAAATATTTTCGACTTATTACTTCACAAGGCAAGATATTTCAAAGATCCCTCAGCGCTTCGGCGAGAAAAAAATATCGCCGGAATTTTAGGAAAATATCGGATCCGCCAACAGTCCATCCGTGGTTAAAAAATTCGTGAACGGATTCGAAATTTTCTCAAGGATCTTTGTTTTACTCTTTTTTATTGTGCCGCTTCTTCGAAGCTCTTGGGTCGTATGCTTTATACCCCATGCTTGCGCATGGGGTTATGCATGGTGCCGCCTGTTCCAGGCTGGTCTTTCGGCCAAATACCAACGATCTGTTTTCGGTATTACACCCGGATCCTGCGGGCGGGGGAAGACCGCAGACCCGGGTCTTTCAAAATAGAAAATCAGGAACAGCCCATGCTCCGGCCGCAATTATGGCAAAGATAACAATTTCCGCTCCGAACACAAATCGCACCGCAGGAATCACACGCCGGCGCGTCGGACTGGAAATTCGCAAATTGCTCGCTCAGTGAATCAGACTCCTCACTCTCCGCATTGTACGTCGGCTCAATCACCATCGTCGCAACCCCGTTTTCAAAGGAAAGATAAGGTCCGTGCGATGTATGCTCCCCTTCCGTTCGGAAAACCAGTCCTTCATTCGGATGAGACGCGTAAGGAATCGGCGATCCGCTGTAAGCCGCCGAACTTCCGTATGGAGCCGTATTACTTCCCATCGGCGCGTTCGAAGGAACAGCATTGCCGGGCACAAAAACTTCTTCTTTCGGATTCAAACGATTCGAAGACGGATTGCCCGAACCGGCAGCAAGATCGGAAACCGGCATACTCAATCCATCATGCTTTGCGGCACGAGGACCTTTGATCTTGTCCCCATTGGCGTACTCCATTTCCGGCGCGGGATTCGATTGTCCGTTAAACCCATTGAGCCCGTTCATTCCGTTCATTTCCGCACCATGATTATCATGGGGAAGGGCAGGGACGGCCGGCTCATGAAGGAAGGTCGATCCGAGCCAGCGAAAAATGTAGTCGACCAGACTCTTGGCCATCGGAATGTCGGGATTCTTCGTGTATCCCATCGGCTCAAACCGTGTATGCGAAAACTTCTCGACATAGGCTTTCAAAGGAACTCCATACTGAAGACTCATGGAAAGCGCCGTGGAGAAGCAGTCCATCAAACCGCCGATCGTACTTCCCTCTTTCGCCATTGTGATAAAGAGTTCCCCGACGCGATTGTCGGGATAAAGACCCACGGTGATATATCCTTCATGTCCGGCGACATTGAATTTATGGGTTACCGACTGTCTTGTATCGGGAAGGCGTTCACGACGGGGCGATCCGACGAGCCGTTTCCTTCTTCGACTGCCTGCGGATTCCGATACTTCGGTTCCTTCCAGTGAGCTCTGGACCGCTGCGAGATCCTTTTCTTCTTTCTTACCGTCTTTTCCAGAAGTGGAGAGCGGCTGAGCCGCTTTGGATCCATCACGATAAACGGCCAATGCCTTCAGACCCAGCTCCCAACCGAGCATATAAGCGTCCTTGATATCCTGAACGGTCGCGGTAGAAGGAAGATTGACCGTTTTGGAAATAGCACCGGAAATAAACGGTTGCGCGGCGGCCATCATACGGACGTGTCCTTCCCAGGAGATGCAGCGTTTCATTCCACCGGGCGTTGGGAACGCACAATCGAAAACAGGAAGATGTTCGTTCAAAAAGCCGGGCGCGCCTTCGATCATTCCCGTTTCTTCAATATACTTGACGATCGCGGCAATATCTTCCCTTCCGTATCCGAGGGTTTCCAGAGCAAGAGGAACGGTGCGGTTCACAATTCGAAGATTTCCGCCGCCGGCAAGCTGTTTGAACTTGACCAGAGCGATATCCGGTTCGATCCCTGTTGTATCGCAATCCATCATGAAGCTGATCGTTCCGGTCGGGGCGAGCACGGTTCCCTGCGCGTTGCGGTATCCGTTCTTTTGTCCGAGCGCGATCACATCATCCCAGAGTTCCTGCGCGGCCCTTTTGAGATAGTTCGGACTGTTCTTGATATGATTGACCGCTTCCCAGTGCATATCCATTACATTGTTCATCGAATCGCGATTATCGGCGAAAGCGTCGAAAGGTCCGACAATACCGGCCAATTCCGCGCTTGTTCTCATCGCGGTTCCATGAAGCAGAGCGGTGATCGAACTGCAAAGTCCGCGCGCTTCATCGGAATCGTAAGGAAGTCCCAAACTCATGATCAGACTGCCCAGATTGGAATATCCGAGTCCCAACGGACGGTATCGATGGCTGTTTTCCGCGATTTTCTTAATCGGATAGCTTGCGTTGTCGACGAGAATATCCTGAGCGATATAGATCAGGCGGCAAGCGTCGGTAAACCGTTCGTAATTGAATCGTCCTCCTTCTTCGCGAAAGCGCATCAGATTGCAGCTTGCGAGATTACAGGCGGAATTATCGAGAAACATATATTCACTGCAAGGGTTCGAGGCGTTGATTCTTCCGGAGTTGGGGCAAGTATGCCATCGATTGATCGTGGTGTCGTACTGGAGCCCGGGATCCCCGCAGGCCCAAGCGGTATCGGAGATTTTCTGATAGACATCGCGGGCAGGCATCGTGGAATCGACATGTTCGGAATCGGTAACCCAATGGGTCGACCAGGGCTGATCGTTTTTGACCGCTTCCATAAAGGAATCGGTAACCCTTACAGAGAGATTTGCGTTTTGGAAGAGGACGGAAGAATAAGCATCGTCGTTCGAAAGGCCATCGCGCACGAGGATTCGGGCCTTCTGTTCTTCGCGGTATTTGCAATCGATGAAATCCATAATATCGGGATGCCAAACTTTGAGGGACTGCATTTTTGCGGCGCGCCGGGTCTTTCCTCCGCTCTTGACGACGGCGGCGATCTGATCGTAAACGCGCATAAAGGAGAGAGGTCCGGACGGTTTTCCTCCTCCGGAGAGCTTTTCGCGGCAGGATCGGATCGTCGAGAGATCGGTTCCTGTTCCGGATCCGAATTTGAAGAGGAGCGCTTCACTGCTTGCAAGATTCATGATCGATTCCATATTGTCTTCGACATTTTGAATAAAGCAGGCACTTGCTTGGGGGAATTCATAAGGATTCTGCGGTTGAGTCGCTTCGCCGGCCTCCGCGCTCCAATGCCAGTTGCAGGGAGCGCCGTTGACGTGATACATCTGATAAAGACCGACATTGAACCAGACCGGAGAATTGAAAGCGACATACTGATGGAGACAAAGCCAGGCGAGATCGCGATAGAAATTTTCTCCATCGTTTTTGGTCGCGAAATAGCCGTCTTTTACTCCCCAATCGGCGATCGAACGGCAAACACGATGGATCAGCTGGCGCACGCTTTTTTCCCGTTCGGCGGTTCCGGCTTCCCCGTAAAAATACTTGCTGATCACGACCTTGGCGGCAAGATCGGTCCAAGATACGGGGATCTCGCAATCGTTCTGTTCGAAGACATTTCCGCCCTTATCGCCTTTAATCGCGACATTTCGGACGCCCCATTCGACGGTATCAAAAGGATCGGCAACTTTCGGATCACAAAAAAGCGGTTTGATATGAAGTCCGTTCTTTCGGGAACTTTTTCGATCACGAGCAATTTTTTCCCTCTTTGGAACGACCGGATCCGATTCGATTTGATCTGTTTCCAGGTCGGCTTTGGCGTCTTCGGTCGAGGTGAAATCTGCGGTTTCCAGTGCTGATGTCTTTGTATCGATTGAATGATCCATATCTGTTCCCATAGTTGCGAATATCCTGTTTTTTCTGCGGAACATTGCGTTCCATTTGTTTTGTTCTGTCCGAATCAAATTCCATTTTCCAAAATTTTCAAGGACCAAAAATCCCAAAGCAGTTTCATTTTACCTTTAACTTCAACAGTGAACTTCAGAAAGAAATTCGGATTCCCTGTTTGAAGAGTGCTTCAGAAAAGAACAAATTTTTTATGTCCTGCCGATTCCTTTCGTTCCAGGCCCCAAATTTTGATTCGGACAAAATATATAGTATATATAGTACGTAAATAAACAACAAAATACAACATGCAGTTGCTTCAAGAAAGAGATATCATACTCAAAAACCCTTTGATGTCAAGCGTTAATTTTTGAATTCTTTCGACTCCAAGTTTACGTATTTTATCTGAAGTTTCCAAGATTAACATTTCTGGGGAATCATTATTCTCTTATCGATTGCGCAAGTTCTTATAATTTCGACAGTTCCATCAAAAAGAAACTTTAAGGAATTTTTGCCCTTTAATCAAAAAACTGATAAAAAATTTTTAAAATTTCGCATTTATATAGTTTTTTCGGGATAAAAAAATACCATATTTGGATAAATTCTTTTTTGAGCAGATCTAAAAACCCTTTTTCCAGTTCCAGGTTAGCTAAGAAATTATCGTGAAAAGGAGAGATGCAGGCTGGAAGCCTGCGGTCCCAGGGAAGGAGAGAAAAAAAAGGATCTCTCCATTTTCCGCCGGGTTGCGGAAAAGATCTTTCCTGTATATAATGTACTGGATACAGGCAAGATGCAGTCCGAATACTGCTTGACAAGCGAAAAATACGGATAATTTCATTCAACAGACGTTTTATCAGGAGCGAAATCGGGGCTAAAAGATGCTGATCTATCATACAACAGGCGAATCGCACGGACGGGGACTTTCCGCACTGGTGGACGGTTTTCCGGGCGGTGTTCCATTGGATATCGACTTTATCAATACGGAACTTCGACGCCGACAGGGAGGATACGGAAGGGGAGGGCGGCAGAAGCTGGAAACCGATACCGTTGAGATCCTTTCCGGGATTCTTCATGGAGAAAGTACAGGATCTCCGCTTCTTCTTTGGGTCGTGAACCGGGATTACAAGATCGAATCGATGCCCGAACTGCATTATCCGCGGCCGGGACATGGAGATTTAACGGGATCGCGTAAATATCTTTCCGGGATACGGCCGATTCTGGAGCGATCAAGTGCGCGGGAAACGGCTGCCCGAGTCGCCGCCGGAGCGCTTGCCCGTCTGTTCCTTCGCGCTCTCGATATTGAGGTTGCCGGATATGTTCAGTCGATCGGTCCACTGGATCTGAATTCCGATCCTGATGAGATCGAATCCCTTTCTCCCGCAGATCTGATCGAACGGAGGGACCTCAGTTCCGTCTATTCCCTCTTTCCCGAAAAGGATGCCGAAGCGGAAGATCTGATCGATCGATGCCGCGAAGCCGGGGACACGTTGGGAGGAATCCTCGAAGTCCGCGTTTTCAATGTTCCGTTCGGATTGGGGACACATGCGCAATGGGACCGCAAACTGGACGCCCGGCTCGCGCTGGCGGCGATGTCGATTCAGGCGATCAAGGGAGTTGAGATCGGACTCGGATTTGACGCGGCGCGTCGATACGGATCTCAGGTTCATGATCCGATCCTTTTCGATCCGGACCAAAAAGAGAACCGCACCATGGGATATATTCGTCCTTCCAATAATGCGGGCGGAATTGAAGCCGGAATGTCGAACGGGCAGCCGATCATAGTTCGTGCGGCGATGAAGCCGATCGCAACCTTGAAAAAGCCGCTTGCTTCGATTGATCTGCGAACCGGCAAGCCTTATGAAGCCTCCTATGAACGGAGCGATGTCTGCGCGATTTCCGCCGCGAGCGTTGTTCTCGAAAATGTCGTTGCCTTTGAGATCGCTTCCGCGATTGTCGAAAAATTCGGCGGCGATTCTTTGAAAGAAATCGCTGCCCGACTCGATCTTTTCCAGAAGATGAATCAGAGTGAAAATTGATAAATGTTTTTCGATCCGGGAAATCTTCCAGAATTTCCGGATCCTCTTTCTTTCCGTTTTCCACTTCTCTCGCAAATCAAAGAGATTAATATGGCCGACTATTCGAACAGAAAAGACAACGACGATCTTCAACTCGTCCCGGAAGCGGAGGATCCCGAACTCGATACCGTTCCTGAAGAGGAGCCTTATTCGCCGGATATTCGCATGGTTCCTGTCCGATGTTCCGCTTGCGAACTCCTGCTTTATACAGATGAAAGAAATATCGGAAAATGGAAAATCTGTCCTGATTGCGGTCGAAAAACCCTGATTCGAAAGCCGTTGGAGAAGTTCCGGTATGTCGCGCATATCGATGAAAACGGGATCCTTCAGATCAAAAAAACGGAGGATCCCGATCGTCCGGCCATTCGGATCATTAAAGATTATCGAACGGTCGAAGGATCCGTCGATGAAGGAAACGAGCGGCTTCCTGTTCTCAATAACGAGGATTCGGGCGATTTTCTGGAGAAAGGAATCGACGCTGTGCTGGCCCGAAAGAAAAAGAGGGCGGAATCGAACATTGCGCCGCCGATCTCATCCGATCCGATCCCCGGCCGTGTTCCCGTTCCCGACCGCGTTCCGGTTCCGAAGGCCGCTCCGGATTCGCATCGATCTGCGGATCGAACGCCGCCGCAAATCGCGTCCCGTCCGAGCGGAGAGGAGAATACGGATGAGAGTCCCTGGACCGAGTCCCGATTCTTTTTTCCTTTTTTCGATCCGAAGAATCGGCGCCGTTTTCTGTTCGGGATCATTACAGGTCTGATCGCGATTTTTATGAGCTTTAATTTACTCCGTCTGATGGGGCAGTTCCTTTTTTCCGCCGATCGACGGGGACCGGATTACGTCTATCAGGCCGGAGATATTCTTTATTTCATCGTTCTTTACGGAGCGGCGGCGTTCCCGTTTGCTCTTTGGATGGTCCATCTCTGCACAAACGGAATGAGTCTTTTCGATCAAACACGGGAAGGATTCAGCCGGATCCGGAAATGGATCCCGTTCCGGGCCGATCTCGCGTTATTAACGATCCGATGGCTGGGGATCGTTCTGTTTCTCGCTCCTTTTCCCGGCGTTGTGATCTCGTTTATCATTCGGATCCTTGTGTCGAATACGGGATGGCGTCTTCTTTTGGTCCCGGCTTCCGCGTATATTGTGTTCCCGGTCTTCCTTTTAAGTATCGTGGAAAACGATGCGGGCCTGGAATTGTATCATTCCCGGATCTGGACAAGCCTCTGGACGAAGATCAAAAGCTGGATCTTTTATTACGTAATCGCCCTGATCCCGCTCTTTTTAAGCATTACAACGCTCACGGGAGCGATCATTCTTCTGATCTGGTCGATTCCGAAAGATTTTGGTGAGATCCAGCATTGGTATCTGCTCGCGGCGCTGATTTTATGTCCGGCTCTTACCTTTTCGGTCTACTTCTATTTTCGGCTTTTAGGTGCGCACCTCTGGACGATCAATCAGGAAGAGGATTAAATCTCAAGGCTCCGGGACGTCCGGAAAAGCCGGGCATATCGGCTTCGGGCAACGCGTTTGCCTCTTTTTTCCCTTGCTCAAAAGCACTTAAAAGGCGCTTGTAATCGGGATCATCTTTCGATATATTGATCAATCCCCTTCTTTCGACGACTTACCCTGTTTCAAAATAAAATCTCGTTTTTCTTCATGGAACATAAACTCCAATCTTTATTAGACCCCTCAATGTTGGACGATCATACGCCAGCAGCGGTGAATTCTTTTATTGCGGTATTCCTCGGGAACGGTTCGGGCACTGATCTCCCGAATTTGATAAAGATCCGATAAACGCTCTTCGTCCAGTTTAAACCGTCGGAAATTATTGGAGAAATAGAGGACCCCGCCGGGCACCATTCGCGTCGCCAGCAATCGGAGCAGATCGACATGAGATCGCTGCACATCCCAATCCGACATCGTCGATTTACTGTTCGAAAACGTCGGCGGATCACAGACGCAAAGATCAAAATCGGATCGGTCCAATCCGAAAGAGCGGTCGATTCCCCGTTTTCCCCGTTCCGGAATCGATTGCAGGAAGCGCATGGTATCCGCCTTGATGTATTTATGCTCCGCGTGATAAGGATTGTCCCGATCATAAAAGCCGTTCATTTCCATATTTGCCCGCGCCCAATCAAGATAATTCGGGGAAAGATCGACCGATACCGTCGATGCCGCTCCGCCGTCGGCCGCATAGCACGAAAACGATCCTGTATAAGAGAAAAGATTCAAAAATCGCTTTCCTTTCGATTCCTTGCGGACCATATCCCGGGTCAATCGATGATCCAGAAAGAGACCGACATCCAGATAATCGGACATATTGCACTGAAAAAGAAGCCCGCCTTCTTTTGCGGTAATGATCCGGCCGGTTTGTCCGAGTTTTTCATATTGACTCTCTCCCCGCTGCCGGGTCCTTCTTTTCAGAAAGATGTTTTCCGGAGCGATTTCGAGAATCTCTCCTGCCCGTTCCGTGATCTTATCCAGCCAAAGCCGATGCGCGGCAACGCTCCGTTCATCCGGACGCTCGTACTCCGCAAGGTGAAGATACTCTCCTTCAAAAAGATCAATCGCCAAAGGAACCTCCGGAAAGTCCCGATCGTAAAGCCGATAGCAGGTGATCCCTCTCTTCGGATACCGGCGCAGATGATGGATCCGGTTTTTCAGGCATTTGCCGAACTCTTCGATCTGATATTTCGAATAATCGTCCAGTCCGGTAAAAACAGGAGCGATCGGAAGCGGATCCGCAGGGATCTCTTTCTGAACATCTTTTGGACTTGCGGATTCCTCCTCGGAGGCAGATTCCGTCCTTTGATCCGATTCTCCGCTTTCATCCCGGAATCGCGGCGGCTTCGGACCGGGAAACTGAAAGTAGGTGCATTCGATCCGGCTGTTGAAGAGCTTGCGGCGACGAACCGCTTTCTGTCCGATCAGATCTTCGAAATCATTCCAGGAAGTGTAAATATAAAAACTCCAGGTCGGCAAGTTGGCAAGGATCCCCGGCATCGACGCATACAACGGCCGATACTGTTCATGCTCGCCGATCCGGTCCCCGTAAGGAGGATTGCAGATAATACATCCATACTTGCGATCATCGGCGAGATCCCGAAAATCTTTCTGCTCGAAAAGAATATCGTCGGCAACACCCGCTTTGCGCGCATGAAATTGGGCGTATTCAATCGCCTGCGCGTCAATATCGGATCCAAGGATCTTCATCTCCAAAGGAGGCCGAATAGCCGATCGCGCTTCTTCCCGGACATCGCGCCAAAGATCCGGCGAGATCACCGGCCAGATCTGCGCCGCAAAATATTACGGGCAAGCATCGCCGCTTCGATCGGAATCGTCCCCGACGCGCAAAATGGATCAATCAGAGGACGATCCGGCTTCCAGACCGAAAGTTGAACAAGCGCGCTGGCAAGAGTCTCCCGCAATGGAACGGCGACATTCATCAATCGATAGCCCCGCCGATGAAGTCCGCGGCCGGTTGTATCCAACGTTAATACCGCGAAGTCCTTTAAAAGAGAGATCTCCACTTCATATTCCGGACCGTCTTCCGATAAAGTTCGGGTCCGATACGCTTTCATCAATCGATCGACGATCCCTTTTTTAACCGTTCTCTGAAGGGCGGGAACACTCGTGATCGTCGACCGGACAGATCGTCCGTTCACTTTGATCGCGGCGTTTTCCGGCATCCAGTCTTCCCAGGAAACCGCTTTCACTGCGTCGAAGATCGTGTCAAAATCGTTGGACACCTTAAAAGCCGCGAGCTGGATCAGGATCTTTCCCGCTGTACGCAAATAGATATTCGCCCGAACAAGATCCCGTTCCGATCCGGTAAACAGCGTCCGTCCGGTTCCGTCGGCCGAATTTCGCGCATCATATCCCAGTTGCTTTAATTCCCGGGCAACCAGCGATTCCAACCCCATCGTTGAGGTCGCGATCAGTTGTAATTCCATGTTCCGCGCCTTGCTCCCTTGATCATTCGTCTTTGCAAACCGCTTCCCGATAAAGCGATTCCGGATTTTGAAAACTCACTTCCATTTTATTGAAAAAACGGCTGAAGTGCAAGCCGTCCACAAAATAATGATTTAAGCGGCAATTGATCGGGACTTTTCCCTCTTTCATTTTTCCCCAGGCGAGGATCGGAACGGTCTGCTCGAAGGTCAAATCGGCCTGAGTCGATCCGGTAAAATGAAGCCAAGGAACACAGCTCGCGCAAATATAGTCCTGTTCATGTCCGATCAGAGGACCGGAAGATCCCGCCTTGGCCGCTTCGATCACAGGAATCGCCGCTTCTTTAAACCGTATAAAATCCGGTTCATATTCGCACCAGACCTGCTGGAATTCTTCATTTCGGGTCATTATGGGCGTCATCACAGCCAACTGCCGGTACTGAACGACCTTTCCGTCGACGAATCGTTGCCGGATCTGCGGAACTTCATTTGCGGCGCGCAATATCGCGTACAAAGTCAAAAGAAAAAACGAATCTTCTTTGGCCTTGGCCATTTCGTAAAGAGGCAATATATTATAGAGTACATTAATATTATAAGACGGATTGACAAAGGTCCGATAGAATTCAAAGGTCTTTCTCCTCGGCCAGGTTTCCATATCAATGATCGTATATTCGTTCATTCCGCAGCTCGTTTTCGTTCCGTTTTTCTTTTTTTAGACTGTACATCGTCTTTCGACCTTTTCCATTATACCATAAAAAGATAAAAATGCCAACAAGAGCTCCCGAACCGGAATATAATATCATCCTCGCTTGCCGGCGGCAGCGCCGCCGCTCTGTGATAAACGTGGAGTTTATAAAAAACGCGATCTCCCATTAACCCGGGGAAGTGGAAAAAACATCGATTTGTGTGTGCGGTTGGAACCCAAGCGCTGGGACGGTGCCCATCTTGGGCACCCGGCGGCGAAGCCGTCGTGGTCGAAGAGTAGAAATCTCTAAAAAACGTTGTGATTCGATTAAGGGTTGAATCACGATCCCCCGGACAAGGTTAATTCCCTAATGAAGGTCGCCCGTAATCAGGGGACGATGGGGACAGAGGAGACCTTGGCGACTGGTGAACGAGGTTGTCTCCATCGTCCTCATTGTCCCCATCGTCGTTCCCGCGTGTGGGTTCGAACCTTTTTCGGTGTCCTTGGTTCTTTTTGCACTGCGCTTACAGCGCGCT
>JAUNSU010000005.1 GCA_030539035.1 Planctomycetia bacterium
ACAGGGACTTTCACCGCGATTAACGAGACGGTCGATCTCGATAACGGAATGACCCTTCGTCTCGAAAACGGAAAAGTCTTCACTTACAAGACCGGTACCTATCTGATCAACGGAACGACCTATTCCGCCATCTATGTCGATGAAACCGCAAAGTTTACAACAGTCGATCTTTTGGGCGAAGTTCAGTCGGATAATACCTGGGCCAATGTCCGCGCTGCCGTTACCGTTTCCAATATGGTTTTGGTCAACGGAAATATTACCGCTGCGGTCAGCTTCAATTACAAATACAATTCCGACGGAACAAAGATCCTTTCCGCCGGTTTCAAGGGTTCCGACGGTAAAGTCATCGACATCGCTTCCGGAAGCGTCATTCGATGGAACGGTGTGAATTACATCTATTCCTCGACGACGGATACTGCCGGGAATCTCAATATCACTTTCACAAAGGTCGAATTTTCCAAAGATCTTTTCGGAGCCAGTGTTGGAAAAACGACCTCGGTTCCTGTTGAACTCGTTACTCCATCCGGCAATGTTTCGCTCACATACTTGTATCAGTACTCCAGCACTGGAGTGCTTCAGCAAAGCAAGTTCATGCAAAACGGAAAAGATTATGCGGTTGAATCCGGTTCAACGATTGTTTACAACGGATCGAATTACATTTACCGGAATCTTTCCGGCAACGTGATCTTTGAAAAGACCGATAAGGCGGAAGGCGACGTGATCGTTCCGTCCGATCTCGGCGGAATCGGCGCGACGGCCGGGACAATCGAAGTTACGTTGTATACTTCCAGCAGTTCCAGAACCGTCAATTATAAAATCAAAAACGGCGTGAATGTCTTTACAGACGCGTATGATCTCCAGGTGAATGTTCCGACCGGTACCCTTCTTTCTTTCGTCGATCCGGTATCCGGCGCAACCCGATATTTTGTTTATACCGCTT
Organism: Planctomycetia bacterium; assembly: GCA_030539035.1. Taxonomy (GTDB): domain Bacteria; phylum Planctomycetota; class Planctomycetia; order Pirellulales; family Thermoguttaceae; genus JAUNBG01. The sequence goes on from JAUNSU010000005.1 coordinate 941, forward strand.
TCGTTCGCGGTGTTACCGAAGAAGCCTTTACGGAAACCTGCTTCGATATCGCTCCCAATGATGAATCCGGTGATGGTCTGATCGTTCTCGCGACCGATCGTCCGGAATATGAGGATTCCCTGCGAACTTACCTGCTGACCCTGAAGATCGATCCGATCACAGGAACGCAAAAGTTTTATCGGACTTATTCCCGCGGTGAAATCACGGTCGGCGATGTTACCGATGCCTTCTTCTTCGAAGACGGAACGAATTTCCTCTTCTATCGCGATACCGCTTCCGAATGCCTTGGGGCAAGCTATTTGAAGATCACTCCGAACAGCGCGTCCGGAGAGCAGCTTTATCTTTACAGCAATACACTCAGCTTTACCCTTCGTGAAGTGAATGATGCCGATCAGAATCTCGAATACGATTACACGAACAATTCCGCGTCCGTTTCCTTCCAGACATTTTTGACCCAGGACGACTTCTTCGTTCCGAACGCTTCTCTGGAAGAACTGGATAAATCGACGAATAGCGATATCTACGTCAATGGACAGACCCAGAGTCCGGAAGATCATTACAATCCGAATCTCGGCGCGATCGTTGATCCGAACTTTACCGTTAAAGATCTCGTTCTTCTTACCCCGGAAGACTGGTTCTCCTTCGAAATTCAGGGACAGATCACAGCCGATAATAATGTGTCAATCGAATTCAACAGCAGCCTCGGCGATCTGAATCTTTACGTTTACGCGGTGGATTCCTCCTATCCGGGCGGATACCGCCTTGTCGGACGGAGTGTTTCTCTCAACGATAAAGAAACGGTTTCCCTTTACGGCGAATCGTCCGGAACCTTCTTTGTCCGCGTTGTCGGAGCTTACGGCGCGAAGAATCCGAATTACACCTTGACGATCAACGGATCGATGCCCGTCGAGATCGATAATGCCGTCGTCGGAATCGATGAGATCACAACCATTAACTCCAGCGCGCTCGTTACCTGGGAACTCCTCAAAGATTACAACGGCGAAGGTGTTCCGGAAGGTTATCGATACGGCGGTGAAAAAGAATATATCAATAAAACGGTCATTCAATGGTCCACCGACGATACTTTCGCAATATACAATGAAGCGGAAGCCGGACGATACGCAACGAGCTGGACTCTTACGAATCTGGATCCCGATACAACCTATTATTGCCGCGTTATGGCTTACAACGCCAACAACGAAAGCGGGGAATTCAGCCATACCGATTGGTCCGCGGTCCGATCGTTCAAGACCTCCGACTTCTTCAACAACGCGAATTATTACGCTCTGGTCATTGGAGCTTCCGAATACTCCAGCGGTGAAGACGCGGCTTTCGCGAAAGAGGATGCCGTCGGCGTTTACAATGCCCTGATCAGTTCCGCTCCGCAGTGGAGTTCGGAAAATGTTTCCCTTTTGACCGGAAAGGTTACTTACAGCCAGATCAGTACAGCATTCGACAATATCGCGTCCCGGGCCAAAGATAACGACGTCGTCTTCATCTATTACGCCGGACTCGGATACACCAGCAGCGTCTCCGGACTCGATGTCAGTTATCTGCGCACCTACAAAGCGACCGCCGATATGAAATATCTGATCAGTCCCGATGATCTCAGCGTTCTGGTCGATCGCTTGAATGTCGGCGAAATTCAGGTCGTTCTGAATCCTTACTTCTACAATACATCCCAGGCCGCCGACGCGGAACGATTCCATTATACCGACTTTATCGATGTCCTCGATAATAATACCGATGAACTCGTTACCGTGATCACCGCGGCGAACACAAAAGAAAATACTTACAAAGACTCGACCGGAAATGATTACTTCGGCGAGTACATCGTGAACGGAATGACCCTGCGCGATGAAAACGGTCTTCTCGTTGCCGATACTAATGAAGACGGACGTCTTTCCATGCGCGAATTGTACGATTACACGTACAGCAATGTCGTTTCCGATACCGGCAATATCCAGCATCCGCAAATCGGCGTCAACGGCGACCGCGATTCCATCCTCATCAAGGGCGATTGGACCGAAGACGGTTATTACAAAGATGATTGGTGGGATGCTGACGGGATCGTCGTTAATTCCAAGACTGACTCTGTTGACCGATCCGACGGCGTGATCACGCTTCGTGAAGCGCTCGATTATCTCGGTACTTCCGACAGCCGCGATACCGTCCTCGAAAACGGTACCGCGATCACGCACGATGTCAACGGTGTTCCGGTTACCGAAGTTTTCGAATACGGCGTTACCGAAATTAACGACGGCGATACCGTTACCATCGACGGAGTTGATTATGCCTATAAGGCCGGAATTCAGGCGACCGATGAAGAAGGGAACAGAAATCCCTTCGAACCCGGAACCGAATTCACTTACAATGGGGAAACCTACACCTATGTCGATGGGACAGAATTCATCGACGCAAACGGTGAACCGGTCGATTTCTTCAACGATATCGTCGAAAAAAATTCCGCAACGGTTCTCCTTGAAGACGGCACATCCGTTACTATCAATGAAGGCGGCCTGAAAACGGAAACCAAAGTTTACGATACGATCTATTTCGATCCGTCTCTCGCCGGGGATTCAATAACCCTTGCGAAAGAACTGACGATCTCCGACGAAACCTTCATGAATGAAGATGGCGACAAAGTAATCGATTCCATTACGATCGACGCTTCTTCCCTGCAAGGAACGGCTTCTCTCGACGCCAAAGGCGAAAGCCGCCACTTCAATATCGAAGATACCGCCGTCGATCCTATCACGATCACCGGTCTGAAGCTCGTCAACGGTCTTGAAGATCAGGGCGGATCGATCTGGAACGAAGGCGCGGATCTTTGGCTGGTCAACGATCTTCTTTACGGCAATGAAGCCCGTAAGGAAGGGGGAGCGATTTACAACGTCGGCAAGATCACGATCGTCAACAGCACGATTTCCGCGAACGACGGCGATACCGCCAGCGCGATTTACGGAACCGCCGGTTCGACTTTGAATCTTTACAACTCGATCGTTTACGAAAACCAGTCCACCGAAACCGTAAACTACAGTTACGAATATCTCGATCTTCTCGACGCTGAATTCTCCAAGTCTGTTACCGATGGATCAATCGTGATCTACGAACTCAACGGCGTTTCGAAGTACTATGTGTTCAACTACAATGCGGCCTATGATAATACGGACGGCGATTCCTTTACCGCCGCTTCCACTCCGAAAGATATCTGGAAGTTGAGTGCCCGAACGGTTTCGATGACCCTTCTTCAGGCTGCCGGAAATGCTGCGCTCACCTATGAATACGAATATGATGATGCGGGCAATCTGATCACAAGCGCTTTCACTGTCAATTCGACAGGAGCTGCCTATGATCCCGCTAACGGTGCTCTTCTTCAGTGCACGGTCAACGGAACAGTTCGTTACTTCCGATATTGGAATTCCGGCACGGTCGTTTTCACCGAAGTGAAAGTACCCGCAGGACTTTGGGGAAGAACCGCCCAGCTGGTTCCGATGACACTGATCTCCCTGAACTCGGATCCTGTCGATCTCGTTTACAGCTATTCCTATGATGCAAACGGAAATCTCACCGCCGAATTCCTTGATGCCAACGGAAACAAGTATACGCCCACCGCGGATTCGATCCTGGCCTGGAACAATAATGGCACCGTGAAGTATTTCCTCTATAATGGACATACATCCGGAACGTTCAACGCGGACTTCTTTGAAGAGACTTCGCTTCCGAAAGATCTTTGGGGATTCGGCTCCGCGGATATCACAGTGAACCTTACTCTCGGTGATGGAACGTCGGTTGACTATACCTATTCTTACGATCGGAGCCTTTACAAGAGCGCGTTCACCAACGTTGACGGCGATCCTGCTGTTCCGTCCGACGGAAGTCTGATCCGCGATCAGGAATCCGATCAGTATTACTTCTGCTCCAACGCGAACGGCGATCCCGAATTCACGCTGACTCACATTCCGAGCGGAATCTGGGGATCGGCCCTTACCGCGCCCAATACCGTCAAATTGACGAACGCCCTCACCGCCGCTCTGGTGAATTATACCTATCGAAATGATGCCGACGGCAAGATCTCCCTCAGTGTCTTTACCGATACGAACAAGGTAGTATTGGATATTGCCGACGGAACCCGATTTTCCTGGAAAGATGGAACCGTTACCCGTACGTTCGTTTATCGCAAAGTCAGCGGCGTCCCGACGTTTACCGAAGAATTGGCCGGTCCGACTGATACGCTTTCCGCCGGGGATATCTGGGGATACAAGCCGGGTGTTCCGAGTTCTCTTACCCTGGATCAGCCCGCGGTGAATTATCAGATCGTGCTCGAAAACGGCGCTGCTTCCGATGTTCAGTACTCCCTCGTTACAGATAAGGGTATCGCTTCGAAAAACGGAACAGTCTACACCGTTATTGATCCCGGCGCGTCCAACCTCAATCCGAATTCCGGATACGCCGATCTTCTCTTCACCGATTACTCGACCCGTAAGTTCACCCTTCGGGAAAAGATCAATGAGAACGTCGATCCGAATCTTTATCCGGTCAACAAAGGAAACTTGGGCAAGGCCCGATATCAGGACGGATCAGCGATTATGACCGATCTGGCCGGAAATTCCCGTTCCCTTTACGGCGGTGTCGATATCGGCGCTTACGAATGGGTCAGCAAGAATCTGATCATCTCGACGGAAGTAACGACTCTCCACGAAAACGAAAGAGTCGGAGATGATAAAGTCTCTCTCCGTGAAGCGATCAATTCCGCAGGCGAAAGCGTTCCGGTTACAACGCTTCTTTCCGATCCTCTTCTCGAAGGTCAGTCCTTTACGCTCAACGGAAATACGGTCTTCGTCGAAGACGGCGCGTTTGTTACACACAATGCCGGAGATTACATTTTCAAGGACGGCGGCAAAGTCACTCTTGGTGACGGCGATAAACTTTCTCTCGTTAATCCCGATAATACCTACGGCGACGAATATACTTACGGCACAGATGAAGAAGGAAACAAATGCTTCTTTAATTCTCTCGGCGAAAAGGTCGAAAACCCGTTCACCGAAGGAGATGATGTTCGATATATCCAGAAAGATTCCGCGGTCGAACTGATCACGTCTTACAGTACTTACAATTCGAAAGCCTTCAACGGGTACAAGACGCTTGATACGATCACTTACGCCGATGGAACGACAGGCCAGATCCTCGTCGAAGACGGCGTCGTTTCCATTGTGGTCAACACTCCCCTTTCCCGCGAGATCGTTTTCAATCTTGACAAGATCAAGGCAAACGACTACGCCGATGATCCGACCGGATGGGCCGCGCTCATCGCAAGCGGGATCCTTCCGATCGATCTTGATAATACTCTCGAAATCTACAAGAGTGTTACTATCGACGGATCGAATCTTACCGGAGCCGACAAGGCGAAGTTCACCGGGATCGAACTCGGCGGAGAAGATACTTTCCGTGTGATCCTCATTGATTCCGCGGAAACTGGAAACGTTTCTCTCGCCAACATTACGATCAAGGAAGGATCCGCGGATGATGAAAACGGCGGCGCGATTCTGATCACCAACGGAACCGTTGTGCTCGACAAAGCGGCCCTGAACGATAATTTCGCAGGGACAGGCGGTGCGATTTACGTCTCCGCCGGAACATCCATTACCGTTACCGATACCGCATTCACAGCGAATATGGCTGATAACGGCGGCGCGATCTCTGTTCTGGGAACCGCCGATCTTACCAACGCAGCCTTTACCGGAAATGTATCAGACGGGAACGGCGGTGCCATTGATTCCGCGGCCGGATCGAATATCACGATTAAAACTTCGACCTTTACCGGAAACAGCGCGCGGAACGGCGGTGCGGTCTCCGTGAACGGAACCGGATCAATCGCCAATTCGACGTTTAACACAAACATGGCAGTCAGCGGCGGCGCGGTTTCCATAAGTGCCGGAGCCAAAGCCGATTTGACTTCCGATATCTTCTTTGCAAACGTCGCGACCAGAGACGGCGGTGCCGTTTACAATGCAGGAACCCTCACCGCGAAATCAATCAGTACATTCGATGCTGCGAATAAAGGAACAGTCGGAAATAGGGCGGCCAACGGCGGCGCGATCTTCAACACCGCGGCAGGCATTGCAACCGTTTCCGATTCCAAGCTGTTCTATAATACGGCGGACACAAACGGCGGTGCGATTGTAAACGATGGCGCCATGCTCGTCCTTTATACCCAAATCAGCGGAAACGACGCAGCAAATGGAGCGGGAATCTTCAACAGCGCCGCAGTGAATTCCGCGGTTACCGGATATTCCCTCTCCGTTGTCAGTTCGCTCATCACCGGAAATACAACCGGATCCGGAATTGAAGCAAACGGTGCCGGAAATATCCTGATCAATACCTCGTCCATCGTCGGTAATGCCGAATACGGCGTCAACGCGGTCGGGACCGGAACTGTTACTCTGGAAAACTCCATTATTTACAACAGTACGGTTAATCACGATGTAAACGATACGGCGAAATTCACAGTCAAATCCAGTGTGATCGGACAGACGATTACTGGATTCGATCCGCAATTCACGCTCTTTACCGGGGATGATCTTGGTACTTGGAATACCTGGAATCTTCACAGCGATAATACAACCGAAATTCGCGGCCATGGTGATGTTGATAATCTGAGTTATACCGATCTTTTCGGTAAAACCGTGGAATTGACACGGGACTTCACCAAGAGCCGTAATCGTAAAACCGCGGATGCTGTCCTCGGATATTCAACCGATGTCGGTGCCTATGAAAATGGACTTCAAAAAGAGAGCCCTTCGACCATTGTTACGACACTGGACGATACCGATGATCCGAACGACGGAAAAATCTCCCTTCGTGAAGCAATCAATTACGCGACCTCCAGTATGGTCGATGATCCGCAGTATCCTCTTGTTACCGATATCATCACATTCGATGCCGTTGAACTTGGTCTCTTCGAAAACGATCTGGTTGGCGTTATTACGCTTGACTGTGAAACCTACGGTGATCTCTTGTTCAACCAGGGAGCCGTTTTCACCATTCAGGGATTGACAAAAGTGATCAATGAGAAAACTGTTTCCGCAATCACGATTGACGGAAACGGGCACCGGATCTTTACCTCCATGGCGGGCAGCGATGTTACCGTAAATGATCTTACCCTGGTCGGCGGGCACTCCGAAGACGATACCGACACCGTCTTGAACGGAAACGGCGGAGCTATCGCAGTTACCGGCGGATCTCTCAAGATGAATCGGGTCATTCTCAACAGCAATGAAGCGGAAAAGAACGGCGGCGCGATCTGGCAGGGCGCCGGAAGCCTGCTCCTTACCCAATGCGTGCTCCATCACAATCAAACGACATTGAATCTCTCCACTGGAGAATACGGCGGCGGCGCGATTATGTCCGCAGGCGGATTCCTCGATGTCCGTGATTGCACAATCGTTGATAATACGTCCCAGAACGCAGGCGGTATTTTCGCCACCGGCGGTGTCGTCCGTATGTATAATACCATGGTTCTCGGAAACGAATGCTGGCTTTCTGCCAATATCGATTTCGAAGTCAAAAACGTCAGCCTCAACAGTACATTCAATAATGTTATTGGTTCGATGCGCGACGGCGCGATGTACAACGGTAAAAACGGAAATCAGGTTGGAACGATCTCTTCTCCGATCCTTGCCGCAGATCACTTCAAGGATTATGCCTCGGAACATAATGGTACAAGCACTGACTTCTCCGGATACAAATTCGGAACAGGCAAAACAGCTTTCTCCACCGGAAGCCGATATACCTACAAGTATTATTTGGCAGATGAATCCAGCGCGGTTAATGCCGGAAATTCCCAGTTCGCGAAGAACTTCGACGGATCTCCGATCCTCGCGGATATCGAAGGTGTCCTCTACAGCGGATCCCTTATCGATATCGGCGCTTATGAAAACCCGGATGCCCGTGATCCGCAAAGCACCGTCGTTACGACCCTTGCGGATATTTACGATAAGACCGACGGTCTGATCTCGATCGGTGAAGCCATTGAAAACGCTAAAAAGCTCGGAACTCCGATCACCTTCAATGTTTCCGCCGAAGAACTCGCCAACGCGAAAAACACAATTCAGCTCGCCAAAGAATACGATCTTGATTACGCGGTTACCATCGATGCGGCTAATGTCGAGGGGGGAATTACCCTTTCCGCCGCGGAAAACTCCGGAATCTTCAATGTTACCGGCGAAGGCAAATTGACGCTGAAATATATTACTTTGACCAATGCCAATAAAGTTGACAACGGGGGAGCGATTTATCAAAACGGAATCAATACTGAAGTCTCCCTGATTAACTGCATCCTGTTCGCCAATCAGGCCCTTACCGGCGCCGCGATTTACACTGCTTCCGGAAAATTGAACCTGCTGAATACGACCGTTGCCGGAAACGCCACGATGATCGATAACGCGAACAATCCGGTTTACGCCGCGGTCTACTATAATTCCGGGGCACTCCTTTCCGTAAAGAACTCCGTCATCGCGCAGAACTATTTCCTCAGTTCGAACAACGCGAAGAATGCCGATCTTTACTTTAAGTCCGGAACTTACGAGATCAATGCCAGCCTGTTCGGAGTCTTCTCCATGAACAACAGCGGAACGATCAACGGAAAGAACGGGAATATCGCCGGAACATCTGAATCTCCCGTCGATCCCCAATTCCGCGTGAATCCGGTCTTTGATGAAAACGGTGTTTTGACCAATAAGACTTCCGATGATGTTGTTAAAAATCCGATCGTTGATCTTCACCTCAAGGGCGCTTCCCAGGCGGTGAACGGCGGACAGAACAGCTTTATCGGACAGGCCGGTTATCTCGCTTCGATCAAGGCCAAGTCCCGATCGACAACCTACTATCTCACCACGGATTACGATAATAAAGATCGTATCGTGAACGGTACGGTCGATATGGGCGCCTACGAATTCGACGGTGTTCTCGAAAAGCCGTCCATCGTCGTTACAACGCTCAGCGATGTCATTGATCCGGAAGACAACGTGATCTCGATCCGTGAAGCGATTCTTTACGCCGGATCCGGTTATCTTGATGAAAACGGAAAACTGGTCAAAGTCGGAACTACGATCACTTTCGATATCCCCGAAGAAGATTATATCGCCGGAAAGGGAACAATCGTTCTCGCCGACGGCGCGATCCTCATCGAAAAAGGAATCACAATCGACGCAACCAGTGTCAAAGGCGGAATTACCTTTGACGCAGGCGGCAAGTCCCGTGTCTTCGAAATCGCTTCGGCCGATGATGATGTTATCCTGATCGGGATCACGATTACCGGCGGCGATGCCGGATCCCTTGGCGGCGGCGGTATTTATCATTCCGCGGGCAATTTGACCCTGATCAATACCCTTCTTTGGGGAAATCAGGCTCAGCGCGGCGCCGCGATCCAGTCCGAAAACGGATCCCTTCGTGTTGTCAATACGACGATCACAAAGAACAATGCCAAAAACGCGGCCGAAGGAGCTTCTTCCTGCGGATACGGCGGAATCTACAGCCGGTCAAGCAGCGTCGCTCTCGAAAACTCGCTTGTTGCCTGGAATACCAAAAACGCGGATTTCACTTCCAACTATACTTTCAATGCGCTTAAAACCGCAAGCCTGTTTTCGCCCGATGTCTTTATCCTTAATGCCTCGGATGAAACGGGTCTCAAGAATACTTACTTCTCCAGTTTCATTGGAATCGCGGATCAGAGCATCAACAGCGGAAACGGAATCAATAATATCAACGGAAGTTATTCCGGGTCGACCGATACTCCCGCCGATCCCTATTTCATCAATTGGGACGCCAATAATTTCCAGCTTGGAAAAGGAACCGACGGATATAATTCCAAAGCGATCAATTCAGGCGACAACTCGCTGGCCCGATATCCCGACGGATCTTCGCTCACCGTCGATCTGGCCGGAGCGGCCCGATTCAAGGGCAAAGTCGACATGGGCGCTTTCGAATCGATCTACGGAGCCGGTGAAATCCCCAGCCTGATCGTTACATCCCTCGATGACGCTGATCCGAACGATGCCGACGGTGTGATCACTCTGCGTGAAGCCGTTGAAGTTTACGCCAACAATTACGGACTCGGAAACGTGATCACATTCGCCGAAAGCCTCTCGGGAAAAACGATCGAGCTTAAGAAACAGCTTTATATCAATCAGAACATTCGAATCGACGGATCTTTCCTCGGAAACAATATCACGATCTCGACCGCGAAAGACGCGAATTCCCGGATCATGTATGTTAATAACGGAAACGTCGAACTGGTCGGATTGACTTTGAGCAATCATTACACCGATCGGAAGATGGAAGAGTTTACGATTGAAAACGGCGGCGCGATCTATCTGCGCGCTGGAAATTTGACCGTTTACAATACCCTGATCTATGATAATATCGCTGATAACGGCGGTGCGATCTATGTCGCGGCCGACAGCGAGAATGTTACTTTGAACATCATCGGATCGACGATTACCGACAACAAGGCCGCAAACGGCGTGATCTGCAACGCGGGGAACGGCTGGATCAATGTTTACAACAGTATCATCGCTAAAAACGATTCCACTGCGGAAAATGCGAATGTTGCCGATATCGTCTTCAATTATACGGATCCGAATTACGTCAAGGAACGTGTCCGTGTTGGTTACAGTTTCTTCCAGAATTCGCCTGAGCTCGTTTCCCTCCATGGTGTCAACGGCAACATGATCGGAGTTATCGGCGGTACTTCCGGAATTGATCTTTCGTCCGAAGCGAACAAACTGTTTGTCGATTGGGACAACGATGAATTCCAGCTCGCCGACAATTCTCTCGCTGCGAACAGCGGATCCAATCGTTACGTCGTCAATTCCTCCGAAAAAGACGCCGCGGGCAATAACCGGATCTACGGTCAGGTCGTCGATATGGGCGCCTTCGAAAATCAAAAATCGCGCGACAACTACTTCTACAACGGAATGGACGAAGTTACCGTTACAACGAATCTCGATAAAATTGACGCGAATGATGATCGGGTCTCGCTCCGCGAAGCGGTGGCCATGGCCGAACGCCTTTATGATATCGGACTGAAAAAGACGGTTACTTTCTCCCAATACTATCTCGGTGCCAATCCGACCATGAATCTTGATACTCAAAGCATTCTGATCACACGGCCTTTGACGATCGATGCTTCTGCGGTCAATGGATATGCCATTAACGGCAATTACAATAATTCGATCTTCCGGATCGATACAGGATCGTTCACCGAAGATGAAGATATCGTCAAACTGTACAATTTCGAGCTCTATAACGGAAGCGCGTCAAACGGCGGTGCAATCTATCACAAATCCGGAAATCTCTGGATTTTGAATACCCTGATTCATTCGAACCGCGCAACAAGCCAGATCTCGACCAATGTTACTTACGGCGGCGGTGTTTACAGCCTCTCCGGCGAGATCACCATGGTCAACTGCACCGTTGCAAACAACAGCGCAGTTCAGGGCGGCGGAATCTATACGGAAGACAGTTCCATTCATCTTTACAACAGTATCGTTGCATGGAATACCGCGACCGGATCGACCGGGAAAAATGACGGCGATCTCTGGCTCAACGGTGCCATTGATGTTCAATACACCATGATCCGGAATTCGCAGCGGCTTTATTCTCTCAATGGTGTCAGCGGAAATATCATCGGGTACGGCGATGACAGTACTGTCGATCCCCAGTTCGTCGATATCAGTGCGAATAATTACAGACTCTATCCCGATAACGGAAATAATCCTGCTCTCAAAGCAGCGAACGGGACCTATCTGGTTCAGTACGGAATTACGAGAGATCTTGACGGAAACCTCTTCGGAAACACTAATACCCAGCGGCAAGCCCGTGCGGGTCTGGATTACATCGCTCAGGCTGAACTCGACGGTGTGAGTGATCTTGCCGGCCTCCTTGCTTATATCGATAACAGCATCGCAAATCGGGAAGATGCCCTTCGGATCATCAGCGACAGTGCGAATTATAATTCCTATGCCGGATTGATGGAGTATTATCGCAGCGGTCTGGAAGATCAGGTCCTCGCTTCGCAGACGATTACATCTCTTGATCTCTATGAAGCGGATTGTGTTCGTACCGGTATTGATCCTACCCTTGACGGTTTTGAGGCTTATCTGAAACAGAGATCTCTTGTTGAACATCTCGGACTGGTTAAGGATCTGCGGGCCAATCAGGAATTGGTTATTCCGAATACGGTCATTCTGCGTCAAGTCCTTGAAGGGCTCGTTGAAGACGGCGAGAAACGCTGGGATCTCTATTGGGTCGTTCTGGATACCGGACTGACCGATCTGGATGATGTCGTTGCCTATATGACAAACGTCTCCGGAAACGCCGTTGCCGCCCAGTACGTCAAGAACGTGATCGAAGAGAATCCGGATACCGTTACTGATCTTGATTCCCTTAAAGCAAACTTGACTCTTAAAGCCTCGCCGACAGCGGATTTGGGTGCCTATCAGACGACGACCGAAAAACGATCCACGATCGTTACCACGGAACTCGATATCGTTAATCAATACGATGGTTTGATCTCTCTCCGTGAAGCCATTCTTTACTCGACGGATAACAAGATCGGAAACGGTTTCGATTCCATCGGCGGTCCGTATACCAACTCTGCGGGAAGTTCCGCTTATTACGCGAATTATGTTCTCGACAACAGTCCGATTACATTTGACGCGTCTCTCGCCGGAAAAACCATTTACCTCAGTGCAAATTACGGGGCTTTGAGTTTGACACACAACGGCGGAACCATGCATAATTACGCGACCCGTGATTATCTGATCGATGCGACTTCCCTTGCCAAAAACGGCGGAATCACCATCGACGCGAGCAATCTCTCCGGAGACGGCGCGGTTATCTTCGAGTTGACAGGATATCATAACACAACCAATCAGGTTTACTCTCCTTACCTCGTGATCAAAGGCGTTACTTTGACAGGGGCGAGCAATGCCGCCATTCGCCTGGATGAACATTCCATCGTGGAAGCCCGGAACTGCCTCTTCTACGGAAACGGATCCGCTGTTTATATCGATGATGATCAGGCAACCGCGTTCTACGGAATTGCTCATATCTACAGCTGTACCATCGTTCAAAACAACAATGGTATTTGGACACAGGGCCGTGCGAATGTCTATAATTCGATTGTTGCTCTCAACGGTGTTGACTTGAGAATGTCCTGGACGGTCAATCCCGCTCCTCCGGCATACAGAGCGATTTATATCTATAATACGCTGTACACATCCGCTTCTTTCTATACCGGACGCTTCAATACGACGGCCAGTATTCAGTATGCAGATGTTACCGGATACGATTCCATATTCGTCGATGCGCCGAAACGGGACTTCCGCCTTACTGATTTCTCGCTCGCGGTCAATGCCGGAAACAACGATTATCTGGAAGTCAACCGAATCGCACACGCCAAGCCGGAAGTCGATATCAACGGCAACCTCCGGGCTTACGGCGCCGCTACCGATATGGGTGCCTACGAACGGAACGATATCATGGATGCCGCTTCTTCCGTCGTTACAACGCTCGATGATATTATCGATCGAAATGACGGAGTCGTCTCTCTCCGAGAAGCGATCATGTACGCCGAACAGCGGCAGACCGGAAGTACTGTGGTTACTTTTGATTCTTCCCTTAACGGCGGAACGATTACTCTCGACGCGGATCTCGGTCCGATCGTTTTGACCGATTGTGTTACAATCGATGCCTCTGCTCTGGCGGGCGGCTTGACAATCAGCGGTGATAACAAGACGGGTATCTTCTCCATCGATATCGATAATCACAAGTATCCGATCTACTATCATGGAATGAATGTTAATGCGTCCGTTCCGAGTGATGTCAATGTCAATCTGAGAGGACTGACCTTGACCGCCGGATATACCGAAAAGGGCGGCGCGATCTATATCGCTTCCGGAAACGTTTCCGTCGAAAATACGAATATCTACGGCTGCGAAGCGACCCTTTGGGGCGGAGCGATCTACTCCTACAAGAATGAACTGACCTTGAAGAACGTCAATATCGGCGGAAACAAGGCGGCCCATTACGGCGGTGTTGTCAACGAACAGGGCTCGATCTTGAGTATCGACAGCTATATCGCCGAAAACTGGGGTACCGTCGCCGATTACGACTTCTACTATAAAGCGGTCTTTAATTCCGAAGATGAAGGATCCACCGGAAACGTCCTCGGAAAGACGCGCAATATCGCCCTCGATAACGGTGTTAATAATAACTGGATCAGTATGAAAGACGACGTTAAAGTCGGTGATTTCGATGATAACGAAGTCTTCAGCGGGGATTGGGTCAATGGTGTCTGGAACGGTATTGGAGAGCCGGACGGCGGATTGACACGAACGTGGACCCCGCCGGCAGCCGCCGCGGCTCCGATCGCCGATCAGGTCAATACGGTTCTCTTTGCCGATCTCTCCTCGGAGGAGAATCTTGACGAGTGGTTCGAAAAGACCATCTGATCGATCCCGATCCGGATATAAAAGCCGCAGACTTTCCCGAAGTCCGCGGCTTTTTTTAACCGTAGATTATTTTTTTAGGCTGGTTTTTTGAATAATATTGTGTTTGTTCGGCTTGGCTCTTTTTTGAACCACGGATGATCACGGATAACCACGGATGGATTTTTGGCGGTCCGGTACCTTGTTCGGAAACCGTAGATTATTTTTTTAGGCTGGTTTTTTGAATAATATTGTGTTTGTTCGGCTTGGCTCTTTTTTGAACCACGGATGATCACGGATAACCACGGATGGATTTTTGGCGGTCCGGTACCTTGTTCGGAAACCTTAGATTATTTTTTTAGGCTGGTTTTTTGGATAATATTGTGTTTGTTCGGCTTGGCTCTTTTTTAAACCACGGATGATCACGGATAACCACGGATGGGTCCTTTAAAAACCAATGTTTTTTGTGAAGACCGGGGAAGCAGAGAAAAATATCGATTTAGGAACCCGGTTGGAATCCGAGCGCTGGGACGGTGGCCTTGTTTTTCACCGCTTCCCCGGTTTAATGGGTGTTTATCTTGCAGAAAAATTCCTCAGTTTTCAATGAGACCCTCGGCGTTGCCGATCGGGAAAGGGCAGCCGAAAGACCAGCATCGGAGATGCGGCACAATAAAAAAGAGTAAAACAAAGATCCTTGAGAAGAGTTCGAATTACAAACATATTACTTCATCCTGTTGGAACTGCCAATAATCAGCGCCCCGATAGGGGCAGTGCCTTCCAGCCCGGGGCAGAGGGAGCGAAGCGACCGGCACCCCGGGTCAACGACCCCCCCAACAGCAGCGCGCTGTAAGCGCAGTGCAAAAAGTACAACCGGTAAACCAGCAATCAACGGGAGCGGGTCCTCGGCAACCGCGCGGCAGCGCGAACTGGGAGCGGCGCCTCGCCGTCGAACGGAATTAGGGAATCAATATCGCCCGGAGAATCGTGGTTCAACCCTTAATCGAATCACAACGTTTTTTTGAGATTCCAACTTTTCGACCACGACGGCTCCGCCGTCGCTTTTCGAAGGAGTAAAATATCTCTAATAGAGGTAAACTCCCATTAAACCGGGGACAACAACGATTTACTTCACGAGGCACAAATATCTAAAAGATCCTCTGCGTCCGCTGCGCGATAAATTATTTTTAGCTTGTTTTCCCGGTATCAATATATATCGGAAGTACATACATTATTTTTTTATCTCGCAGTGGCGCGGAGGCGCAGAGGAGGGATTCAATTTCGATCTCTGTCAAGTATAATGTTTATCAAATTGAAAGGAATATGATTTGTTTAATTCGATTTTAAGTTGAACAATACACACAAATAAAAAACCTACAGAAGGAATCGAACGCTTCTCAAAGATCTTTGTTTTCTCTTTTTTATTGTGCCGCCTCTTCGAGGCTGGTCTTTCGGCTGCACTTTTCCGACGGCAACACCGGAGGGCCTTCCCGGTAAACGTTGAATTTTTAAAATAGAAAAACTCCCATTAAACCGGGGACAACAACGATTTACTTCACGAGGCACAAATATCTAAAAGATCCTCTGCGTCCGCTGCGCCTCCGCACGATAATAAAAATGAACCGGCAAAATATTACTTTACGTTCATTCCCTAATTCCGTTCGCTTCGCTCACTTCATTACGGGCTTGCGATCTGTTGCAGAACACCGTCCCAGCGCTCGGGTTCCAACCGTGTTTTCAAATCGATCTCTTCACCGCTTCCCCGGTCTTCACAAAAAACATTGGTTTCCCGAAAGACCCTCTGCGTAAATCAGTGTTCATCTGCGGTAAAAAAGAGCTAAGCCGGGCAAAACAAAAATTTTTCAAAAGACAACCAAAAAACATAATCTGCGGCATAAAAAAAGACGGGGGTTGGCCCGTCTTTTTCACAATTTTCAAGGAACGATGACTCTCACTTCAGTTCCGTGAGAAGTTCATCGTAGATCGAAGATTCCGCGGTTCCGCTTTCGGAAACGATGTTTTCTTCGAATCCGTAATCTCCGATCAGATCCAGATCTTCCTCGGCGTAAATCGAGTCGATCGACTGATTGATGTGCTGACGAAGGATCCGATTGCTCAGACGCTCCGCAGTGAACGACGGAAGAACCGAAGCCGCGATCGGAAGTTCGGCCGCGCTGACCGGTTTTTCACTCGTTTCGCGAAGTCCGAACAGCTCCTCAAAGAAGAGCGCGTTCTCCTGGACATAATTCGATCCGGCTGTCTCCGAAGGCAAACCCGATTCGCTCGGAACCGTGATCGTTTCTTTCCTCGGGAGTGATGAATCCGCGGCGGACACAATCGTTTCCATTACCGGAAGTTCAGCCGGAGCCGCATAAGAATCGACAACATGATTTCCGAGCGAGTATACGAACGATTCGCCGTATCCCTCGGTATCGATCAGTTTAAGGGTGATCGAGAAGTCACCGTTCTTTTCATAATAATGCGCGGCATTCAACTTTGTTCCGGCCGCTGCGATCGGCAGCTGATCTTTGGATTGATCGCCCCAGTTTACGAACCATTGACTGATCCGACCCTGCGAGTTCATTCCGACATTGATGACGAGCTTGAGAACCTGTCCGTCGGCGAATTCGTACGACTTCACGGAAATGGTCGGGAGAACATATTCGATGGTAACCATCTGTTTGGACGACCAGCGAAGAAGTTCGGGATTGATCTCGGTTTCGCCCGGCAGCAATGATCCGGCCGCAACGATCTCTCTTTCCTGATCCGACCAGTCGGAGTCGATATAGCCGTCATTCGACAAAGCCTTGATCTGGAAGATGTACGTCGCGCCGATTTCAAAGCGCGCATTGACCGTTGCCGCAGTTCCGTAGAAGAAGGACTGACCGGCGGCGTTCTGATAGATCGTCCAGGCATCGTCGGATTCTCCGACCTTCTTGTACCGGATCTGATACTTGTCGGCATGATCCACAGCGAGCCAGGAGAGGTAGACCGAGGTCGAAGTAACCAGATGTGTATCCACAAGCTGCGATAGGCCAGTCTGCGGCGCTATCTTGATCGTGTAAACCGCTTCATAAGGATCCTCAACGCCATCGACTTTTGCGAGGATCGTAATGGAATAAAGTCCATCGGGGATTTCCCTCGCCGCGGTCAAGTTTCCGGTTGCGGAATCGATGATAAAGAGCGGCTCAACCAGCGGATCCGCGTTTTCATCGGCCTTGATCGAATAGGTAACCGCAGTACCCCGCCGTTCGGCCCGGAATCCAAAGGTCGTGATTTCAGTGCCGGCTTCGATCTTGCTGTCGGTTGAGACAACGGGGATCTCGTTGGCCGCGTTCGCGTTTGAAGCCGTAATGATATTGATCTTGCCTTCTCCCTGATATTCGTAAGCGCCGATATCGATGATGGCGTTGACGATTCGCGGATTGCCCGCGGCATCCTGCGCGGCGGCAGTTCGGGTTGTCGTTCCCTTGTCGATCGCGGCGGTTGCCGTATCAAGCAGCTGAAGATTCCAGCTCTTGTACAGATTCTTGTTCCATGTTGTGTAGGAAGCGAACGAAGTAAAGAGGGACACGGGATCCGTACCGATCAAATTATTGACATTATTGGCAACAGACCATTTTTCGGGCTTGGCATAAATATCGGCTTCAACGGCTGCTTTGTTTCCGGTAACGATGGAATCGGTCAGTGTGAAATCGATAATGGAGAAGATTCCGCCGCCCTGTCCGGAAAGGACCGTTTTGCCGTTTTCATCGACGGTTCCTTTGGCGTAGTTTCCGGCGAGCGTGCTGTTTTCGATCTCAACGTTTCCGGAGACCAGGGCGACACCGCCGCCGAATCCCGCGCTGTTGCCGGAGAGATCGGAATCCCGAATGATCAGGGACGTTCCCTGATGGGAAACCGCGCCGCCGTATCCGGTTCCGGAATCGTTCCCGGAGATCATGGATCCGATAATGGTAACATTACCGATATTGTTGGTTCCGCCGTTGAAGATCGCACCGTTTCCGGTCGCGGTATTTTCAACGATCACACTGTTTAGAACGGTCAAATCGCCGACGTTGCGAATAGCGCTTCCGTCCTTTGCGGTATTGTTCTTAAAGGTACAATCTTCAACGGTGAGTTTATAGGCGTTATTGATCGCGCCGCCCTGCATGGGCGATTCGCTTGCGGCCATAACGAGAGAGTTTCCGTTTATAAAGGTAATTCCCTTGAGGAAAACACCGCCGGTTTGAGTAATGGTCTTATCGGTAATATTATTACTGATACTGAAGATCCGGCTCTTGTTCTGGGCATCGATTGTGATTCCCCCGATGGAAGACGCATCGATATTGATCACAGTAAGATGATGTCCGTCGAACGTTGCGTTATTATAAGGGATCTCGATCTGCCCGTTTTGCAGAACGATGGTCTTTCCTTTCAGATCGCTGGAGAATCTGATATCCGCAATTCCGCCATCGATCCCCTCGTTGGCCGCGGAGAGAATCGCTTCCCGAAGCGAAGTCTTTCCGTCATCGGGATCGACGATATCCTCTTCCGTGTTTACGATGAATTCGTTGGAAAGCTTGACTTCGAAATCAACGTCGACCCCATTGAAGTCGGACCAGTTGTTCAGCTTCGTACTTTCCAGAACCGTATTGTTTACATCGAGATAGATCCGGATTATGTAGTTGCCTTCTCCGAGGAATCCGAGACTGTAATCGTTTACGGAGAATGTTCCGTTTTCCGCAAGGAAGTCGGTACTGGAGAGTTCTTTCGTTTCGATGTACTGTCCTTTGTTGATCTCGACATATTCCCCGTCAATCTGCTTATAGAGATGGATCTGGTAATCGAACGAACGGAAGATGATGGCGGGGCCGAGATTGATCCCGGTGAAGTTGACGGTAACTTCGGTCGCGGTACTTGGATTGGCCGGATTAACACTGACCTCCGGTGTTGTAAAGGCGAGATCACTGTAAACAATCGCGGCGAACTCGTAGGCACCGAGATCGACGATCGGAATATAGATTTGTCCGCCTGCTGTGGTTCCGTTAAAGATCCGGGCGTTTCCGAGGATATCGTATTCAAGCGCGATCTGGCCGTTCGGTGTCATTTGAATTGCGTTTTCATTGATTCCGACATCGATTCCATAAGAAGTGCTGGTGAGCTGAAGTCCGTTTTCGGCAAGGACTCCGGTTTTCACCGTCTGGAAGGTTTGCGCAAGATCAACCTTGAAGAAAGGATCGATGATATTGGCATCGGATCCGATAAAGCATGTACCATTGACGGTCCAATCTTCGGTCTCTTCGGCCCATCCGATCATGGACGCGGAAACGGCAACGGATCCTCCGGCGCTAATGATATCGAGTCTTTGATCGCCAAGGGTATTTTCCCAATCGGACGCATCACGAGTCTGTGCGACGATCGAATTGAAGAGGGCAAGGCTTCCAGTATTGGAGATCGATCCGCCTTTTTCCGCCGCGGCACCGTTGACACCGACTGTAACATTGTACAGGGCAAGAGCTCCGGCGGCATTGTAAAACGCCGCGCCTTCCGCCGCCGCGTTCATCCCGAAAACAGAGTTCGAGATGAAAGCAGTTTCATTAAGCAGATAAGCCGCACCGCCCCGGCCGAAGATCGTCTCTGTTCCCGCTGCCGTATTACTGAACGATGCGCTGTTTCCTCCGATTCGGCTGTTGTCGATGTAAAGGCCTGTTGTGCCGGGCAATCCGGACCGGTAAAGACCCGCGCCTTCAGATGAAATGATCTCCTGATTATCCTTGTTGAATACGGACAGATCCTTGTCGGATTTAATCTCGATCGTATTCTCCTGGATATTGGATCCGGAAACAATCGTATCGACACTGACCGAACCGTTCACGGAAGGATCCAATGTGTAGGCATTATAGATCCCCGCGCCGGCCGTCTTGATTCCTGTGATATTGTCCCGATCAAAAGTTCCGAGATTGACATTGATCTTGTTGCCGGAAACGGATGTTCCCAGGGCGCCGCCCATCTCAAATCCATTTTCGACATAGATCCCGCCGCCGCGAACTGTAAGATCGACCCCGTATCCAAAGGCCGGATCGATCGTAACGATCGTTTCATTATCTTCGATTTCCGAATTATAGATCTTCAGAACAGTACTGTCGTTCGGATCGAGAGCGGAGACGTTTTTGACCGCGCTCCAAATTCCCGCGCCGCCGATTGTCCGGACCCAATTACTCTCTTCCGCGGCAGAGCAATTGATCGTAAGCTGGTTTTTACTGATCACGGATTGATCGATCACGGCAACAGCGGTTGTATAAAGACCGGCACCGTAAAGTTCGCCGGTATTGTTCATGATAATGGAATCGGAGAGTTCCAGCTTTCCGTTTTCCGCGGCGATTCCACCGCCGATCATCGCGCTGTTATTTGCAGCGTTGATCCCGGAGATCACGGCATTGCCGCTGACATAAAGCGCACCGCCGTAAAGGGTATTGACGATTCCCGTTCCCTTGATCAGGCTGTTTTCGGAGAATTCAATATCCGAAAGTTCAAGATCGCCGACCACGGCCAAACCGGCTCCGTATCCGGTGAATGTGCCCGACGCGTCCACTTTCGGATCGATCGGATTCACGGAAACGGTATTATTCTCATACTTGGTTGGATTCAGTTCATCTGTGCTTCCGGTAATGATGGTTGTTCCGGCACTGTAAAGACCGGCGCCGCCTGCCTTCACGTTGATATTCACATTCTGATAATCCAAAACGATCGTATTACCGGTAAAGGAAACATTGTCCATGATCAGATTCTGATCGCTTTGACTGTAAACACCGGCACCGTAGGCTTCCGGATAGGTATTGTATTTCTCATAGACAACTTCGATCTTATTCTTTACAACGGCGGAATTGTTCATTGTGAGCGATCCCGTGCTGTAGATTCCCGCTCCGTACTGACGGGCCATGTTATTTTGAACCGTGCAGTTGTTCAGTGTAAGGTTTCCGTAGTTTTCGATTGCGCCGCCGTTTCCGCCGCCGATAATATCGAATCCGTTTTCGGCTCTTTCAAATTCGGCAAATCCGTTCTGAAGAACCATGTTGTTAATCGTAATATTGATGTCGGAAATTTTATTCGATCCGAACGTAAAGATCTGAATGGCGTCCTGACCGCTGACTGTAACCGGGAGATCTGTCGAAACTGCCGGATCCCAGGTTTTCGTTGCATCATTCCATACGACGAATTGACTTGCGTCGATCGTGATCGATTTTTCGACAATGATTTTTCCGTTTTCCGCAACCAGATTGATCTCTTTTCCCGGCTGATTGAAAACAGAAGCGTCAAAGAGGATCACAGATCCGAGTGTATCCGTCTGCTTGAGGACGTTGCGGTCTTTATAGGTAAGGATCTGTCCGGCGGAAGAAGGATATTCCGTTCGCCGAATCGAATAAGTAACACTCTTGAGAGGATCGTAGACGTATTCTTCGGTACGTTCGGTCCGATCCGTGTAGAATTTGTTTTCCGCCGCGTCGTAATAGCCGTAAACAGTCTGCTGATCGGCGGAAAGAAGGATATCGCCCTCTTCCGGAGAAATCGTTTCGGATTTTACGATTTCGTATGTACCGGCATTTCCGTTGAACGTGAGATCGGTTCCCTTCTTAAGGGCATAAAGATCAGTCCCTGAGCTCCAATATCCATTTTGCCAAGTCAAAGTAAGTTCGGCTGTGAGTTCTTCTCTGACTCGAACAGAGTTCTCGTTGAGCTTGAAGACGGTTTCTCCGGCAGAGACTTTTACCTGATTTCCGACAGCCAAATCCTGATACACGTAAGCTCCGGCGGTTCCTGTTCGGATATAATATCCGGAAGCAGTTTGGACAAAAGTAACAGGATCTGCCGCCTTGTCGTAGCCGCTGATATTTTCTATCAGATCGAAAGTCGAAGAAACGTAGGTACCTTCCGGAATCGCAACTTCAGTTCGTCTTTCGCCAGTCCATGTGTACCAGAAGTCTCCTCCGACATGGACGGAATTGAGAACGAGTTTCGTTCCTTCCATGAAACGGTAAAGCGATCCGTTTTCCATGACGAAAACGTCTTTTTCCGCATTGTAGGTAAAGACAGTTCCAGCATCATATCGGGCTTCGGCGGGCGAGGTTCCCTCGATTTGAAGCAGAATCACGGTATCTTCATAAAGAAACAGGGTCGTACCGTCCGCGATTTCCGTAATAACATCGGTTGTAACTCCCTGTTCGACGGTTTTGAGATAATCGCCTTTTTCGACATTGTAAACTTTGTCGCCTTCGACGTAATAGATCGGGCCCTGTGCCTCATCTGTTCCAGCCACCTGAATGTAATTTCCGGACGCGATCTCATATTCCTTCGTGTACTGGGAACCCGCCGCGCGAATCGCTTCCCGCAGTGAGGTCAAGCCGTCAAACGGATTATTAACATCCGATTCGGTCGTAACGACGATCGGATCAGAAACGAGCTGTTCTGCAACCTGGATCTTGACATAAGATTTATTGTTTGCTGTCGATGTCTCATTGATTCTGGTATATACCGGGATCGATGACGGGAGGTATGCCGAACCGGAATCGGGATTCAATTCCATCATGAAGAGATAGGCTCCGCGATCGAGTGTTCCAAGGTTAAGATCCTCAATGGTGATAAGCCCGTTTTCCGCGTAGCGGATCGTACCGACGACAGTGCCGTCTACAGTCAAGTTCCCGGAGGAACCGATTTTGACCGATCCGGTTGCGCTGCCGTTGATTCGAAGTTCTCCGCCAAAGATCGTCGAATCTGAAGTTAAAACTTTCAGCTCGGATCCGGAAGCCGGATTAGCGTAAGAAGGCGAGATCATGACCGTGAACAGGGATTCCGTGGAAACGGGCAAACCCGCTTTAACGGTCGATCGCGTAAAGTTGACATAGGTATTAAACGGCAATGTACCCGTTGCCGTAATTGCGTCCGCGACAAGAGCATTGTATTCGTTGATACGTGTTGTATTTCCTTTTAACGCATTATACAATTTCTCGGAACTGCTGATATCCGTTCCACCGGTTAAACTTTTTCCGGCAAGAAAAGTATTCAGATCTTTTCCGAACCAGGCCGTATAAAGTTCATCCATCTTTTCTGTTGCGACCGCCCAGGAAGCATCAGTATAGAAAAAGCCAGTTGTACCTAATCCTGTATTGTTCGCGAGACAATAGGCGAGCTTGACTTTCCAACCAACAGGAGGCAAAGAAGGAGTGGCCGATACATTGTTAATGGCTTCCGCAAGCAGAAGATTATATTTATTCATCAGCACGGCGAGATTGTTGGTCCATGTTTCCGCGACTTTTTCATCTTCGGAGTTGGCCAATTTGGACCAGTCGAGGACAAGTGTGCGGAATTTTTTCGGCGTACTGATATCGGCACTTAAAGTATTGTTTATACTAATTGTACCAACCGCGGTGAGGAAAGTCGAGAAATCAATATTAACATTTGTGTCTGCATCTTTTCCGAGCCAGGCATAATAGATATCTTCCAGAGCTTTAAGTTCCGAGGTCGCATTGACCGATACGGAATAAAGCCAATCATTGAGCAATGTCCCGAAAAGGGCAAATCCATCGCTGACAAATTTTTGCTGCAGATCGGTGAGAGCAACGCTCCCTGCCTTGAAGGCGGCATGGAGTTTACCCGGATCACTGACATCAACATTATCACCCAGTGTTTTGACTTCTTCGTTGAGATATTGCACAAAGTTCATTCCGTTGAGAAGATCGGAAAAATATGTATTGCAGTTCGCGATTGCCGCATCGTATTCCGTTGTGTTAGTCGTTGTCGCCGCGAGCAGCTGCGCAAGCGCGTCGTCCAAGACTTTCTGACCGACGGTGGCGCCGTCGAGATTCGTAAAGGAAAAGTTCAGATAAACAGATTCGTCCTCGGCAATGACATTGGATGTAGTATCCGGTTCAAGAACGAAATTCTTTCGAACATCTTCATCACCGTCTTTCGTTTCCGTTCCGGAGACGCCGAAACCGACCCGATCCCCTTGCGTCTTACTTGCGATGGCAGAGGAATTCCAGTCATATTCCGCTTCGGAATTGGTTGTTTTCGGGGCGAACTCGGAAAAATCGGATTGAGAAGAGACCGGATCAGCCGTTCCCTGGTATTCGAACGCGCCCGCATCGATATTCTTGCCGACAATTCGGTCTTTACGACCCAAATCGTATTTGGCTTCTTGTTTAATAATTAAAGTTGCAACTTCGGTCTGCCGATCCGCGTTGACATTTTCGGCAACATAAGCATCCCTCAGATCGGTGAAGAATTTTGTATTGACCGATTCGGTCTGAATTTCAAGTGCAAGAGCACCGCGCAAAACATCGGTATTATTCTGATAAAAGATCTGCGGCGCTGTGGACGCGTCATCAAATGAAACGGCAGCGATCGGGCTGTTCGCGACGAGGAATTCGCCGAATCCGCTTGTACTTCCGAACATGCGGACATACAGATTATCCATATCGTTTAAGGCATTTGCATAAGTATTTTGTCCCTGGAAAGCCGTCAAGGAGGTAACCATTGCATCCCACAAGGCACCGTCTGTATTCATAATGCCTGGACGGGCATTATTCGGGTTATAACGATCCTGTGTTGTTCCTTTTTGAGGATACCCTGTCAAAATACAAAGATCAATATCTTTGAAATAACCTGAATTACCGGCGGTCGTTCGGGTAGAATAAAATTTATCCGCGTTACTGATATCGAAAGTAACATATTTTGTCAAATCGGCTTTGTCTCTAAACCGAATGGACCCTTGCGCGAGAGCACTTGGAGTTCCCGTCATGTAATTACCCTGCCGGGCAAGGAAAGCATTGAAACTTGTATAATACGCACCTGCCGCGTCATTCCAGACATATTTACTGAACAAATTATTCAGATTAGTCAAAGCGGCATTATATTCATTTATTTTATTGGTTTTGTCCGTCGCAATAAAAGAATTAATCGCTGTCTGGATTTTCGCGGTAATCGCGTCCGCAAACGCGGATTTGACCAGAGTATCAATGACAGTCCCATATTCCACGTTATTGAGTGCGAGGCAGAATTTGACAGGAGTACTGATATCGACGGTGCAGTGATTGGCAAGTGTAACAAGTCCGTTATCTCCGAGCGTCGGGAGAAATTGCGCCAGTGAGGTATACCCCAGATCCAAATCAACAAGAGCGGCATCGACCGCGTCCCGCGCCGTGTAATATGCATCGGTATCGGCACCAATATTCATCAAGGTGGTCAGCGCGTTGCCGAATTCCACCCCGTAGCCTGTCGCCCAGTTGTTATTCCAGTCCTCTGTATACTGCCGAGCGTGATCGGCTTCTCTGTCTTTTTGATAATTCGTATTCCAGTAGGTTGTCCACTTGTCGACAATATACTCGCTTTCGGTATAATAAGCCTGATTTCCGAGATCAATCGCGACGGAAGAGGCACTCACAGAAAGGTTCCAGTCTTTCCAAAGATCCGCCGACCATTGGATCTTGTCGGCATCCAGAATCATGGAGACAATACCGTAACCCAAATAGTCCGCGTTGACTTTATAAACGGCGTAATCTTTATAGAGGATGAACCCCGCCTCGATCGGATTTGTTCTGGTTCCGGCTTTCGTTCCAGTTCCTTCGGAAATCTTTTTTCCTTTGGTATTGCCGTAATTGTAGGTATTGTAATCGTTATCGATGCTTTTGTCGCGGATCAGGCTGTAATAGACGTTCGTTCCGCCATTATTGTTAAAAGCGTCTTTTTCCGTAAAAATATCGTTTCCGCGGTCCGCGTAATTATTGGCAAAGAGCGAGTTGTAGATATTCGCTCGGCCGTTGTTTTCCAAACCGCCGCCGCTCCAGACCGAAAGGTTTCCGGCAACGGTGCAGTTGTACATGTCCAGTTCACCGGTAAAGTAGTTGAAGATCCCGCCGCCGATCGAGGAACTGGAGACATCGCCGTTGTATGTCGTCCGGTTGCCGATGATCTCACTGTTGAGAATCGTCAATTTTCCGAACGCGTCGTTGAAGTCGTATTCGTTTCCGGTCATGTCAGGATAATACATCGGGGCGTATCCGCCGGTATTGTAGATCCCGCCGCCCCCCTTCAGAGCACTGTTTCCGGCAATGATCGAATCTTTGACCGTGAGCCAGCCGTAATTATTGTAAATTCCGCCGCCATACTGAAGCTGAACGTCCGGAAAATCGTTGTCGGTCGTCGCGTTTCCGCCGGTAATAACAAAGCCCCGGATCTCCGCCGTGATATTGTCCACCTGAAGGACCCGTCCGGACGCATTCTGAATCGTTCCGTCTTCGAGCTTCAGACGGGCATCGATCGTGATATTTGTGCCCGCGTCGAGCTTGACATCGCCCTCGCCAAGCATAACGCGATGGGATGTATCACCGGCAACATTCGGATCCGCGAAATGATAGAAATATTGCGCGTCGAGCGTTGTTGTTTTTCCGCTCAATTCGTAATTCAAATAAAGTTCGCCGCGATAATCTCCGTTATTATCGTTTCCAAAATAGAAAGTTTTATCGGTGGAAAGGAGTTCATCCGAAAAGACGATCGTTGTGCCGACAAAGCTTCCGTCTTCCAGTCGTCTTCCGATATAAGAGAGTGCCTCGCGGAGAGAGATCTTGCCGTCCATCGCGACAGAATCTTCCAGAGTGGTAACGACAATGGCATTGTAGTAAGGATCTTTCTCGTCGAGCGCACCGCCGGTTTCATCGTATCGCACGACGAAATCTTCAAGATTTTCGGTAACGGAAAGCGTATAGGATCCCATGCTTCCGTAGTCGGAAAAACCGTTGGTCAACGCGTTTCCTTCTCCGATTCCGTAGACCTTGATATAGAACGTTTCCCCTTCTGCGAGCTTCCCGGTCGTGAAATGGGTAAAGGAAGTCGTCAATGGATCGTAGAATTGAATGATCTCACCGCGGCTGTTGAGGAGTTCCACTTTGACATTGAGGTTGGTCATCCACCAGTCGAAGGCGTAATAATAGTCGGATGCTCTGTCCGCCCAACGATTTGGGGCACTGTTCCAACGCATATCGGCGCCGATCGTACTGACATCGATGACATAACTTCCTCCGCTGGAAACGAAGGAAAAGACATCCTGATCGTAGATCACACCGCCGTTCTCATCTTCGGAGCGTCCGATCACACCGGAAACAAGATACGTTCCCTGGGAACTGCTGTACTTATCGATTTTGGCGTACTGATTTTTCCATTCGTTGTAATTTTCATAAAGGGAAATCAGCGGATCGTACTGCCAATAGACATCGACGAGGAAATCGGAAAGATCCTGTGCGTCGGCAAGTGTATTTCCGAAATCGTCCACCCGATATCCCAATCTGGAGGCGATCATGGCGACTTCGTCCTGTGCTCCTTCGGCGGAAGCATATTCGCCCTGAGACCATTGCGTATACTGCTTTGCCTGGGAATTGGGATTTCCCATGATCGGACCCCATTTATCACGGCCCGGATAAGCTTCTTCATTCAGCAGATAAGCGTCCGAAGAAAGTCCAAGGGCCCCACCAATCGAAGCGGAAGCCCCTTCCGCCGTAATTTTGGCCAATGTCGTATTCAGTGTCAGTCCGCTCTCTGATGCGGAAGGAGCTACGCCATTTAAATTATTATTAAGATAGTTTCTCGTCAGGCCCGTTCCAACGTCAAGGGAAATATAAGATCCGGATCCTTTTACCGCGGCGTCTGTGGTAACATTGACATTAAACGGCATGAAATCTTCAGCGACCCGCTGCCAGACCTCCTGAATAAAGATCCGTTCCTGAAAACTCGCCGTTGCGTTGTGAGAATCCAAACCAATTGTCGTAAAATCAAGGTAAATAGTGTTTGGAGCCCCTTTATAACTCTGAAGAGAATAAGTGTCTTCCAAAGCGTAAGGAGAGATCTTCGCGGAATAATTCGCGAGAAATTCCAGACCTGTAAACGCCATGTTGACGAAAAAAGGCTTGGTTTGGCCTTCATTAAACCCGTAGGTGACCGCTTCACCGAAAGGACTTCCTCCGATGTATTCATCACCCCAAATGTCCGGCGTTGTGGTTTTATTATTCGCGCTGAACTGGCTTCGCTCAATAAAATAGGAAAAACTATTTCCCTCGCCGTCTCCATAGTAGAACAGTCTGAAAAGAGGATCAGAATTAACAAGGCCATTAAAAGAGACGCCTTTGTCGTCTGCTGTCCGCAATCTAAGCCAATCCGGTTCTATCGCGAAAGTATAACAACCCGTACCTTCATTCCATTCAACCAGGTACCAGACATCCTTCTTAATGTGATCTTCACGCGGATCCTCATCGTTGTAATTTGGAGAAGTAATATTATAGTCGTCGTTTGCGAACATGACAGCGGCGTAGTGTTTTGTATCCGTAACACTGTTTACAAGAGTACGGGAAGGAATATAAACATCTTTAATTACAAGAGATGATTTATCGGCCAAAGAATCCCTGGTTGGGAAAAAAGTCCCTTTTCCTGCGTATGGAGTAAGATTATTGCCATGGCCCAAGCCATATTTAAAGGCCTTTCCGTTATCCAGTGCAACATACTGAAGTTCAGCGGAAACGGCGGTTCCTGCGTCTAATGCGATAAAAGCCTGGCCCATATATCCGCAATCTTTACCGTCTTTAGAGGTACTTCCGGTAAAGGCGTTGTAATTTCCGCCAACGGAATCATAATTGACTTCCTGAAAGAAGCCGCCGCCGTCCGCATTGGTTTTCGGGATCCAGGCGTCGTGTTCTGTATACCATCGTGCATCAATTTTACTGAAATCGCCTGTAATAAACCATTCGACGATTTCATCGGGATAGGCATCAAATCTTTCTTCAAAATTCGCCTTGATATGCGTTAAGACCGATTCGGCATCATCAAAACCTGCCGCCTGAGCCCATCCGGAGACCCAAAGCATCTCCGCCGCCGTCTCCATATGGGTCGAAGTACTGAGGTAATAATGCTCGCCGACACTGGGACTGCTCTCATCCGATTCGGCCCGTTCGAGTTCGTAATTGAAATCACCGGAAACACTTTTATAATCCGCTTGAGCCTTATTTCCGGTTTTCGTTCCGTCCGCATAGTATTCGTTGGGGGTGGCAACGGCGGTCGAACTAGTACTGGTCGTATTCGGAGTCGCGGAAGCGGCAACGCCATTGGAAAGATCGGTTGCAACTGATATATTCGACCCAGCTTCCGGCGCGGCAAGGCTCTCATTCATCACAATCGGAACGTTCAGCTCCAATTCTTCATAATCGACCGTGGTAACCGATAAAAGCTGCCGGTCCTCCAACGGCTCCAAACGAAGAGATCTGCCGGAAAACCACTGTTTCCGCTCCCTGTTCTGCCGGGCCTCACCGCTCGCACTCCTCTTGATCACGGATCCGCTGGAAACGACCGCATTCTTAACCTTCGCATTGATTCGACTAAAAAGACTCATGAGTTTGACTCCTGAAATATACAAAAATACCATTTTTTCGGGCAGAAATACCCCCACCCCGGGGCTCTTTCTCAATCTGTCCGGACAGATTCCCGTAAAGTATTAGAGTACCATCAAATGAAAAAAGTTGCAAGAAAAAAATCCCTTTTTGGAGAATTTTTCCCAAACTTCCTTGTAATAAATAGCGATTCTACAGATTTTACAGCTTTCCTAAATTAAATTCAAGCCCAGAATGCGGATATTTGGGAATTAATTGCCGATAATAGATACTTTTACATAAATACGTAATGTAATATGTTTTTTGTTCTTGTCAATCAATGGGCATCAAGAATCGAATATTAATATTTGTAGAGTCCTGGTTTTTTAAAAAATTTTTGTTTTGCCCGGCTTGGCTCTTTTTGAACCACGGATGTTCACGGATAACCACGGATGGGCCTTTTGGCGTATCGGTGCCTGTTCTGAAACCGCGGATTATTTTTTTTGGCAGGTTTTTTAAAAATTTTTGTTTTGCCCGGCTTGGCTCTTTTTGAACCACGGATGGGCCATTTAAAAACCAATGTTTTTTGTGAAGACCGGGGAAGCAGAGAAAAATAGAGATACCGGAAAAGGTTTGAGCCCGAGCGCTGGGACGGTGGCCGTCCCGGCCACCAGGCGGCAGCGCCGCCGCTCTTCGAAGGAGTTAAAATTTCTAAAAATGGCAAACTTCCATTCACCCGGGGACAACGACGATATTACCTCACCCGGTTGGAACTGCCAATAATCGGCACCCCGACAGGGGGATTACCAATGAAGAAAGCGACCAACGGGAGCGGGTCCTCTGCAACCGCGCGGCAGCGCGAACTGGGAGCGGCGCTTCGCCGCCCGGGTTAATGGGAGATACGTATTTTTAAACTCCGCGACCAACGGGAACGGGTCCTCTGCAACCGCGCGGCAGCGCGAACTGGGAACGGCGCCTCGCCGCCCGGGTTAATGGGAGCTTACGTATTTTTAAACTCCGCGACCAACGGGAGCGGGTCCTCGGTAACCGCGCGGCAGCGCGAACTGGGAGCGGCGCCTCGCCGCCCGGGTTAATGGGAGATTGCGTTTTTTACAAACCCCACGTTTATCGCAAAACGGCGGCGTTGCCTCTTGACTTCCCCACACTCATCACTAATCACTCTTCACTAATCACTAAAAAAGAGCTTATCTCGAAAAGCCGGTCGAACAAAGATAAAAGATATTTATCGATCCGCGTATTGATTATCAGAAGAAACAGTATAAAATGAAAAAAAATCTCCAAGGTTTTTACGTCGGTTCAAAATCGAATCCTTAACACGTTTATAATGAGGCAATGTTGTTTTTATGAAATCAATGTTTTTTATACGGTCTTTCGCAGTATTCGCCGGTTTGGCATTCCTTTTTTCCGGATCGGTTTTCGCGCAATCCGTTGATCCGATCTCTCGTGCTGATCTGCTTCCGCCCGGGATCAATTCCGACGATCTCGCCGCACGATCGGTGCCTGATCAAAGAGTGCGCCGGTTTGTGATCCCGAAAAAAGTTGTTTGGCAATCACAAAACGGGATCTTCCAGCAAGAGAAACTTCTTACGATTCCTTACGGTCAAACAACGACATCCGATATGAAAAACGGATTCACCATGAAAAAGAATAAGGGACAGGAATGCGCGATCCTGCTCGATTTCGGACTCGAACTGCACGGCGGGATCCGACTCGATTCCCGATCTCTCTCCCCGTCAAAAGAGAGTGTCGGCCGAACGGCCCGTATTCGTGTCCGGTTCGGTGAATCCGCCGATGAGGCAATGGCCGAGATGGGCGAAAAAGGATCAACAAATGATCATTCCGTTCGCGATATGATCGTGAGTGTTCCGTTCCTGGGGTCCATTGAGTTCGGAGAATCCGCTTTTCGCTTTGTTCGACTCGATCTGATCGACGAAGGAAGTGAGATCTGCTTCGATTCCGTTCGAGCAGTCTTTATCTATCGGGATCTTCCCTGGATCGGGTCGTTCCGGTCAAGCGATGAACGATTGAACCGGATCTGGAAGACTGCGGCCTATACTCAGCATTTGACCATGCAAAATTATATTTTCGAAGGCGCAAAAAGGGATCGACTCGTCTGGTACGGCGATTTCAATCCGCAAACCATGTCGACGGTTTATGTTTTCGGAACACCGAAAATTCTTAAAGATTCGCTCGGACAGTTTGCTCGGGACACCTGGCCGCTTCCGAAATGGATGAACGGAATGCCCAATTATTCTCTCTGGTGGCTGATCTCGATCAGTGATGTCTATCGCTATTCCGGGGATCGGGACTATCTGAAAGAACAGTTTCCGTATATCAAAGGATTGATCAAACAGCTGGAAAAATCGATCGGACCGAACGGGGAAGCGGCCTTTCCGAATCCGTTTTTGGATTGGCCAACGAATAAGAACAAACCGGCTCTTCGTGCGGGGACCCATGCGATGTTCGCAATCGCTTTCGAAAGGGTCAACGAACTGGCCCGATCCATGGGCGATCAGGAGCTTGAAAAGGAAACGGCCGATCAGTTGAAGAAGATCCGATCATTTTACCCGGATCATTGCAATAATAAGCAGGCGGCGTCTTTACTCGCTCTTGCGGATCTCCAGCGGCCGGGAACATCGAATACGGCGGTTGTCGCGAAGAACGGACCGGAAGGATTTTCAACTTTTTACGGATATTATATGCTTGAAGCCCTTGCCAAGGGAAAGAAAAAACAGCTTGCTCTGGAGATCATTCGGCAGTATTGGGGAGCGATGATTGATGTCGGGGCGACGACTTTTTGGGAAGATTTTGATCTGGACTGGCTCAAAGAATCCGCGCGGATTGATGAATTAACGCCGAAAGGAAAGAAGAGCCTCCACGGTGATTACGGTGCCTGGTGCTATATTGGATTTCGGCATTCGCTTTGCCATGCGTGGTCTTCCGGACCGGCCGCATGGTTATCGGCTCATGTTTTAGGGGTCGTTCCGGCTGAACCCGGATTCAAATCGGTTCGGATTGATCCTTTTTTAGGCGATCTTGACTGGGCGGAGGGATCGGTTCCCACACCTTACGGACCGATTCGGGTCAAATTGTCGAAGGATTCGGCCGGTAAGATTAAAAAGGAGATTTCCGCCCCGAAAGAGGTAAAAATTTGTGATTAGGGGGAGTAAACAGTGATCAGGGATTTGCAAGTCCGGAAAAAGAGAAGATCAATACTGAACGGTCTTACTTGACAAAGGGGTGAATATGATATAATGGTGATTGGAATGAGAGGCCCCCTTCGTCTAGTCGGCCCAGGACACCGGATTCTCAGTCCAGTAACAGGGGTTCGAATCCCCTAGGGGGTACCTTTGAGGGTTTTTGGCAACGCGCCAAAAGCCCTTTTTTTATGATATCTCCTTGTTTTTAAGGGGTTTACGTGAAAATCGATATTTCCCTCCATAAGCCCCATTTTGCCCCTTTTCGGATAGATTTACATCACCTTTTACATCACCCTGAACAAGGGTGATGTAAATTTATAGCTATATCACTCCCGGCCAAGGAAGATAAGTCCTCTTTTGGCCGGACCGCTCTTTCAAAATCGTCGTCCATGGTATGGAGGTAATGTTTTAAGGCGGTTTCGGTTGTATGTCCCATCCAGTCCGCTGCGGTTTGCGCCGAATACGCGCTAAATAATTCATTAGCCCGACTGCCCCTCAAATTATGAAAGCACCGTTCCCAAGGTTCAAACCCAGCTCTGAATATAATCCGGCGGAATTGCGTCCTCATATTGGCTTCCGTGTCCCTATGTTTAACAATAACAAACGGGCTTCCCCCTTCCACTGCCTGATCCCATTGTTTTTCAAGCTCTGCCCTTAATTCAGGAAACATCGGAATAACCCGGGTTCCCTTTCCCTTTTTCTCTGTTTTGGGGGAGTGTACAAGGATCTTTTGAGTGTCCCAGTTTACATCTTCCCATTTTAACAGTAAAGTTTCTGAAGGGTTTCGCAAACCTCCGATCCGACAAAGGGAAATGAGGGTTCTCCAGTCCTGATCAGGGCAAGCGTCCAAGACCTTGTAATAATCATCCATGGATACAAAATGTTCCCGTTTCTTATTTTCAAAGGATCCTTTGACGACATATCGGAAAGGACTTTGCGTAAATATACCCTCCTTAACTCCCCAATTAAACACAGCTTTTGTGTTCTTCATAAATCCCGCAATGGTTGCCGGACTGTATTTCTTTGAGGATTCAAGGGAATCCTTCCATTTTTGGGCTTGTTCCTTTTTCAGATCGGTTGCCAAAAGATCCCTGGGAAAATACTCAAAGAACTTTTTCTCCGACTGATCATAGTTTAAATACGTCCTTCTTACATATTTCTTTTCTATGTTTCTTAAAAAACTTTCCCATAATTTACCGAGGGTATAACGCTCTTTTTCTTCAATGAGACCCACTTTCGCGAGTTTCTCTTGAATCTCATCGGGAAGATTATCAATTCTTACCCGGATTTTTTCTGATATCTCCCGTCCATTATCCAAAAGACAGGTGATATCCTCTATAATTTCTTTTACTTCCTCTGTAATTCTCCTTCCATACTTACCCGGAATCCTAATAGATTTCCGTATTTTGTTAATTGCGAACTGAATTTGAACTGATTGTATTTTCATTTTTACTGGCGTTGCCATATATATTTTTTCCTTTCATGATCGGCAACCGAGTAAATTTTAACACGTTCTCATAATAACGTTTAAAGACTTACTGGTCAATATCCGATCAAAATAATAATGTCATTTTTGTACTGTAGATACAAGATTTTTAACGGTAGATACAAGATCACCTTGTATCTAAGCTCCGATACTTCTTTGAATAATGTATCGTATATCTTCAAATAAAAGAAAGTTTTTTTTGAATTTTGATTAGTTCACTGGCCCTAAAACCGAAAAAAAGCCGGAAAGGACCCAAGACCTCTTATTCTACCCAGATTACCTAAGTTTACCAGTCATCCTTGCCTACTTAGATTACCTATCTTGCTAGGTTTAACTATTTTAACTATCTTACCACTTACCGGTTATGGCCCAGCTGGCTTCTCCCTGTAGGCTTAGATCCTTCCCCAGCGAGAAGGACTTTCTCTCTGGCCGGGGACTCCGAACGACCGGACCGCTTCCGGTCTCTTTCCCCAGCCAAGGGAAAGTGATACCCCGGTTTCAAGACAACCGAAAGACATCCGATCCCAAGCGAGAAAAGAAAAGGGAATAGAAGTTCAAGCGAACATTCAAGAGAATCGATTCAAGCGTTTACACTCTCTGGCTTCTCTCTCCGTTCTATTCGGTATCCAATGGACAAGATAAGAGCGATTAGAATGCCTCTGCTTGCGTTCTCCGTCTGCATTGAATATAAAGACCCGTCTTTCATCAAATGGATCAGGAAGGGGGCAACACCCTTCCCGGGTTCCATTGTCTTGACCAAGTACAGGAAAAAGGTCCGATCGGTCTTGTTTCCTTTGATCGGCTCAAATTATTCGTTTTTGCTCTGCTTTTTGGAAAAGTTATTTAAGGGGTATGACTGATAAAACGAATTAAAAATTTCAGAAAAACCCCGTAAAAACAAGCATAAAATTAAAAAATCGACCAAGAAGTTTCATCATTATTATCATACTATTTCAGTATGTAATGTACTGTTTTACCACCTCTCCCGTTTATTTGGGTTTCCTTTCGGACCTTGTTTTCCTTTACAAGATCCTGAAGTCCTTCCTTTATATGGTCGGCGGTTATTTTTTGACCATCGACTTTTTGTATTTTTCTCTGTAATTCGTTTACAGTTGCGGATCCGTTTTGTTCTAAAACGTCCAAGATCTTTTTGCAGACCTTGCTTTCAAAAGGATCTTTGGGATCTGTAAAATTCCCAATCTTTTTTAATTTTTTCAATATCTTATTGAAAGAGAAAATATACCATTGGACTAATTCGATAGCCCGTTCCATATGTTCCTGTTTTACATATAAATCAGAAACGATTTTATTTTTCAGAACTTCCAGTTCTTTCGGATCGAGTTCCGGTTTCACTGGTTCATCCGGTTCAGTTTCTTCCAGTTCTGGTTCATCTTGTTCCGGTTCTCCATCTACGTATACAAAAGACGGTGGAGTCAGATCTTGTTCAATTTTGGGGTATACCACAAACTCATCCGGAACTTTTTCAAGATTCTCATGGTATTTATCGACTAAATCGACCGCGCAAAAGATCGCGGAAATTTGCAAAATTGTTTTTTTCGATTTAGTAATATACGCACCCAAGGCGTCTAATCTAACCGCCTCTTCGGCATTGATAGAATCTGTTTTTTTGTCAATTTCTTCTTCATATTCTAAAAAGGTTTTTACTGCCTGATCATCATATTCAATTTTTATTTGCTTCTTTGTTTCCGAATTCAATTTCATGATATCGGAAAAAAGGGTGTCATAATAAATCCGGTTTTCCAGTTTGGTTTTTCGGATTTTCCATTTTGGGGTACATTTTTTAACCCTGGGAGGAAAAGCCCACAAAAAACGCTGGATAAACCCTGATGTTGTATAGGATCCATCCTTTTCTAATTCGGTAAATAATACCGGGGGTTGAATACCTCCTACGATAGAGAATACGGGTTCTTTTGTAAAAGAATGCCTACAAGCACCAGTTCGGCGGTTATTGTAAAAACCCTCACAATCAAGGGCCGTTATAAATTTCCCTGTATTATCACTGTTTTTGCTGTAGGCATTTATTCCCTTCAACATAACGTTAAACTCATCTGCATGATACAAGTATCCGTAAAGTGAATTCAATGTTTCAAGAATATACAGGTGATTTTGGATAGATTCTATCGTCTCATCTGTACTGTAAATACTTTCCATGTCAATAGAAGATATTAAGTCTTTTGGATTCGCTATATTATGTTCCTTAATGGCTTTATCTCTTTCGTTACTAAGCTCCCACTGTTTATTTTTTATCGGCTTTAACGCCTGTTTAACTGCGGGAGATTTTCCGCTTCCGGAAACACCAATAACTACCCCGTTAAAAGTGGGTAATATCCTTTCTCCCCAACGGGAAAAGTTAAAGATAAATCTTTTCCCTATTGCACAGGACAAAGCAGACATTGCCCCTGTACAAAAGAATGAAGGGTCTGTTTTTGTCAGGGTTGCAACATCCAGACCATATTCCTTAATGGACGGGTGAAACAACTCCACAGGGAAAGGAGGGTCCTTTTCCTCCGGTTCGTCCGGGTCCACCGACATACAATCAACATCAAAAGGAGTTACATTAGTAAAGAATTCTATTAAATGTTCTGCCTTTTCCAAGTTTGAGATATCGCCCAGATCTTGAATATAATCCGCAATGTCATATTTCTCCGGGGCAATTTCTCCGTTTGGCTTTTTGTCAAAGGGTACAATGTAAACATCGACATCTGGACAATTCTCCTTTATTGCGTAAGCTGTTACGATTGCGAACGTCCTTCCCGGACGATCATTATCTTCACAGATAAAAACACTTCCCTTGTTTTCAAGATAAGAAAGCATGGTCTCCCAGTGTCTTGCACTGTTTGCCCCTCCGGCTAAGGTTGTAGCACATATATCCCCGGCCAAGGAAAGAACTTCCCTGGCGGTATCGGCGCACTTTTCGCCTTCCGTAATAATCACGTGTTTGTTTTCCTGATTCATTAAATCCTTTAACCGATAAGGGTAAGGAATAACGGATCTTTTCTTTCCTTTTTCATCTGTCCCAATACCTGGGACCCATTGTCCATTTTCATAATGATACTGGCAAAACCGTTTTGAATAATCCGGTAAATCCGTTCTTGTTACCTTGTACCTTTCGATACCGTTTTCATCTGTATAAATATACTCTGTCTGGCTTTCCATCCTGGGTTCCCTTTCTTTTGGCTGGGGTATTCTTTCCACTGTTCGATTTTCATTTTCATTTTCATTATATTGAACGTATTCACTAACCATATTTACAGCCTCATTTAAACTTACACTTTTCATCCATTTGATAACATCTAAAAAATCATGATTATCAGTTCCGCAATGGGAACAAACAACCCTTCCGATTCCTTCACTTGTTCCTTTAGTTCGTAAACTACATCTTGTGTCACCTCCGCAAAGCGGACAAGGAAATTCCTTGCCTGGGTTCGCAAGAATCTCATTAGGGATTCCGGCAACGTTTCTTAAGACTTCTAAAAGAAGTCCGCGAGAAAAAACATAATTTTTTATGTTTTTTACGTTTAAATTTTTTGTCATAATATGACCCTTTCTTCCCTATAAGGGATAAAAAATTTGATGAAGGAAGTTCCCACAGTGGGAACCCCGCTTCTTTGTTCGGGATAAAATTGAAATCAGTGGAGTTCCCCTCCCGATAGAAAACTCCCTGATGATAAAGAATGGCTATTCTGAAAGCCATTTATCAAGAGCGCTTTTCAAAATGATATAGCGCTTTCCGAATTTTTTATGAGGAACTTTTTTATCCTTAAGATACTTCCTCATAGTCTCCGGGGAAACTCCGAGATAAGCCGAGGCCTCATCTAAATTCAAGACAGACTTATCTTCTTTAACGTGTTTCATTTTCTGAATATCCTTTCATGGATAAAGGGACAGAGAATTCCATAACCCTTAACGGGTCCATCCCGGCCAAGGGAAAATCCTGTCAAAATCGACGGTTTTCTTTCTGGCCGGGGTATTCTCTATCCGGGTTTTAAAAAGAATCTCCCGTACATTGTATACGGTCGATAAACGGGGATCAGTCATTAAGAAAGCCTGATCCGACTTTAGGGGGCTGGTTCGCTGTTGTTGCCGTTCTGTAAAGAGAACGGAAAATGAATCGAACGTTCAAGGAACGCAAGCGGACAAGCGGGTAGGGGTTGCGCTTTGGGGTGTTCCTTACCGCCCAGCGGGTCCGCCTTAACGCCGAAAGGACGCCGAGAATCCGAGGATCCGGGGTGTACCAGAAAGTCCGGATTCTTACTCCGGATTCTGTTTTTTTACCCTTTGACGCCGAAAAGGACGCCGAGGGTTTGAGGGTTTGGCGGTCCGGTTTGTACAGGGAATGCCAAACCTTACACCGGACCTTGTTCAAACTTGTCCCTTTTCGACGCTGTACATCGACAGGATCCGAGGATCAAGGAGTTTAGGGGCAACTCCCGGGTTAAGAATACTTCAAGTTTGATTCTCCTTTCTGGTCAAATTAAGAGTTCTTTTTACAACATGACAACCAATCTTCAAGAGCTTGACGCGAGTATAAATAGTGTTCTCCCAGCTTTTTGTAGGGAATAATACCTTTAAGGGTAAACTCTTTTAATGTTGCCGGGGCTATACCGAGCATTTTACTTGCTTGCTTCTGGTTTAGTGTTATTGTTTCGATCTTGTCTATGTTTGGCATACAAACACCTTTTCTGCCCACAGGGCGTTTAAAAATAGAATCTCATCGCGAATACATCATCCTGAATCATGAGGGTCGATATAGAAAGATCTGATCGTCCATGATCGCCTATATAAGTATATATCCTTGAAATTTTTCACGTTTTTACCAAGAAAATACCGATAAAATTTTACTGATAACGTAACCTCCTTATTTTATTAGCAGTTACAGTAAAAAATTTTTTTAATTTTTTTTTAAAAATGGGGCGTAAAACCCCACTTTTACCTTTTAAAAGTTTTTTCAGCCCCTTTTTGCAAGTTCCATTATTTGGTTTTACGGTTCTCTGTAGAGGGCTTCTGTCTACTTCCATAAGGCCGACTTACTCCGGCGGGTAGAGACAAGGCTTGTCTCTTATGGATAAAAAAGAGAGAACATACAAGCGAAAACAAAGGTATCTAAGAATCCCTTACATCATCCTGAATCATGAGGGTCGATATAGAAAGATCTGATCGTCCATGATCGCTTCTAATCGCGAACGGCTTTACGGTATCGATTCTCTTGCGTTCCCAGTTTCATTTTGACTGGATACAGGGATAGAATTGAATCGTTTTAATGGGGCGTCCCAAAGGTCCCGGCGGTAAGGTTCAAAATACGTATAGGAAAGTCCGGATCCTACTTCGGATCCTTGTTCAAAACTTACCCCCTTGATGAAGAACGGCGTAAAGATATTAAGGTCTTAGACGCAACCTGGGGTTGCCCCTAAGACAAGCCGGGCTTGCAATAATGTAAAGCTGGGCTTGTCATTCAGGTTCGCTCTTAGAGAACTTCCCGGCGGTCTGAAAGGTGGAGAAAGGGAGGACTGATCGGGGAATTATGCTCCCGGTTGCCCCCCAAAGGTCCCGGGGAGTATGAGAAATATGACAATTCTAAACTTCTCAATTTTTGATAATATCCCGTAAAAATAAGGATAAAAAAGCGTTTTCGAGGTTTGTTTTAACATATCATACGGGTAAATAGAGTTTCCCTTTTTTCATGTAGTCCATAGGAAGGAAGATAAATGTTTTGATTATTGTAACGTATAACGCCGGCGTTATGGAAAGAGATATCCCCGGCCAAGGAAAGGATTTCCCAGTTCCCGGGTCCCCGTTTTGAATGAGATTGGGAACTTTCACTCTGGCCGGGGATAAGAGAGCAGTCAAGGAAGAACGGCTTTACGGTATCGATTCTCTTGCGTTTTCAGAATCGTAGAGAAAAATACCCCCATTTTACCTGTTTTAAAATTGTGTTAAAATTTAGATCAGTTTTTGCCTCACCTTGTCCATTTGGTTCTTGTTTTTACGATACCGGATTACGCCCCTAGGGGGTACCTTTGAGGGTTTTTGGCAACGCGCCAAAAGCCCTTTTTTTACGATATATCCTTGTTTTTAAGGGGTTTACGTGAAAGTCGATATTTCTCACCGAAGTGTGATCGGGCCTAATTCATACCAGCCGTTTGTTCGCGGAAGATCTATTCCAAGTTTGATCGAAGGATGATCACCGTCCTTTGGCTGCAAAAGACCGACCGCAAGCGAGTAAGATCCCTTCGGAACCTGATCAAAAACAAGATCGTTGACCTCCGATTGCACCGTGTCCGGCTTCCAGCGGCGCGGATCACTCCTGTTCGCCGAACAAGTCTGAACAACCTTTCCGTTCGCGATCAGGGCAAACGAAACCTTGGCCGGTAAAAACATATAGGCAACACCCCGATTTTCCCAGTCCACCGATACAGGAAACGATTTTCCCGCTTCGATCGTCTCCGGCCAGATCGCTTTTTGTATCAGATGATGGTATCCGATCCGATTCGTCAACTTCCGGACCAGTTCCGGATCTTCCTGTAAAAGGATAAGTCCGGATTTTCCTCCGCGGCTCAGATCGCACCACGTCGGCTTGCCTGTTTCCACACAGTCGGCCGGTTTATATCCTCTTTTCCATTCATCCTTGATTCCGTCCCACCATCCGAGCTTTTTCATTAAAGGATACCCGGCGTAAAATTCAAAAATGCCGGGCAAACGATCCTCGCAGATCGCGGTTTCACTTCCATTCGAGTTTCCGCAAATTCCGTCGCGCCGGATCGTGATCCCGTTTTCCACACACCAGGGAAAGAGATCTTTAAAAGGAGCGTTCCCTCCGGGAATCGCGAGCAAAGTCTTTTTGAACGCTTTCCGATGGATCTCAATATGTTTTTTATACTCTTCCGGAGTGATATTGTGCTTGCGGAACGGAGACATATGTCCTTCGCCCCAGTTTCCGTAAGATCGG
The DNA here is from genome assembly GCA_030539035.1 of Planctomycetia bacterium. Taxonomy (GTDB): domain Bacteria; phylum Planctomycetota; class Planctomycetia; order Pirellulales; family Thermoguttaceae; genus JAUNBG01. The sequence continues at coordinate 42,487 of JAUNSU010000005.1, forward strand.
ATATCGATAAACGCAATGTCGGGATTGCCGTCGAAATGCTTTGCAAAAGCCTTAATGAAATTTTCCAGTTTCTGCATATAGATCGGATCGGCAAAAAGTGGAACGAGTTTTTTGCCCGGGGTTCCTGCGGTCGCCAACTTGGGATTGATCAGTTCGAAAGTATCGTACTTGGCCCCTGCATCGAAGATCCATTTTGGAGAGACCCAAAAATATTGACTATGGCTGCTCGCGCCGCAAATTCCGAAGGCGAATTGACATCCGCGATCTTTCCAGCTTTTCAAATCGCGTTCGATGATCTCCCAACGATATTCCCCTTCGACCGGTTCGATCGCAGACCATTGATAGCGTGTATATCCAAGGGAACAGAGATCGAGAATTTCCTTCGGCTGTCCTTTTGCGTTTCCGTAGGCGACCCATCCTTTACCGGGATTGACGATAGGCTCGGAGGTTGCTTTTGGCAGCAGGATCCATTTTCCGTTTTCCTTTTGGATCTCGGCCGATTGGAGCGGAAGAGCAAGAAGTAATCCTAAAACGAAAAATAATCCCCAAGTTTTTCTGTTCATCTTTTTGTCCTTGTGCAGATTGGTCTAATCAAGAAAGAATCCAACGAAGAGTATTCGCGGATCCGCATGGAATTGACAGAGAAAATCAATTCGCTCTCAGTATATCCGATTGCCGGAAGAGAATCAAGACTTGTAAAAGGATAAAGAAGAAAATTATACTCATTGGGGGAAAAGCAGGAGCTTCATCCCCCATTCAAAAAGCGAATACGGATTACTCTTCAAAATCGAAGTGTTGGAGTCAACTTACGGAGTAAGGGCTTCCCCGCCGTTGATCGATCCGAGAGCGCCCCATATGCCGAAAAGGCTTTGTCCATTATCCGACTGGGTTGTAGTGGAAAGATTTGCCGAAGGTCCATTGTCAATCGTATCGGAGATAAAATGAACGGTCCCGTCCGCGTACAGGGTATTGACCCCTCCGGAATGATAACTCGACGCGGAAGCGATAACAGCCGCATTATACTGTATCCCATGCGCCTTGCTGGTCGTCCACATACAGGAAGGTGAATTCGGAGAAAGAACCGTTTGGAATACGATATTCGGCGACGATCCGCAGGCATGGTTCCATCCGCGGCCCGACTCGAAGACTTCCGTATTCACAAGCTGGCCAGGATTGGTGGGATTGGCTGCTTCCAAAAGGCAAGTTGCCGGAGAAACTTGGCTCTCACTGAAAGCGATTCGAACCATAAGGAACCTACAAACAAAGGTAATGCTTATTATATCCGATATGAAATTCCGCGTCAAGCAGAAATTTTGACCTGATCTTGAATTAGTGGAAATATTCTTCGAAGAGGGAAGAAAAGCATGGAATCAGTGAAAAAATGACTTTTCCTTGGACAAAAATACAGTATAATAGGCGATACTTGGGATTGTGTGAACGAAAAATTCCTGTTCCAGGGATCTGTTGGCTTGTGATTTCTGTTTCCCGGAGATTTCTCATAAGGCCGCTAAAAATGAAAAGGAAAACCATGGACGAAAAAGATTTGAAAAAACTGTATCGTAATTCCCGATTAAAAACTTTGCCGGACAGAATCCGAACCCGGCTTTTAAATTTATTCTTTCATTGCGGCGCCGATCTTGGGCTTCATAAGAATCTGGGCGGAAATTTTAAAGACTATTTGATGAACGAGAATATGCCTGAAAGGATCGCCGTGCTGAGAAGAGGATTGGATTCGATTTCTTTAAAGGAACTCGATTTGGCGTTGGAACGGATGAAATACAGTCCGGATTGGTGGGATTCCTGTGTGAAAAATACCAGAACTTATGTCGATCCGGATTATTATTTATGCGAAGAGGAAAAAGAGGCGAACAAACAGTTTATCCGAATGCTGCCGGAATACAAGAGAAAATATCCTCTGCCGATTTTTGCTCATTCCATGGAAGTCTTCGCGAATCATTGCGGAATTGCCCTTCTTTCCGAAAAGGCAAAAAAATATATCGAAGGCAAAGATTTTATTGACGGCGGCGCTTATATTGGAGATTCCGCTCTGATCTATCTTGAACATAATCCGAAAAAGGTGTGGTCTTTCGAAATTTCCGAGGAAAACAGCCTGTATTACAAGCAGACCATGAGAATGAATCGGGTTCCGGCGGAGAAATACGAATTGCTCAAGGCTGGTCTTGCGGAAAAGACGCAACGATGTTTATTTCAGGAGAACAGCGGTTTAGGTGCAAACATTTACGGCGCGATTACCGCGGAAGAATTAAACGATAATCATTCAGAGAACAGTATTCAATTTTACTCCATTGACGATTTTGTATCGGAACATGGTCTGAATACGGGATTTATACGCCTTGATGTGGAAGGACCTGAACTTGAAATTATGAAAGGATCGGTGAATACGATTCGAAGCCAGCGGCCGGTATTATGTATTTCCATTTATCATAATCCTCAGGAATTTTTTGAAACAAAGCCTTTTATAGAATCTTTAAACGCAGGATATAAGTTCATGTGCCGGAGGCTTTCCTCAAGTATGATTTTCGAAATGCCTTTTTCCCATGATAATTGGTGGCAGCGGCATGCGCTTGGTTTTAATGAAACCAATCTGATTGCTTATCCGGAAGAATTGGATGATTAAAGGATCGAGATTTCATCCGGAGATAAGTCGATTCCATTACCGGCAAACGTGTTTTAAACAGATCCATGGTCAACCCGGATTTCTGCCCTTGTATCATAAACGAACATGGATATAATGAAGGACTGGGTTTGTTGGAATACTCATACTGTAAAAATTTTTTTGTTTGGAACCACGGATGACACGGATAAACACGGATGAAATCAATACAAGATTCGGGACTGATATTTTTGATGAAAACGTGTTTTTACCAAAAAAATATCCGTGAAAATCAGTGAAATCCGTGGTTTCAAAATCGGTTATTTACAGTTTGAATTGGAATAAAATATCATCATTTGGCCAAAGAACAGGAATTTCGAATGGCAAGAGAACTTAGGGAAAAGTTGAGAACCAGGATGACTTGGATGTTTGGGTTCGGGCTGGCTTGTGTGATTTTTTTGTCCCGATCCGCGTGGGAGGATCATCCCCTTGTTGAGGAATCTCTCTTTTTGACTGCCTGTCTTCTGATCGGACTCGGATCACTCGGCCGGGCGTGGTGCGCCGTTTTTATTTCCGGGCGAAAAGATCACGTGCTTGTTCAAAAAGGCCCTTACGCAATGAGCCGGAATCCGCTCTATTTTTTCAGCTTTCTTGCGGCAACCGGGATCGGGTTCGGGACGGAAACCATTGCAATTCCCCTGTTCATAATCCTTTCTTTTGCGATCTACTATCCTTATATTATTCGTGCGGAAGAGCGGCGTCTGGAAGATTTGTTCGGGGACGATTTTCGACAGTATAAAAGCCGGGTTCCCTGTTTTTTTCCCCGATGGTCCCTGCTCAATGGGAATGAACCCGAATCTTATGAGGTCAATACCAAGGTTCTTCGACGGGCCCTGTTCGATCTTCTCTGGTTCTTCTGGATCGTCGGTCTGTTTGAACTGATCGAAGCGCTTCACGCAATGAAGATTATCCCGGTCCTGTTCCAGCTTTATTGATCGAATCAAAACGAATGAACGAATGAAAATGAAAAAGAATCTCACTATCGGATTGGGAATCATTCTTTCAACATTTTTCAATATTGTTCTCTGTTCCGGAGCAGAGGCTGGATTGGATGATTTGAAGAAGACGGAAGTCCGGATCACCGTTCCGAATCGGGAAGATCGCATTGATCCGATGATTTATGGGCAAATGCTGGAAGACTGTTCAGATCGTGTGATCTATGATGGTGCCGTCGGATCCGACGGTTCCATTCGACCGCATGTTGACGCGATATTAAAATCTCTGAATATGCCGATCGTTCGTTGGCCGGGCGGAACATTTGTCCTGGAATATCAGTGGGAACGGGGAATTGGTCCGAAAGATCAAAGGCCTGTTGTTCCTGTCTTCCATTGGGGAAAGGCCGAAAATCACCAGTTTGGAACCGATGAATTCCTTGCCTGGTGTCAACGTGTCGGAACTGTTCCCTACATCAATTTTAACGCCAACCCTCATCCGGATCCCAAGATCGGCGGATCGCTCGAACAGGCTTTGAACTGGATCGAATACGTGAACGGTCCGATCTCTTCTCCTTACGGAAAAAAGCGCGCGCAAAACGGACATCCGGAACCTTACAATGTTCTGTTCTGGGCGATCGGCAATGAAGATTGGGGGCATTTTGGACGCGGCGTTCAATCGACTCCGGAGCAATATGCCGACCGGTTTAATCGATGGGCGGCCGCGATTCGGGAAAAATATCCGCAGATCCAACTGCTGGGTGTCGGAAATTCATGCGGCTGGGATGAGATTGTATTGGATCAGTGCGGAAAGAGTATCGATTGGATCACGCAGCATTATTACGTTACCTCACGCGTCGAAAATGGAAGAATCGCTTCTCCGGAATCCAGTACGTTTGCGCCGGCAAAAACGGAAGAGCATTTGAAGAAGATCGTCCCTGTTGTCAATAAGTACAATGAAAAATATCAACGGCAAGACCGGCCGATTCGAATCGCGGTGGATGAATGGAACAATCGGCACCTTGTTCAGAAAGAGGGAAAGAAAAAACCGGTTTTTACGCGGCATGATCCAAGACGCCTTCTTGATATCGCCGTGATTGCGGGAACGCTCAACAGCTTTATCCGACTGACCCCTGTCGTCGGGATGGGCAATTATATCTTTCCGGTCAACGGACATGGAATCGTTCGAACCGAAGGCGATCATGAAGTTTATCCGACGGTTCTTTATCCACTCTTTCAGCTTTACCGTCAAAAAATGATCGGACGCAGGCTCGACGCTGAAGTGCTGGGGCCGGGAGTATCCGCTTCCGATCTTTCCCTTTTCATCGAAGGGGACTGTTCCGAGATCAGCCTGAAAGATCGAAAGTTGACATACATCGACTGCGCCGCGGCTTTAAAAGAACCGGATCAGATGAACATTGTCCTGATCAATCGATCCGCCGCGAAAGACGGTGTCGTCGATCTTCATTTGCCGAAAGGATTTCATCCGGTGAAGTGCCATCGGATCAAAGGACCGGAAATCAGCAGTTTTAATACAAAAGAGAATCGGCCGGTTCAGTATACGGAAACGATTTTAAATCCGGATACGTTATCCTTTCGGATTTCACCTTGTGAATTTTTGCTGATCGAGTGTGCGAGATAGCAGATAAAAATCCCCTTCACAAAATTGAATCCGCTATTATTCCCGAACGAGTGTTTTGGCGGCCTGGGCCATTCGATCCATTACGTTTTCAAAGCTCCGGTGATCGCGCGGAGTCTTCGGGGCCATTTCGGAAAGCGGGGTCTCCTTTACTTTTTGCAAGAGTACGCCGCTTTCCTTTTTCACGAGATCTTTTGCTTTGACAAATCCCCCTTTGCGATTCGCGTCAAGTGAATCTTTGGCCCATTGGCCCATAAATCGGATTGCGGGCAAGTACCAGTATGCCATCAGTTCATATTGATGCGACATGCAGTATCCATTCGATGCGTTGTCGATCAGAACTTTCGAAAATTCGGGATTCCGAATCGGCTCTACGGCATTCATTCGGTTCAAGGTCGCGTTCATCGAATAATCGTCGTGCATCGCGAGCAGATCTTTCATTGCCTCGGCCATTTGAACAAAAGCATCGATACTTTTTTGCGCTTCACTTTTATCGAGTTTTCCTTCCCGCCAAAGGTTCATATCATAAAGGACGCGTGATCGGCCAAGGATCAGGAAGCGGTCGGCCAAAGTACGGGCCAAATCAAACGAATCGCGGCGAATGAATTCATTCGGCCATTTCTGCCGCTTCAGCTGATCAAAAACGATCGGTGTTTCTTTCAGGACTTTTGCCTTTTGAATATATTCCGTTTTCCATGCGGCGGTTGCGTCCCAAGGGGTTTTCGAACGAACCAGAGCGGTCCAGAAATTCCAGGCGGCGGAGAGGATTTGCGAAGGAGGAATGATCTCCTTCCAGATCGTATAAAACGCGTCTGCCTGTTTTCCGTATCGATCCCGGCAGAATTCCCGCAGAAGTTCGTCGGGCGCCGCTTTGCCCGGCTTCCAGGCGTTTTCCGTAAAATAGTTCAGCATAAAGATATCCGTATGAGAACTCTCCGGCCATAAAACCAGACCTTTGCAGAAAGAATCGTTAAAGATCTTTTCCTGATTCTTTTGGAAGTATTCGTATCGGCCCCGAATATCGAGAGCACTTTCATAAGCCAAAAACAGACCGGCGATATAAGGGAATTTGCCAATGATTCCCATTTGGGAAAGATCCCTTCCGAACTTCGTCATTCCGTCCCCGATCAGATCCATGGTGTAGTCGAGAATAATGGTATTTTTCGGATTCAGCTGTTCGAACAATTTTTGAAGTTCTTCTTCGGTCCACCATCCGTAGAAATCCCAGCCGGCAAGCAGGATCGGCGCGTTCGGATATTCCGCACGGACTTTTTCCAACATTCTGCGATAAAAATAGACTTTCATTTTGAAATTGTCTTCGCGATTTTTATAGACCATTCGTTCCGCGAATCCGATCGTATGAAAGATCTCCGGCTTGCCGTAATGATCGATCGATGCTTTTGTGATCTTCCAGTAATTGTCCAGATTCCGATCGTATCGGATATCCCAGACCTGTTCCGTTTTTAATCCGTATCCGCTGACCTGAGGAGTGAATTCCGGTTGAACCTTATCAAGGAATTCCTGCGGAGTGGGCGAATACCAATGGGTCATCGTTCCAAAATCTTCAGGGTGCATCAGTTCCCGGTCAAAGGCGTAGTCCATGATCTGTTTTCGGAGTTTTCCGCGGTATTGAAGCGACCAGAAGAGATTCCGGTTTCCGTATCCCGGGCCCATTCCCGCCTGCGGTTTTGAAGGATCCGGATAAGAAACAACATCGGGAAACGCTTTTTGAAAGAGATCATCCTGTCCGATTCGGAGCATGATCAGATTGAGCCGTTTTTTGACACACCAGTCGATCTCTTTTTTCCAATCGTTCATACTCCAATGTTCTGCCTGAAATCGATGAAGTCCGCGATGGGCAAAATACCGGATCCCCCGATACTCAAATTTCGGCTTGATCGTCAAGTCGAGTCCGGAAAGATCGATCGCATCTTTTTGCGGAACGACATCACCGTCCCAGAACCATCGGCAGCCGCAGCGCAGCTCGAAAAATTCATAGACGGCGTAAAGGGTCGATCGGCCCCGTCCGCCGGCTAAAAGAAGATAATCGCGTCCTTTATTCGAGATGGAGAGAAGACGATACTGATCGGAATCGATCCCGATCGAAAAGTCGGAAAGAACCTTGTCTTCCACCAGTTTGCGAACGAACCGATTGACCATATCTCCGCCGATAATGATATAATCGTCCTCGTCGTTGAATTGGGTTGTGATCTCCAGCTTTTTACCGCAGACCTGTTCATAATACTTTTGAAATTCGGCAGCGGCGATATCGTAAGCGGCGCCCCGTCGGTCCGGTTTGAGAATCCGAAGTTCTTTCGCGGAAAGGGATCCGGCGAGTATTGAGAAAACGAGAAGACTCAAAAGAAATACAGCAGATCTTTTCATAATAGCTCCTTTATACCGACAGGTAAATGGTTGTTCATGGGCGAAAAATTTCGTTTAACATCGGATTGCGATCGGATTCTTATTGTTCTTTTTTCACGACAGACTTTTACATTACCGGATTCCATCCGGATTGTCAATGCAGTTTTGCGCAAAGGATCTTCCTTTATGCGCAAACGAAGGATCCGTTTGCTCCCTTTGTCCCGGGCAATGTTGAATCCGTCCCGTTCACTGCCGCTCAATTCACAAACGTGAACTCTTTGTAAAAATTTCCCGGCGAAGAAGGATGTGTACTCGCGTCAAACGGAATACCCTCTTTCTGATTCCACATCTTTCGAATCATCCGAATTACATAATACGCATATTCGTCGGCTTGTTTAAGATCATCAGAACTCCATTCTCCCAAATCAACAAAGGTTTCTTCGCTCTTCGGTAAAATGATATACCCGAGCTTTATCCTGGATTCGTCCGGACACGAAAGATGATCCTGTTCCAGAATTTTCGCAAATATATGCCGATAAAGCGGAAGCTGCAAATTCGTCCATTCGTAATTGGCTTGTCCGCTTTGATTAAGCGATACACCGGGAAAATAATTTTCACACAAAACCTGAATCGGACTTCGCCGTATTCCGATTCTTTTTCGATGATCCTTGTCCACTTTATGATCGGATTTGTTCACCGCATCAAAGGTCTTGTAATCGAAAATATGCCAGTCGCCTGTTCTCTCATTAAAATCAATCCGGTCAATCCGTCCGCGCAGAACAACGGGATCGCCGTCCACATTCAATAATACAGGATCTTTTGAATACGCTTCCGCATACATGATTCGGTTTCCAAAACCAAGCCACTGCGTTTGCCATTGCGCAAAAGCGGCCAGTCTTCGCCGGATCAGTTCGATCTGGATCGGGACAATCGGAGACGTGTATTCGGAAAATCGTTTCTTCAAACCGCTGTCCAACAGTGCGGAAAGATGAGCCAACAAACGATCCGGATCGGTTTCCTCTCTCATCTCCCGCCGCGATGCAAAAGAACTCAAAACATCGTGAACAATATTTCCAAATGCGAGCGGATCCAGTTCGGATGATCCATCCGAAATCGCGTCCAGCTTATAATAATGCTTCAGGAAATAAATGTAAGGAGAAGAGAGAAAATCTTTAAAGGCCGTTACCTTGTACTCTTTTGGCGGATCCCCTTTCGGATGAAGGACAGGCGGCGCAAATTCCGACGAATTCCCGGAGATCCGATTCGAAATTTTATCCGCTTTGATCTCTTTCTGATCGCCGAAAAATCGACAAACCCTGTCGACGATCGTTTTCGTATCGCACATAAAGAGAAGACGGCCGGGCTGGTGCGGATCTCCTTCCAGTGAATGCCGCCCGAAAACGATTTTCAGCAGGGGATGAGAAGCATGAAGGGCGGACATTGCCCATACATCACGCGCAAATCTCCTTCTGTTGTCGGGAAGATCCAACTGCTGCCTTAAAGAATTCGGAAGAAAAGGATCGTCGGAGATCGCCGTGGGGATAATCCCTTCGTTCATTCCGGAAATGATCAAATAAGGACGATCATCGAGGAGAAGCTCCAGCCAGCCGACCAGAGGAACCGCATTGTCCGGATTTCGGGACGTAATGGTAAGAGTCCCCAACTCCTTGATCAGAAGATTAAAGGCAAAGGAAGCGGAAACGGAGATCTGAAGCGCATCCGGAATCTCCGCGAATCGGGAAAGACAATCGTTGATCTGAACGATCCCTGCATTGATCTGCTCCGCCGAAAGCGGGTCGGGATCATTCGAATCGGGATCATCCGAATCGGGATAGAGAGTGCAGATCAGCTGCGAAAGATCGGGACACCACTGTTTCAAGGTTTGGCTCTTTTCGAAGCATCGCCATCGGATCTGCGGGATTTTTTTCAATATGGAATCGATCTTTTCCATTTCATCCGAATCTTCGGAATCCGATTGAATACCGGAAATATTTCTTTGTTCCGAATGAATTCCTTTTTCCTCATTTTGCCGAAAAGGGATCAGAAGATCGTCGATCAGCGCGATTACTTTTTTTATCTTTTCAGTATCAATATTTTTCGGAATATAAGTATCGCTCCATTTGGGATCAACCCGATCCAGAATCAAATAATTTTGAAGGTGATCGAAATCGGTGATCCAGTTTGCATACGAAATTTCATCTCCTGCTTCATTCAACTTTCGGATCAAATATCGTTCCATATCCGGATGCCGGACAAGATCGGCAAGATCTGAAAAGCGGAAATTCTTCTGATACTTGGCGATAAGAGCAATAAGGGAATAAACACGATTCCGAAAAAGGGGAGTTCCTGCGGAAACGTGATACGGAATATTCTTCGATTCCATTTTCTGGATCAAAGAAGGAAGGATCTCGCTGTCGGGAACGCAGACGGAACAGGCATCGGCAATATGTCCAGGACATTTGTCCAAAAACGCAGCCAGGTAATCCATGATCTGATCGGCCTGATCTTCCGGTTTATCGGTCTGTATGATCTGTTCGTCCGAAATCGGGATCACTTTATTATTCCAATAGTCCGGGACCAGTGTCCCGAATGCGTCGAATCCATTCCTTTCGGATTCCGGCGCACAAATCATGATATGAACGTGATCTTTGATCGCATGGAGCATTTCTTTTTGGACTTTGTTCAGATCCGAAGCGCCGATCACATAGATCTCTTTATCCGTTCGGCATTCATGGAATTTAAGGGCAAAGATCCGTGCGGTTTGAATGTCCCATTGTTTTAATTGATCAAGGAGAGCAAGATAGTTGTTCTGAAGTTCAAGAAGCGTATTCCAGCGATTCTTTTCTTCGGGAACCGTGATCAGATCGACGACTTTATCGAATCCGGAGTTTTCCGCTGCAAGTTCACAATGTATGTCCGCGATTTTTTTTGAGATCGAAAGGAGAGAAAAATCATCTTTTGGAAGTCCGTTCGGCAGCAATGCGGAGAGTCTTTCGGGATGATCAGCCGCCATTTTCCGCAGGACTTTGCTCCAGGCAAAGATCTGGGACATGGTTTTTGCGGCGGGCGACTTGATCGGATAGAGTTTTTCGGGAAAGTGGGCCAGTGTGATCAGTTCGGGTGGGTACCAGTCGCTCGCGATGATTTTTTGCCGGATCAGATCTTCGACTTTTTGAACAAGAATCAGTTCAAGCCGGCTTCGGGCTCTTCCATTGGGAAGAACAAGAAGAAGTCCGCGCATGTTCAAATCGCGGCCTTGAAGAAATCGGCGGATCAGGATATCGGCAGTATCCGCGAGAAATGAAGTCGTTTTCCAATCGATGAATATATTTTCCATTTATGTCCATTCCATTTTCATTGGAAAGATTTTGAATTAACGAATAATCCCGCTCGGGATCAGAAACTTAAAATCACGATGATCTCCGCGAGGCAGACAAGATCAAGGAAAGCGATCCAGAGGAAGGAATACGATGCGGTGAATCCTTTTGAATAATCCATTTTCATTCCTTTTGGAAGCTCGTCAAAAAGAACGGAATGCTTTAGATTTGATCTCGAACAAAAGAGAATTTCGTAAGGTTCATCGGCAAGTTTTTCCCAATCGCAGGCGTTGGCGGTTTTTTGCTGTTTTTTCCCGTCCTTATCCAAAAAGACGTATGTAATTTTTTGAACCGTCCTATGATTGACGCGTACGGAACTGTCTTTGATGTCTATTGGAACGGCTTTATGAACGGATCCGTTTTTCAGCAGTGCGATTCTGCGTATTGCACGGGGAACACCTGCGAATGCCAACAGAAAACCGACGAGCAGAAAAATGGAAAGAAATCCCAAGAAAAAGAGCGCATTATGAGGATCAAGAACATTGAGGGAGGTTCCCTGCAGTTTGTAAACATTTGCGTTTGAATTCGACTGCCAAAGACGCGGAAGGGCGGATTTTTCAAGTTGACGGAAGGAATGGCAAACAAATTCGACCGTTCTTCCATCGGGCTTTTGAATGGATATGCGATGGCGATAGACCTTGGATTCATTAATCTTGAATCGGGCCGAATCACTTGAGATCAATTTGCAAGGAAGATCAGAGGAATGCCATTTGCCCATATCGTATCGCAGTAAGAGAAAACTGAATCCGGTTGATTTTATAAAAACGATCAGAAAGAACAAGGCGCAAATGAAGAAGAGCGCCCCGAATCCCGAGGCGGCAGAATTCCGTAAAAGGAGATTCATTTTTGCGGACAGATGAACTTTTCGCGGTGCGAGAGGAACGGATCGAAATCGTTCGGTCTCTTCGAGATCTTCGAGCGCAGTTGGCTTTTTCTCCTCCGCTCGAACGTATTTGACTCCATCGACAATAATATACGATTGATCTTCCTCCTCTTCGGAAAGATCCTGCGCAAGTTCTTTCAAAGAACCGAAGTTCTCATTTTCATTTTGATCGTTTATTGACATTTTCGATTTCCCTTTGCAATAATTATAAATCTTCTCTATTTGGAATGGACGATTCTATGCGGAGAATTCGTGTTTCTCCTTTTTTCATGGAGAAAGTCCAGAATCCGGAATCGGATAATTTCTCTCCGGTAAGATAATCGAAAACGGATTTTTTGCCTGTTGGCGATTGAAAATGGACCGGACCGTTCCCGGGAGCATGGAGAAGAACGAAGGGACCGTTTGCCCATACATTGCAATTCTCTTTCGTATAGAGATGAACATCGGCTTTTTGCGCCGCGGACCGAATTTCTTCAACATTTGTTCCCTGGAGATCGACCCAAAGGAGAACGGAGTTTTTCGTTTTCTCTTCAACCTGTTTTTTGATTTCGGGATCAAGTCCTTGAGGATTAAGGATCAGACACAATTTCGGAGCGGGAACGCGGCCGGAAAGAAGATCGTCGAGCAGATATTGCCCGTAAGGAGCTCCGAGCCGGTTGAGAGGCTTGCGAGTCTGTCCGATCATTTTTCCGGAATACTTTCCGGAAGAGATCTTCAGAACGGAATGTTCATCGATAAAGACACCGACTTCAGGACGGTATACGGTCGGATGATCGAGAAACCATTGATCCATGGGTTCCAGGGCATCCATCATTTTCCAGAGATCCGGAGAATTGAACCATCCGGCGGCGCCGAGATCCATCCACCAGGTTCCGAAGTTGCGAATGGCGGACTGTCCGGTATTACGAAGAAGAAGATGCTGGGTCTCTTCGATCGAATCGGATCCGCTTTCATGTCCGGGAGCGGTACTTCCCTGCGCAAGCGGAGTACGGGTATCATCTTCATAAAGATAGATCTTTCCGGCCGCTTCGATACTTTCTGCGGTCAGCATACAGCAGCATCCTCCGCCGGGCTGTCGATCAAAATAGGAGATTGGCGAACAGATCACATCAATATCAGGCGAGTCGAGGATCCGGCGCAGGGAATAGTGGGCACTTGCGGCGGGTCCTTTCTGAACACTCGAAAATTCGTAAGAATATCCATAGAAGAAATAGATCAGTTTTTTACCGTTCGTTGCTTTTCGGGCGGTTTTCGCGAGAGCAAGGATTGTATCGGTCATTTCGCATTGAATAAATTCGTTGAAGTCGATCAGTATCTGATCTTGAATATACGGAACGGACATGGACGCATCGCGTTCTTCGGGAGAAGGAACTTCCGCGGCCGCCAAACAGACGGACGAATCGTTCCAGGCTTTTCTCAGATTCTGGTCCGACTGGTATTTCTTTGCGAGCCATTCGCGAAAGGCGATTCGATCGACGGAAGCAAAGCCGGAATATCCTTTTGTCCATGTATTGGGTGTGAACCATTCCTGGGAATTTTGTCCGGCCGGATGATATCCCGCGATGGACGATCCGTATTTCTTTTCGAGATGATCAATGGTTTTTTCGAGGACTTCGCAAGCGGCTTTTCGATATTTTTTGGAAGAGACGCTGGCCCAATCTTTTCCAAGCGGCATATTGTTCCCGGAATCATTTTTCCAGACGATTCTCTCATCGGGATTGGCGTCAAGCCACCATTTTTCGGCGTCGACTTTGGGACGGGGAATGATCAGGGCTTTTGGATTTGCGCGGAGAATACTGTCGCAAATGGAATCGATGATGGACCAATCGTAAGATCCGTCTTCTTTCATCCAGGTTTTTTGAGGAAACATGAAAGAGACGAGATGGACCCCGGATTTGGCCGCCAATTTGACCTGATCTTCCAATGCGCTTCCGCAATATCCGATCATAATGTGGGGATTTCCGGCGCGGTAAATGCCCATCTGAACTTTCCGATTGGGAACAGAAGATCGAATGGAATATCGGACCGTATAGGTTTTTCCTTTTTGAAAATCGAGATTCCATTTATGATAGATATGAAAATCGACCGGAAGATTCACAGGAGTATTTTGGATATGAACGGCGAGTCCTCCTGAACCGTTTTCACCGGCATTCTTTTCGACGCCAAGGGCCGCGATTACCGTTCCTTTGTATTGATCATGCCAGAATTTCCAATGATCGGTGAAATCGCTTTCTTTTTCGAAAGAATAGGGGCCCGCGGCATATTTTCCGGTATCCTTTTCCTGGATAGAGAAATTATCGATCACGATATCGCCCGGCAAGCGTCCGAAGCGAAAATGAAAAGTCCCGAGCTGGTTCGCATCATCCTTGGCGGTAAATTCAAATTCATACTGATGAAAATCCTTGGATGCGGGGAGATGGATCGGAGCGGAACCGGGAATTCCGAAAAAGATCCGATGCCGAACCGGTTTTCCATCGAAAGCAATGGTTGGAACCCCGCCGGTCTTTTTCACTTCAAACCGATCATAAGCGTTTGCGGAAAGGGCCAGCAAAAGAAACAGAACAAGCGGACCGCACCAAAGGGACAAATGATTATTTTTCATGAAATTGCCTTTAAACCAAGGGTAAGATGTTGGAATACAATTGGAACGATACAATGCGGCGCTTTTCATCACGGTCCGGAGAATCCTGCTTCCTTTTACATTGTCAACGGAACAGGATGAAAGCATCCGTTGTTTACGGCGGTAAAGCCGCACTCCCAGAGCATATTTTCGCAATCGTGAACGGAAAGTCCCCGGCTCTTTTGAGTTTGCTCAATGAGATCGCGGGGATTGGCGCCGGTTTCCGCATAAACGGCATTAGCGCCGGAGCAAAGTCCGAGTGAATTCGGTTCATGAACAGCGATGGATCGAAGAGCACGATTCCCGTTCATTCCGAGAACGACGGCGGCGACGATTTGCGCGAGGCGCCATTCCGAAATGATTCCCTTACCGGCAAGAGGACTGTTCGGAAGCATTACTCTTCGCATTGCGGCATGCTGGAAGGCTTCGAATTCCCGTCCGATCAGGATTTGATCGGCGAGTTCTTCGGAAGAATGTTCCGGTCCGATCGGTTCACAGCAGTAATACCATTCCAGCCCGGCCTCACGAAGATCTTTAATTGTGTTCAGACGGGCAGCCGGATCAAGATCGGTATCGGATCCTTCCCGCAGGCGAAGAACATGATAGGCGCCGGAAACGCCTGCGGCGCGCAGTTCTTCCGCTTGAGATCGGGTAAAATCACCGATATTGACAACCAGCTTCACTGTATCGGGAAAGATCGGTTTAATCGCATCGATGATTCGAAGCAGTTTTTCGAAATTAAAATGGTGCATCCCCATGAGGAACAGGGCGAACAGGCTTTTATGCCGCAAAAAAGTTTTTGCAAGTTCGGCGATATCCGATGGAGCGGGATGATGTTCCGCGAAAGCGGTATAATCTTTCGCAAAGGAACAGAATTGACAATTGCCGGGGCAAGGGACGGTTTCGTATCCGATTTGTCCCAGGATCACACCGCGATTTTGGAATCGTTTTCGGGCGATTTGATTGGCGGCGCTTCGTATGGAATCCGCTTCCGGTGAGATCTCATGATAATCAAGGAGGTGAATCAAGTCCTCTTTATTCAGTAATTCACCGTTTTCCGCACGATCCATGATATCGAGAAATACAGGGGAAAATGAAGTTTTCATGTCAAAATTTGATCAATCGTTTTATGGTTAATGTTGAAGAAAAAAGGAAACATTTTTACGATCCCTGTTTGCGCCGCCTGTATTCACTCATGGTCATTCCGAACTCTTTTTTGAAGAGTTGGCCCAAATGGTTGGGATTTTCAAATCCGAACGACTTTGAGATCTCATGGAACGGAATTTCCGTTTCCTCGATCAGTTCGCAAACATTTTTCATTCTGGTTTTTTTGATCTCTTCCATGATGGAATGGCCCATCGCTTTTTTAAATCGTTCCTGTGCGCTTCGTTCGGAAACATGAATCGATTTCAAAATATCGGCAACGCGGAGATTTTCTCCCTTGTTAAACCGAATCATTTCCAGAATCCGAACGACAAGGGGATCGGAGATCTGAAGATGTTCGGTGGAATTTCGAGAGACAATTCGAGTTGGACCGTAAAGCCGGGTCGGGGGAATCTCTCCCCTCATCAGAAGATTCAGGGCTTCGGCGGACATAAATCCGGCTTTTTCCCAATCGACCGCGATACTGGAAAGGGAAGGATAACTCAATTCACAGATCGGGTGATCGTTGTCAACGCCCAGAACGGCGACCTGATAAGGGACTGGAATCCCGGCCCGTTGGCAAACTTCAAGAACTTGGCGCCCGCGAAAATCATTTGCCGCCAAAACGGCAACCGGCTTCGGAAGATCCAGAAGCCAATCCCGCATTCGATCTCTTTGGGTAAACCAGTCGGATCCTTCCTGATTTCCCGCCTTAAATATATAGAGGGGAAAACCGGAGTCGGATAAATACTTTTCAAAGGCCAATTGCCGTTCCGTGCACCAGCAGACTTCACGAGAATAAGGGACATAGGCAAAATGAACAAAATTCCTTTCCAAAAAGAAGGAGGCGGCCATCCGGGCAACCGCATCATTATCACAGCGGATAAAAACTAGATCGGCGCGGGTTTTTCCACCGCTTTTTTTGGATTTGCACTTTATTTTCGTTTCAATTTCTGCATTATCGTTGTCTAATTCTTTTCGATCGACCTTTGCGAGAGCAACGGTGGGCCGATTTTTGGAAAGAATCTCCTGAAAAGTTTTTTCATCGGGGACATGGGCAAGAATGGCATCCCCATTCCAGTTTTTCAGAGAGGATGGATCGATTTCGCTCGCAGTTTTCGAGATAAAATTTACATTCCAGGGATTATTAAGGCGAATATACTGCATAAAACCGCGCAAGATTCCTCGGGCAGGTTCCACCGCGAGGTCGAAAACAACCGCGATTTCCGGGCACCGGCCGGGAACTTTCAATTCCTTTGGCGGGAGATTGACGCTTTTTTTCTGCGTCCCTTCCTTCCCTGCGGAATGGGATTCATTCTTTTTTTGTTTTTTTTTCATATTGCGGAAAAAAGAGGGTAAGTTCGCGCAAAAAAAAGGTTGCGCTTCCTTTGCGATGATGATACAATGAAAGAATTGCACATGAGATTGAATTATACCCGCGATCGAATTGAAAAGCAACGGGGCGGGTAAGTATTTGATGTTCATTCATGTTTCGATCCCTGTTAAACGCCTTTTCAACTGATTAGAAAGGCCGGGACAGTGATCGTATTGAGAACAGATTTAGGCGAAAGAAAGGAAAATATCGATGCAGCGTAGAAATTTTTTGAAGACCTCCGCGATAGCGGGAGCCGGACTTTCCATGGGATTAAGCATTGCACGCGGAGCTCAGGCGAAAGGATCGGATCTGATCAGAGTCGCTCTGGTCGGGTGCGGAAACCGCGGGATGGGAGCGGTTCAGCAGCGGCTTAATGTCGGCGACAACATGAAGCTTGTGGCCATCGCCGATGCGATTGGCGTCAAAGCGAAGAACGCTTACAATGCACTGAACGATCTCAAGGAAGCTCCTCAGTACAAGGACAAAATCGCTTTAACGCCGGATACTGTCTTTGTCGGATTCGACGCTTATAAAAAAGCGGTCGACAGCTGTGATCAGATTCTCCTTGCAACGACCCCCGGTTTTCGTCCGCTCCAGTATAAATATGCGGTCGAAAAGGGAAAGAACATCTTCATGGAAAAACCGGTCTGCATCGATGCGCCCGGATATCGGATGATGATGGAAAGCAACAAGCTGGCCGATGAAAAAGGACTCGTCGTTGTCGTCGGACTTCAGCGGCACTATGAAGACCGCTATCTGGAATGGATGGAAAAATATAAAAGCGGACTGATGGGCGATCTGATCTGCTCTCGTGTTTACTGGAACGGCGGAAATACATGGGAACGTCCCCGTATGGAAAACGATACCGAAATGGCCTTCCAGATGCGGAACTGGTATCATTTCGTCTGGATCAGCGGCGATAATATCAACGAACAGCATGTTCACAATATCGATATTGCAAACTGGGTTCATGGAAAAGGAGATCCGCTTTGCCATCCGATCAGTGCGGTCGGAATGGGCGGACGGCAGATCCGGACTTTCCCGCGATTCCGCAATTCTGGACAGCGCTGGGATCATTTCACGATCGAATACACTTATCCGGACGGATCCAAAATGTACAGTCAATCGCGGCATCAGGGAAATACCTGGGCTTTTGTATCGGAGCAGTTCGAAGGAACCAAAGGATACGGCGAGATCGGTGAAAACCGGGACGGCGGATGGATCAAGGAACGCGGAACGAACAAGGAACTCTGGAGATTCGACGCGGCCGCGAAGAAACGGATCCAGCCGTTCCAGCAGGAGCATAATGAAGCCGTTCGATTTATTCGGGAAGGGATCAAACACAACGACGCGTGGTATGGAGCAACATCCAGCTTTACCGCGGCCTTCGGACGATACGCCGCTTACAGCGGACAGAAATTGACCTGGGATGAAGTGGTTGCCAAGGGGCGTCCGGAATTTCCGATCGGCGGTGTTGCTGATTTGAATCAGGATCCTCCTGTGATGCCCGATACCGAGCCGCCCGTTGTTCCCGATGAAGAAGATATCCTGTATGAAAATTCTGTTCCGCTCCCCGGAATTTGGAAATGGAGTGAATGAGTATGCTGAACTATAAATTAAAAATTGCTCTTGTTCCGGAACGCCGCTGGCTTCCGGGACCCAAGCGGACCGGAATTTTCAATTCCGATTATGCTGTTGCCAATAAGGAAAAGGCAATTCGCTTTCTCAAGGATCATTTTGCCGACGCGGATACCGAATTTGTCGATCTGGAATGGCTGAATGAAGAAGGTCTTTTGATTGAAACAAAAGATTGCGAAAAGGTCGCGGACTATCTGAAAGAACAGAAGGTCGACGCGATGTTCATTATCAACTGCAATTTCGGAAACGAAGAAGCGGCGGGAAAGATCGCGCAGCTCATGAAGGTTCCTGTTCTTCTTTGGGGACCGCGCGACCGGATCATTGAAAAGAACGGGACCCGATACACCGATACGCAATGCGGATTGTTTTCGATCAGCAAGCAGCTCAAGCGGTATAATGTCCCGTTTTCGTTCATTAAAAACTGCGACGTGGAAGATCCGGCGTTCAGCGAAGGATTTCAGCGTTTTCTTTCTGTTGCCTGTATGGTCAAGAACTTTGCGAAGCTGCGAATCCTTCAGGTGGGATCCCGGGTCAAGCCGTTCAAATGCGTAATGGCCAATGAGCTGGAATTGACGGAAAAATTCGGAATCGATGTCGTTCCGGTTAATCTCGCGGAAACGGGAAAACGGCTCAATGCTCTGCTTGAAGAAAAGAAAGAGGCTGTTCAAAAACAGGTGGACGAGATCAAAAAGCTGTATGATGTAAGCGATATTGCCGAAGCGGATCTTGCCAAGATGGGAGCATTTGTCGAATTCTTCAAGGATATTCTGGCCGACAATATGGGCGATGTGATCGCAACGGAATGCTGGACCGCGATGACCCATCTGATCGGAGTTCTTCCCTGTCTTTCGATGAGCATTCTCGCAGATCAGGGATACATCGCGATTTGCGAAACAGACATTCACGGAGCGATTACTTCCGCGCTTCTTTCGTGTGCGGTTCGGGGCAAAAGACCTCCTTTCTTTGGAGAATTTACTGTGCGGCATCCGGAAAAAGAAGATGTCGAACTTCTTTGGCATTGCGGAGTTTTCGCGGGATCGCTGCGCAAGGATACCTGCAAGACCAGACTGTTTTTGAACAAACCGGACTTCTGTGCGAAAGACGGCAAATACACGATTGCCCGATTCCAGGCGGAAAAAGGGAAGTATTATCTTCTCGGCGGAGAATTCGAAACAGCGGAGGGGCCGTTGACCCAGGGAACCTATCTTTGGGCCCGTTTCAAAAATCTTGACGCGGTCGAGCGAAAGCTGATCGAAGGTCCTTATATCCATCACATGAGCGAGATCGAAGGATCCTATGCGGAAACGCTCAGGGAATTCGCTAAATTTGTACCCGATCTGATCTTTGATCCTTTGGAGGAAATTCAATGAACGACTTTTTATTTGGGATGATTCTTTCCGAACTGGAAGACGCGGTCGGCCGCGAAAATTGCTCAACGCAGGCGATCGACCGGTTCACGCACAGCGTCGATTATTTTTGGCTGTCCCGTGTTTTCGCGGATCGGGGTCAACGAATGCCGGAGGCGGATTTTGTCGTTTCCCCCAAGGACGCAAAAGAAACCTCGGCCATTTTGAAAATTGCAAACTACTACAAGATCCCGGTAACCGCGTGGGGCGGCGGCGGGGGAACACAGGGCGGCGCTCTTCCCGTCTGCGGAGGAATCGTTCTGGACACCAAACGAATGAATAAAATTCATGATGTCAATACGGATTCAATGTATATTGAATGCGGAACAGGAGCGATTTACAAGCATATCGAATGGGCCGCGAACGAAAAAGGATATGCGACGATGCACTATCCGAGTTCCTTGACCTGTTCGACCGTCGGCGGTTTTCTCGCGCATCGGGGAATCGGCGTTGTATCGACGAAATACGGAAAGATCGACGACATGGTTCTCAAGATGGAAGTGGTTCTTCCGAACGGCGATATCATAGAAACCTCTCCTGCCCCGAAGCACGCGGCGGGTCCCGATCTGAACCAGATCTTCATCGGATCTGAAGGAACGCTCGGCATTATCACCAAAGCGCAGATGCGGATCTACAATCAGCCGGAAGAACGGCGTTTTCGCGGTTTCCTCTTTAAAAATATGACCGAAGCGTTCCAGGCGGGCAAAGAACTGCTCCAAAAGATCAAGCCCTCGGTAATGCGCCTTTATGATGAAGCGGAAACCGGATCGATCATCAAAAAAATCGTAGGCGTCGAAAAGAAAGGGGCCTTCATGAACGTCGCGATTGAAGGACTTGCCGAGATCGTTGCAATTGAAGAAAAGATCCTGCTTTCGACTTTCGCCAAATACGGAGCGGAAGATCTCGGAAGCGAATACGGCGAGAAATGGTGGAAGGAAAAGATCACCTTTTTCTATCCGGGCCATGCGCTGGATCTTCCCTGGATGTTCGGAACAATGGATACCATCGCGCCGTTCGACAAGATCGAAAAGATCTATTGGGAAATGAAGAAAGCGATTGAATCGAACTTCCCGATGGCCCGTTTTATCGCGCATTTTTCCCATTGGTATGAATGGGGCTGCATGATCTATGATCGGTTCATCGTGGAGAATCCTCCCCAGGATCCGATGGAAGCGCTTCGCCTGCACAATCAGATCTGGAATTGCGGTGTTCGAACGGCGATCGCCAACGGAGGTGTTGTGAACGATCATCACGGCGTCGGGATCAAGCTCGGCCGTTTGATGAAAGAGCAGTACGGCCCGGCGATGCAGGTGTTCGAAGGACTGAAAAAACAACTTGACCCGAACGGGATCATGAATCCCTTTAAATTAGGATTATAAGGAGAGGCGCAAGATGCAACTTACACAAAAAAGCAGAGAAACCGTTGACGCTTGCCGTTTTTGCTGGATGTGCCGCCATATATGCCCGATCGGGAACGCGACCGGACAGGAAAGAAATACATCCCGTGCGCGGGCATTGGCTCTTTCCATGGTTGTTCGCAATGTCGAGGATCTTCGGGAAGTGATCGACAATGTTTACGAATGTTCTCTTTGCGGCGCGTGCACAAGAGAATGCGCGACCGGATGGGATCCCGTACAGTTCACGCTGGAGGTTCGTCTTCAGGGTGCTCTGGAAGGAATCATGCCGGAATATATCGCCAAACTGGTCGATCGAATCGAAAAGAAAGGAAACGTCTTCGGAAAATCCCAGATCGATGCGGAACTTGCCAAAGCGATCAAATCCCAGTCGAAGGAATCGGAAACGCTTCTTTTCCTCGGCGGAAACGCCCTTTACAAAAGTCCGAAAACCGCGCTGGCCGCAATCGAACTTCTGAAGAAGGCAAAGATCGATTTTACCGTTTTGGCCGATGAACCGAACAGCGGATCCGATCTTTATTTCCTCGCCGGAGCGGCGGACGAAACCGCGGAGCAGATGAAAAAAACGGCGGAAACACTGAACGCGTACAAAACGGTCGTCGTTTATGATCCGCACGACGCGAAAGTCTTTCTTCGGGAATACAAGGAATGGAAATGCGGTCTGAAGGCAAAAGTCAAAACGTTTACATCGTTTATTGCCGATTTGATCAAAGACGGGCATTTAAAACCGAAGAAGGGATCCGACACCTTTACGTTCCAGGATCCGCCCGCCTTGGCGCGCGATCTTGAAGAGACGGCTCCGGCCCGAAAAATTCTCGCGGCTTGCGGAAAAGTCAAGGATTTCATGCTCAACGGCAAAGACACTGTTCTTGCAGGAGATCTTTTGATGAATGAATACATGCCCGATGTAATGGCGCTGGTTGCGAAAAACCGCTGGGATCAGGCCCGGGCGGAAAGCGTAAAAACCGTGATCACGGCCTGTCCGTCGGAATATGTGCTGTTAAAACAAAATAAACCAAAAGATATTGAGATCATGTCGATCGAAGAGGCGGTATTGAAATGCTTGTAAATCTGAATGAAGTTTTAAAGATCGCGGAATCGAAGAAATTCGCGGTTCCGGCGTTTAATGTTTATAATATGGAAACGGCGATGGGGATCTTTCAGGCGGCGGAAGAACTTCGCGCGCCGGTGATCGTCCAGTCGTATTCGCGGCTTTTCGCGTCCGGAGCGGCTTTTTATCTCGCTCCTTCCGTATTGAAAGGAGCGGAAAAGGTCTCTGTTCCCGTCTGTTTTCATTTGGATCACGGGGCGGGCGAGATGGAAGTCCAGCGCGCTCTTCGATACGGATGCACCGGGATCATGGTCGATTGCTCCGCTCTTCCACTGGAAGAAAATATCGCGGCGACAAAACGATATGCCGAGATCTGCGATTATGTCGGTGTTCCTGTTGAAGGTGAGCTCGGACATATTGGAACAACGAAAGAAAGCGAAATGGCGGAGTACACGAAAGTGGATGAAGCCGTTCGATTCGCGGCGGAAACGAAAGTCGCCGCGCTTGCGATTCTTGTCGGAACCGCACACGGCCGGTACAAAAAAGCGCCGCACGTCGACGTTCAGCGAATCGCCGATATTCACGCGGCAACCGATACTCCGCTCGTTCTTCATGGAGGAAGCGGGATCCCGGACGATCAGGTTCGCGAATCGATTCAGGCGGGGATCCGCAAGGTCAATTTCGGAACCGATATCTGCTATTCGTTTTTGGACAAGGTCTTTGAAACCTCGCGCGATCTTGTTGCCGTTGATATCTTCATGCGGGACGCGATTGAAAACGTGAAGAAGTTCGCAATGGAAAAGATCCGATTGCTGGACGCGGAAGGAAAAGTATGAGCGGGATAATTACAGGGATCGGGGCAAACGTCTTCGATACCCTGATGATCATGCCGGAATATCCGAAAGAGGATACCAAGATCTATGCGGATCGTGTGCTGAAAAGCGGAGGCGGCCCCTGTGCGACAGGACTTGTTGCCGCCGCCCGGCTCGGCGCGAAATCTTCCTGGATCGGTGTTCTTACCGACGATGAAGGCGGACGATTCCTGTATGATGATTTTATCAAATATGGGGTATCGGTCGACAATATCGATCGGATCCCGGGAAGGGAATCATTCTCTTCTCTCGTCCTTTTAAACAGCGCCACCGGATCCCGCACCTGTCTGCTGAATCGGGGAAATCTTCCCTCCGTTCAGCTGGACGCCGCGAAGATTCGTGCGATCGAAGAAGCCGATATTCTCATGATCGACGGCAATTATCTCGACGCCGCTGTTGAAGGCGCAAAGATCGCCCGGCGATCAGGAACAAAAGTTCTTTATGATGCGGGCGGCCTTTACAAGGGAGTCGAACAGCTCCTGGAACTCACCGATTATCTGATCCCCTCGGAACATTTCGGATTGACCTTTACCGGGAAGAACGAGGTGCAGGAAGCCGCACAAGATCTTTTCGAACGTTTTCATCCGGAAATGGTTGCGATTACAACGGGGAGTACGGGCGGTGTTCTTTACGATGGAAAATCGACGAGCCGATGGCCCGTCTTTAAGGTGGACGCGATTGATTCGAACGGGGCGGGCGATGTCTTTCACGGCGCCTTTGCTTACGCGATGATCCAGAATTGGGATTATCGGACAGCGACCCTGTTCGCGAGCGCGGTTTCCGCAATAAAATGTACAAAGCCGGGAGCTCGGGCCGGTGTCCCCTCCCTGCAGCAAACAATCACTTTTTTAAAGGAACAAGGATACGATGGAATCCATTAATTTTAAGAAATCCTGGAACAAGGAAAACGGAAAACATGAAGTGATCTCTTATGAAAACAGCTCTCTGCTTCTCCTGGAAGTGGACATGCTTCGCCTTCAGAAGGGGGAATCAAAGAAGTACAATGAAGTCGACAAGGAATACGGTCTTCTGATCCTCGGCGGATCCTGCTCTGTTGTCGGCGAAGAGTTCAAATTCACGAAGATCGGAAAACGAAAAGACGTTTTCGACGGTCCGGCAACCTGTCTTTACATTCCCGCGAATCGTCCTTTCACGATCACGGGCGAAAAAGATGTATCAATCGCCGTTTGCAAAGCGCTCGTTGATGATTGCCCGGAAAACGATTTTGAACCGGTTTTGGTTAATCCGGAAGACGTAATCATCAAGGATCTCGGAAAGACCGGCTGGGAACGACAGGCCCACTTCATCCTCGACGAACGCGTCAATGCGAATCTGATCTATATCGGAGAAGCGTATGTGAAGTCGGGAAATTGGGCGAGCTATCCGCCGCACAAACACGACGACGACAATATGCCGACCGAAGGAATCATGGAAGAGATCTACTACTATGAATTCGACAAACCGCAGGGATTCGGTATTCAAAAAGTTTATACCAAGGAAGGCGATATCGATGAAACCTATACGGTCAAGTCGGGCGATTTCGTCGAGATCCCGCGCGGATATCATCCGTTCTGCTGCGCGCCGGGATACGATAATTACTATCTTTGGATCATGGCCGGAGAAAACCGCGGATTTTTTATGACCACAGAGGAGTCCCATAAATGGCTCAACAAATAATGAAAATTTACCGAACAAGCGATCCCGAATTTGCTCCTTACGGCAAGAAGCTCGATCTGAACTGTGATGCGATTCTGGAGAAAGCCCGAAAAATTCCGATGCCGGAAAGCGGAGCTTCCTATGAACCTTCCCGTGCGGATCTCGAATCGGACGATCTCATGCAGATCTTTCAGAACCGGATCTATGGAGAAATGCCGATTCAGATCGGATACTGCTGGGGCCGCAACGATCGCCTTAATGCCCTCGAATGGCATAAATCTTCCGAGATCAATATCGCAACGGAAGATTTTTATCTCATGCTCGGCAAGATCGATGAAATGAACGGGTCGGAATACGACAGTTCTCTCGTAAAAACGTTTCTCGTTGAAAAAGGAGAAGCAGTAGAGGTCTATGCAACGACACTTCATTTTTGCCCTTGTGTGAAAGACGGTCGGGAATTCGGATGTATCGTCGTTCTTCCTAAAGGAACAAACGTTCCGCTGGAAAAGAAATCAGACGATCCGCTTCTCTTCCGGAAAAACAAATGGCTGATCGCGCATGAAGCGAACGAGGGACTGGTCGCAAGAGGTGTTTATCCCGGAATTCATGGTGTGAACTACTCCATTATGGATTTTTAGTAAACAGACTCATTACTGTAAAAATATTTTTGTTTGGAACCACGGATATACACGGATGAAATCCATATAAGATTCAGAGCTGATATTTTTGATGAAAACTTGTTTTTACCAAAAAAGTATCCGTGAAATCCGTGGTTTCAAAATCGATTATTTACAGTTTTAGTAAACAGATTTTTCGAGGAACGGAATGAATTACGTATTGGGAATTGATTTTGGCGGCGGTGCATCGAAAGCAACGCTCCTTTCGGAAAAAGGAGAGATCGTTTCCGCTTGCATGGTGGAGTATCCGACCATGTATCCGAAGCCGGGACACGCGGAACAAAATCCCGCCGACTGGTATGATGCGACCCGAACGGCGATCTCAACTCTTTTAAAAAAGAGCGGGATCCGGTCCGAATCGATCGCCGCGCTTTCTCTGGACGCCGCAACACATACCGCAGTATTGGCCGATGAAAATTTCAATGTCCTTCGTCCGGCAATTTACTGGACCGATTCCCGATCCGTCGAAGAGGTCCGTTTCCTCAAAGATCATTACGCCGATCTGATCGAAAAACAGATCCTTCATAAACCCGATACTATTTGGACTCTTCCGCAAATACTTTGGGTCGGAAAACACGAACGGGAGATCTGGAAAAAGACCCGTCGAATCATGTTCGCAAAAGATTATGTGCGGCACCAGTTGACCGGGGATTACGCAACCGACCGCATCGAAGCGCAGGGAAGCATGTTCTTCGATTACAATACGATGAACTGGTCGCAGGAGCTTTGTGAGGCGGCGGATCTGAATCCCGCCCTCCTTCCCGAACTGGTCAATCCGACCGATATCGTCGGAAAGATCACAAGGAAAGCGGCGGAAGAGACCGGACTTCAGGAAGGAACGCCCGTTCTTTGCGGAACGACCGATACCGCGATGGAAGTTTTCGCTTCCGGTGCCGTTGCCGCAGGACAGATCACGATCAAGCTTGCAACCGCCGGACGGATCTGCGTGATCACAGATAAGGCCTATCCCGACCGGAATCTGATCAATTATTCTCACGTCGTCAACGGACTCTGGTATCCGGGCACCGCAACGAAATCGTGCGCGGCTTCTTATCGATGGTATCGCGATACTCTTGGCGGCGCGGAAGATTATCGGGAACTCGATCATCATGCGGCGGAAATCCCGGTCGGATGCGATGGATTGATGTTCCATCCTTATCTGAACGGCGAATTGACTCCTTACGCGGATCCGCTTTTGTGCGGCAGCTTTACGGGCGTTCGGGCGCTCCATGGGAAACCCCATTTTACCCGTGCGGTTCTGGAAGGCGTTGCCCTTTCCATGCTCGATTGTAAAAAAGCTCTGGAGGCGATTTCCATTCCGCACGAAGATCAGGCAATTGTGATCGGAGGAGGATCTGCAAGTCCGCTTTGGCGCCAGATCCTTTCCGACACGCTGGGAATGTCCCTCATCCGAAAGGAAAACAGCGATTCCTCCTTCGGATCCGCGATGCTCGCCGGAAGCGTGATCGGAATGTTCGGATCACTCCCGGAAACCGTTCGTTTTTGTTCGAAAGAAAAGTCAAGAACGGTTCCCGACCCGGAAAAAACAGATCAATATGAAAAAATGTTCGCAAAATACAAGGCAATTCACGATGCTCTCGCCCCGATTTATCACGGCGAAACGGTATGAAAACAGTCGTATGTGTCAAGATCATTAAAGGAGAGATCAATCCTTTTGACGCGGCCGCCCTGGAAGCGGCGCTGCGGGCCGATCCGTCCGAAATCACCGTTCTTTGCATGGGTCCGATGATCGCACAGGATCCCCTTCGGGCATTGACCCGATTGGGAAACCTTCGCGTGATCCTGCTGTCCGATCTCGTTTTTGCGGGATCCGATACCCTTGCAACCGCACAGGTTCTTTCGGCGGCGATCCGAAAACTTGATCCGGATCTTATCTTTTGCGGAAGACAAAGCATTGATGGAGATACCGCACAGGTCGGGCCTTGCCTTGCCGCGAAGCTCGATTGGAATCTGATCGCGAATGTATTGAAATTCGGATCGGAGAATTGTGAAACACGAACCGGATCCGAACCGGTTGCGATTCCGTCCGTATTGACATTTGAACGTATTTATCCCCTTCGATTTCCTTCTCTTCGCTCGAAGATCGGAGAGATCGAGATCTGGGACAACAAGATCCTCGGTATCGATCCGGCGCGGTGCGGTTTGGCCGGATCGCCGACACGTGTTCGGGAAACCTTCGAATCGGATCGCGGTCGGAGAAAATGCCGGTTCATTTCCCGATCGGAACTGGAGCCCTTGATCAGGGATCTTCTTCAGAAACCGAATCGAAAAAGAAAGATCGCCGAGAGTAAAAAGAAATTCCCTGCGGTTTGGGCCGTCGGACATGAAGTCGAAAAAGAAGCTTTCGCGATTGCCGATCAGGTGATCTTTCTGGAAAAGGAGTCCCCGAAGATCATTGCAGAGAAAGTCAAAAAGGAAAAGCCGGAAGTCGTTCTTTGGAACGCGGATCTTTGGGGACGCAAAACCGCTCCTCAAGTCGCGGGAATCCTTGATCTCGGATTGGCTGCCGACTGCACCATGCTGGAAACGGACGGCAAGATCCTGTCGATGTATCGTCCGGCTTTTGAGGCAAGGCTTTTGGCAAAAGTCGAATCGCTTGCCCGTCCGCAGATGGCAACTGTTCGAACAACGGAGATCAGCGGTAAACTGATCGCCGCCGCCGGAAGAGGAGTCGCCGCTCAATACGATCAGATCCGAAGATTCGCCGATCACTTGGGAGCGGAATTCGCCGCATCCCGCGGATTGGTCGATGAAGGAATCGCTCCCTATGAAATGCAGATCGGACTGACCGGTCGGCAAGTCGCTCCGAAGATCTATCTCGCGATTGGAATTTCCGGAGCGGTTCATCACACGTGCGCGATTGAAAACGCAGAATACATTATCGCAATAAACAAAGATAAAGACGCAAGAATATTCGATTATGCCGACTTCGGCGTGATCGAGGAATTTTAACACCGATTACAGAAAGGTTCGATCAATGAACGGCAATAATCAGGCGGTCCAGAAAAAAAACGGGGAAATTTCCTTTCCGGAAAAGGAAAATAATACTGACCCGGCAAGCATTGAGGGATCCCAAAGAAGAATGCTTTCCGACGCGGCGAAGGGAACGATCCTCTGTCTGCTTTCGGATATCATTTTCAGTTTTTCTTATTTCTTTGTCCGCTGGCTGACGACTTACGGATCGGACATGATCCATCGCGACTGGACATTCTGCTTTAAGGAAGCGATTACAACGGCGGGAACACTTCCGATCTTTCTCTACTGCTGGATGAAGGGAAAATGCGCGCCTCCGCCGCTTCGGATCACCTGTTTGATCATACTGGCCGCGTTCTTCTGTGAATTTGTCGGTGTTCGGGCCCACATTTTTGCTTTCGAAAAAATCGGAATGATGCTCGGAAATCCTTTGATCCGAACGTTTACCATTTTGGGAACGGCCTTTATCGGAATGATCTTTCTGAAAGAAAAAATCGGATGGCTCAAATCCATTACGATTATTATTTTGATCTGTGCGGTCTTTACTTTGGCGTTCAGTCAATCGACCGGAGGCGGACAGAAATTTGAATTGACCGATACCTTTATGCTCGGACTCGGAATGGCGTTGGTAACGGGCTGCGGATACGCGCTTTATACGATCCTTCTCCGTTTTGTACTTCGAAAAGCCAAAGCCGACGGAACGGCAACCGGACAGGAAAGCAAACCGATTCCGATCTCCTTTATTGTATCGGTCGTTTGCGGATTCGGCGCCGTCGTCGGCGGAATTTGCCTTTATATGGATCGCGGCTGGGAAGGATTTATTTCCTATCCCGGAAAAGAAGGTTCCTGGATCGGAATCCCGGGAGCATGCTGGCTCTTTGTCGGCTTGGCGGGCGGATTGAATGTGATCTGTTTTTTCCTGAAGAATCTTGCGCTTCGATACGCAACGGCGTCGAAGGTCGCCGTTTTTTCTGTTGTTCAGATCCTGTTGGCGACGATTCTCGGCATACTTTTCTTCAAGGAAAATTTCAACGCAACCGTTTTTATCGGGCTTGCGATGATCGTCCTTGGCATTGTCCTTGCGAGTAAAACGAAGTAAAAACGGCAACGAAAAAGGTTCGAATCCAATCGCGGATTTTTGAACCACGGATGATCACGGATGGGTCTTTTGGCAAATCGGGGCCTGTTCGGAAACCGCGGATTCTTTTTTTGGGTTGGGTTTATAAAGAAATTTTGTTTTGCTTGAATTGCAAACAACGCTTCTACTTCACCCGGCTGGAATCGCCGATAAGCGGCGCCCCGATAGGGGCAGTGCCTTCCAGCCCGGGGCAGAGGGGCCACCCCGGGTCAACGAACCCCCAACAGCAGCGCGCTGTAAGCGCAGTGTAAAAAGAACCACGGATGATCTTTTGGCAAATCGGAACCTGTTTTGAAACCGCAGATTTATGCTGATTGACGCAGAGGGTCTTTTGGGAAACCAATGTTTTTTGTGAAGACCGGGGAAGCGGTAAAGAGATCGATTTGAAAACACAGCTTGAACCCGAGCGCTGGGAGGGTGTTCTGCAACAGATCGCAAGCCCGTAATGAAGTGAGCGAAGCGAACGGAATTAGGGAATGAACGTAAAGTAATATTTTGCCGGTTCATTTTTATTATCGTGCGGAGGCGCAGCGGACGCAGAGGATCTTTTAGATATTTGTGCCTCGTGAAGTAAATCGTTGTTCCCGGGTTAATGGGTGTTTATCTTTTTTAAAAATTCAACGTTTATCGGGGAAGGCCCGCCTTATGCGGCTTCGCCGCTTTTTCCTCACTAATCGAAAGGCCCATCCGTGGTTATCCGTGGTTCAAAAATTATCCCGGTTTATACAAGTGGATTCGCGGACGATCAGTTTGAAGTTCACAAGAATGTCCCGTACAGGAAGATTGGGATATTTAATCCGATCCATC
Organism: Planctomycetia bacterium; assembly: GCA_030539035.1. GTDB lineage: Bacteria > Planctomycetota > Planctomycetia > Pirellulales > Thermoguttaceae > JAUNBG01. The sequence continues at coordinate 73,148 of JAUNSU010000005.1, forward strand.
ATCACCGTAAACGCCTGTCGTCCCATCTCTTCACACGGCTGAGAGATCGTGGTCAACGGAACCGAAAGAAGCGTCGCGTATCTCAGATTATCGAAGCCTGCGATCTGAACATCCTGCGGGATCCGAATATTGAGCTGATTCAAAATCTGCATTACATGCGCGGCTGTATGATCGTTCCCGCAAATCAACGCGTCAGGACGCTCGCGAAGACTCATGAGCCGCGCTATCTCCGTATCATAATCACTGATCGAATGAAAGCGGCTCTCCTCTGCGGAGATTCCCCTTGCGCGAAGGGATTCCCGAAATCCGACCAGTCGATTCCGAATCGTATTGGCCGATCCGAACCGTGCGATAAAATGTATATTCTGCGCTCCTGTGTCCAGAAGATGTTCCGTAAGAACACTTCCTGCCCGAAAATTATCGATTCCGATCAGATCGAATTCGCTCCGATTCGGATAAGCGACGTAATCGCAATCGATCAGAACAACAGGAATCCCGGATTTTCGCAAAGAATTCAAAATGCGGCGATTCACATCTTCCGCGTGATCGGCCAGCTCCAGAGGCTGAAAAAAGACACCGTCCACTTTTTGATCGATACATTGCCGGCAAAGTTCTTCCGCGAAGGGGGCCCGTTCGGTATCATCTTTTCCTTGCAGTGCGATCGTATTTCCCACAAAGAGATGAAAACCGTTTTCCTGTGCGGTAAATATGATCTGATTGCAAATCGGTTCGAAAATTTCGCCCTGTCCCAAGCCGGGAACAAGCAGACCAAGTGTCCTGGTTTTCGAAGATTCTTCCGGAGCGGAAAGGAGTTCGACGACCGGAGAAACATAAGTTCCGCTCCCGGCTCTGCGTGTGATCAAGCGCATTTGTTCCAACCGTTCCAGCGCGTGTCCCGCCGTTGGCCGCGATACTTCAAATTGCCGGGCAATTTCATTTTCACTCGGCAGACGGGTCCCCGGCAGATACTTTCCCGATACAATTCCATCCCGAAAGTGAGTAAATACGGTCCAGTACTTCGGGATCCGTTTTGGATTGTTCTCTCTTGAATCCATACGTTCTCCCATTTCTTACACGATTTTCAGTTTCTTTTGAATTTCTTCCAGGGGAACATTTCGCGTTTCGATCATGAAAAATCGGACCCAAATAAGTTGCAGGATCATCATAATGGTATAGAACGCGAACGGGAAAGCGGGTCCGACCGCGGCGACCAGAATCGGAAATGTCTGCGCGATCAAAGCGGCCATAAACCAATGCGTAAAACTGCCGAGCACTTGTCCCTGCGCACGAACCCGATTCGGAAAGACTTCGCTGATATAGACCCAGATCACGGTACCCTGTCCAAAGGCGTGCGCGATCACAAAAAAGAAGAGTCCGGCAAGAACGATCGTTCCCGGCTTCTTGAGTGCGTCGGGCGTAAGTACTCCTGTCTTCTTCAGCGCGATCTGGTATTGGGATTCGGCCAGTTCGAATTGCCGCTTGGCAACAGGCAGCTGATCGGATTTCGGTTGACGGTTCTCGACATCTTTAACCCAAGTTCCGCAGTTGGATGAACGGAAAATTTTTTGAAAATATTTTGGGG
>JAUNSU010000092.1 GCA_030539035.1 Planctomycetia bacterium
GGCGGTCTTTCGGCCAAATACCAACAATCTGTTTTCGATATTGTGTCCGAATCCTGCGGGCTGAAAGCCCAGTGCCTTCCAGTCCGGGGCAGAGGGAGCGAAGCGGCCGGCACCCCGGGGCAACGTACCCCCAAAAGCAGCGCGCTGTAAGCGCAGTGCAAAAAGAATGAAAAACTCAGAAAAAGGTTCGAACACGTGTGCGGGGAGTCGAGAAGGAGACAATGAGAACGATGGAGACACTGGCGGCAGAGAGGACATTGGGGGCAAAAGAACAAACCCCGCTCGCCTGTCGCAAAGGTCCCCTGTGTCTCCAACGTCCCCTGTAACGCGGACGACCTTCATCAGGAAATGAATCGGGAGCAAATTTTTTTGCCGAATCATTTTTTATCGCGCAGCGGGTCCTTTTGAAATATTGTGCCTCGTGAAGTAATAAAACAGTTTTTTTACTTGCTTGTTTCTTCCATTATTATATCTCTTCTGAAATGCAGAAAATCGAATAATCAGAATTATTTCCTCACATTTGAAAACATTCCACTTAATAGAGATCGAAATAAAATCTCCCTCTCTGCGCCTGCGCGAAATAAAATATTTTGAGATTTTTACTCCTTCGAAGAGCGGCGGCGTTGCCGCCTGGTGGCCGAGACGGCCACCCTCCCAGCGCTCGGGTTCCAGCCGCATACAAAAACATTGGTTTTCTCCGCTTCCCCGGGTTAATGGGAGATTATCTCTATTGGAGATATTACGTTTATCGGGGAAGGCCCTCCGGCGTTGCCGTCGGGGCAGAACCGCCGAAAGACCAGCCTCGAAGAGGCGGCACAATAAAATAGAGAAAACAAAGATCCCTGTGAAAAGTTCGAACCACAATCCCCCCGGACGATTTTGATTCCCTAATTCCGTTCGCTTCGCTCACTCCATTACGGGCTTGCGGTGACCGCGCCGCTGGTCCCCGAAAATCACTAATCACTAATTCCTAATCACTTCGCGGGATTCGGAATGGATGTGCCTCAGGTACTCCTGAAGACTGCAAACGATCGGACGGCCGGTATCGGTTCCTTCGTTCAGACCTTCAAGACCGGCAATCAGAGCAGAAATCGTTGTTGTAACAGGAATTCCTTCGGTAACCGCCCCGGATCGCATTCGAATCTCATCGACCATTGCGGCCGCTCCGGCCTCCGGTGTATTCACAATCCATTGGATCTTATTTTCATGAATCAAATCGAGCAGGTTTGGCCGTCCGGAACTGATCTTAAAAACCGCATTGCACCGAATTCCCGCATTATATAAACAGGTTGCCGTTCCTTGCGTTGCAAAGAGATCGAATCCCCTTTGTACAAGTTCACGCGCAAGAGGCAGAGCGGCTTCCTTGTCGTCGTTGCGAAGGGACAAAAATACACCTCCTTTCTCGGGAAGTGTATTGCCGGCCGCCTGCTGACTCTTCAGATATGCGGTTCCGACATTGAAATCGATTCCCATCGCTTCCCCGGTCGATTTCATTTCAGGAGACAGAATAATATCAACTCCGGGAAACTTGACAAAAGGAAAGACCGCCTCCTTAAACGTCGTGTAAGGAATCGCAATTTCCTTTGTAAAATTCAATTCATCCAAAGGCTTTCCAAGAGCGCATAAAGCGGCTTTTTTGGCAAGCGGAACTCCGATGGATTTGCTGACAAACGGGACAGTTCGGGAAGCGCGCGGATTGACTTCCAGTATATAGACCGTCTCATTTTGCACAGCAAATTGAATGTTCATAAGTCCTTTTACATTAAGATGTTGTGCGAGTGAAACAGTGTGCCGCCGTATTGTGTTTAAAACGTTTTGGGAGAGATGACGCGGCGGTATAGAACAGGCGGAGTCTCCGGAATGAATCCCGGCCATTTCGACGTGTTCCATAATTGCGCCGATCACTGTTTTCTGTCCGTCGGAAACAGAATCCGCATCGACCTCGATTGCGTTTTCAAGGAACCGATCGATCAGAATCGGACGGCCTTCGGAAACTTCTTCCGCGGCTTCCATGTATTTTCTAAGGTACTTCTCTTTGTAAACGATGACCATTGCCCGTCCGCCAAGGACAAATGAAGGACGAACAAGGACAGGATATCCGATTCTGTTGGCCGTTTGAACAGCCTCTTCCGCATTATGAGCGATTCCGTTGCACGGTTGAGCGATATGAAGATCTTCAGCGAGTTTTTTAAAGAAATCCCGGTCTTCCGCACGATCCAGATCATCCGGCTGCGTGCCGAGAATGACCGCTCCGGCTTCCTGAAGACTTTTCGCAAGATTAAGCGGTGTTTGACCGCCGAACTGGACAATGATTCCTTTGCACTTTTCCCGTTCATAGACATTTAAAATATCTTCGTATGTCAAGGGCTCAAAATAGAGTTTATCGCTTGTATCGTAATCGGTCGATACCGTTTCCGGATTGCAGTTGAGCATAATCGTTTCGTATCCGGCATCGCGCAGCGCAAAGGAAGCATGAACGCAGCAGTAATCGAATTCGATTCCCTGCCCGATTCGATTCGGGCCGCCGCCGAGAATCAGAACCTTTTCCTTTCCGCTTTCGCGAACAGGCTCATCATATTCTCCCCAAGAGGAATAATAGTAGGGAGTCGTCGAATCGAATTCTCCGGCACAAGTATCGACTGTTCCGTAAATCGGGACGATTCCGTTTTCTTTTCGAAGTTTTCGGATTTCCAGTTCGGATGTATTGCGCAGAAAGGCGATCTGCCGATCGGACAACCCCAATTCTTTTGCACGTCGGAGAAGGTCTGGCGTAAGATCCGGAATCGAATTTGGATCTTCCGAATCGGTACAGATCTTGACGGAATCTTCAAATTGTGTCAATTCACTGAAATTTCGGAGATACCAAAGATCGATTTTTGTAAGATCATAAAGATGATCGAGAGTCCAGTTCCGGCGAAGCGCTTCATGCAGGATAAAGATTCTTTCGGCGTTCGGCCTTTTAAGTTCCGCTTCGATCTGCGGATCGGTCCATTGCGCATATTGTGCCGACTTCGGATCGGCACCGAATCCGAAATGTCCTGTCTCAAGCGACCGGAGTGCTTTTTGCACCGCTTCCTGAAATGTTCGTCCGATGGCCATTGCTTCCCCGACGGACTTCATTTGTGTTCCGAGCGTGGTGTCTGCGGCGGGAAACTTTTCAAAGGTAAAGCGGGGAATTTTTACGACAACATAATCGAGAGCGGGTTCAAAACAGACGGGCGTCGTTCCGGTAACATCATTGATGAGTTCATCAAGTGAATATCCGACGGCAAGCAGAGCGGCGATTTTGGCAATAGGAAATCCGGTCGCTTTGCTTGCGAGGGCGCTTGATCGGGATACACGGGGATTCATTTCGATAATAATGCGTTTTCCTGTAGACGGATTAACGGCCCATTGAACGTTTGATCCTCCAGTTTCAACGCCGACAGCCTCCATAACGCGCAGAGAATCGTCCCGCATTGCCTGATATTCCCGATCGGAAAGCGTCTGGGAAGGCGCAACCGTAATGGAATCGCCGGTATGAACACCCATCGGATCCAGATTTTCGATGGCACAAACGATCACCGACGTTCCTTTATGGTCGCGAACGACTTCCATTTCGAATTCCTTCCAGCCGAGCAGGGATTCTTCGATAAGGACTTCGCTGTTTCTGCTTGCGGCAAGTCCGCGCGTTACGATTTTCTCGAACTCATCTTCATCATGTGCGATTCCGCCTCCGGTTCCTCCAAGGGTAAAGCCGGGCCGGATAATCAGCGGCCAGGATCCGATCAGTTTCGCCGCGGACAACGCTTCTTTGAAATTATGAACGGAGACAGATTTCGGCGATTCGAATCCTGAATTCGACATGAGCAGTTTGAATTCCATCCGATCTTCAGCGCGCCGGATCACGTTGGCATCGGCACCGATCAATTCGACTTGATACCGTTTGAGAATCCCGGAATCACTGAGCTCCATCGCCAAATTAAGTGCCGTTTGACCTCCAAGCGTGGGAAGGAGAGCGTCCGGACGTTCCCTTCGGATAATTTCATGAAGACTTGCCGCGGTCAACGGTTCTATATAAGTTCGATTTGCGAATTCCGGATCCGTCATAATTGTCGCGGGATTGCTGTTGACCAGAACAATCTCGTATCCTTCCTTTTTGAGCGCCTTGCAAGCCTGAACACCGGAGTAATCAAATTCGCAGCCCTGTCCGATAACGATGGGTCCTGCTCCAATGATCATGATCTTTTTGATATCTGTTCTTTTCGGCATAATTGAGTTCCTTCGTATTAAAACATTTGGCGGAATTGCTGGAATAAACTTTTTGCGTCGTGCGGGCCGGGCGCGGCTTCCGGATGAAATTGAACGGAAAAGACCGGCTCCGTTCGATGTCTGATCCCTTCGACGGTCCCATCGTTCAGATTGACGTGTGATAATTCAAGCGTTTTCGGCAGTGTTTCCAGCCGGACAGCGAAATTATGATTTTGACTTGTGATCGCAACGGATCCGTTGATCAAACATTTAACCGGATGATTGCATCCATGATGTCCAAACGCAAGACGTTCTGTTTCTGCGCCGGCGGCAAGAGCGAGAATTTGATGACCGAGGCAGATTCCCATCAGCGGAACAGATCCGATCAGTTCATGGGCAGTTTCTATCGCGTATTTAACGCCGACAGGGTCGCCGGGACCATTCGAAAAGAGGATTCCGTTCGGTTTACGGGCCAATGCGTCCCTTGCTTTCGCCGCGGCGGGAAGGATTTCGACATTGATCCCAGCCGCGGTAAGAGACCGAAGAATACTGAATTTGACACCATAATCGAATACAACGACTTTGGGAGCGTCTGTGATTGATCCGGGATACGGATGGAAAAATCGGCAGGAAACTTCTGATACAGAATCAATGCCGTCAAGACCTGACCAGTTTTGCGCCTTTTGTATGGCTTCGTTTTCAGAAAAATCATCTTCAGTGCAGTGAAGATACGCTTTTTGTGTTCCGGCTTTTCTTAAATGAAGGACGAGCCGTCGAATATCGACTCCGGTCAGTGCGGGCTTTCCTGCACTTTTTAAAAAGGCGTCGAAACTTCCTTCGGAACGATAATTGGAGGGCTGATTGATTTTCCGAAAGATCATTCCGCCCAAATGGATCCCGTCGGATTCATTGTCTTCATGATTGACACCGTAATTTCCGACTTCCGGCGTTGTTAGCGCAACGATCTGTCCGAAGTAGGAGGGATCCGTCGCGATTTCCTGATATCCGGTCATTCCCGTATTGAAGACCGCTTCTCCGAAAGAATCGGCGGATGCACCGCAGGAGTCTCCGTAAAATACTTCTCCGTCGGCCAGTGCTAAAAAGTGCTTTTTCGTTTTCATAAAAATCTTTTCTCCAGCTTTTGAGAGTTCAAGTCAAGTTGTGGATGGCATTTGCGGCGATATCGCGTCCGTTGGCAATCGCCTTAACGACCAGAGACGGTCCGGAAGCGGCATCGCCTGCGATATAGATCTTTTCGGAATCTTCCATGTTCCACGCATTTAACAATTGTTCGCGGCTCTGCTTGAGAAATCCGAGTGCAAGGAGCGCCAAATCACATGGAATGATTTCCTTTTGATCTTTAACGGATTCAAACTTTATCGGGCGTCCGAATGTGCCGCAGGTCCATTCGACCGGACAAATCTCGACCCCGGTCAGTTTTCCGCTTTCGCCGATAAAGCGAACTGTATTGGTGTTAAAGCGCCGTTCGCCCCCTTCTTTATGACTGGATGATGTTTTATAAACAAGGGGAAATTGGGGCCAGGGAGTTGCAGGGGATCGTTTTTCAGGTGCTTGCGGCATAATTTCGATCTGCAGAACGGATTGTGCCTTTTGACGCCAACTCGTTCCAAGACAATCGCTTCCTGTATCGCCGCCTCCGATAACGACTACTTTTTTATTCTTTGCGGAGATGGGAACGGTTTTGAGTTCACCGGCATTTGCGCGATTCTGTCCCTGGAGAAAATCGAGAGCAAAGTGAATTCCCTCAAGTTCCCGACCGGGAATTTCCAGATTACGCGGGATGGGCGATCCTGTTGCGAAAATCACGGCATCATATTTCTTCAGAAGATATTGAGGGGAAATATCGCTGCCGATTGATGTTCCGCATTGAAAGTGAATTCCCGCGTTTCTCAGTAGTGCCAACCTTCGATCGATAACAGTTTTGGCGAGTTTGAAGTCGGGGATTCCATATCGCAGCAGTCCGCCGGGAACGGCATTTTTTTCGAAGACAGTGATTTCGAATCCGGCCTTGTTCATTTCGACAGCGGCGGAAAGTCCGGCAGGTCCGGATCCGATGATCGCGATCTTACGGCCATTGCGCTTTTGCGGCGGATTCATTTGAACCCAGCCGTTTTGAAATGCTTTTTCGATAATCGATTTTTCGATGAGACGGATCGTAACGGATTCGAAATTTATGCCCGATGTGCAGCTTCCTTCGCATAGGGCAGGACATACACGGCTTGTAAATTCGGGAAAGCTGCTCGTAGTTTGCAGGAGTTCCCATGCGAATTCCCAATCGCCTGCCGCGGCGGCGGCATTGAAGTCCGGAATAAGATTTCCGAGGGGGCAGCCGGTTCCATGGCAGAACGGGATACCGCATTTCATACAGCGCCGTGCCTGTTCGTTGAGCTGTTTTTCATCGAGAAACATTTCGACTTCTTCAAAATCGCGGACTCTTTTTCGGACAGGCCGATAGGGAGGTCTTTCTCTTGAAATATTCATAAAATCTTTTGTATTGAGCGGACTTATTGTCATTTTTTCTCCTCCTGACAGATCGTTCTGTTAATTTGGATCAGATTGTTCTGAGACGGGTCCGGAAAAGCTTCCGGTTTACGCTGGCGATCGGGTAATATCGGCTGTTTCGAGTTTAAAACAGCCTGTTTGTATTCGAAGGGAATAACCATAATAAATCTGCTTCGATAAAGTGTCCAGTTTTTCAGGATCTCTTTCGCGCGGACACTTCCGGTATTTTCGGCATGTTCGCGCAGTAAATCGGTCAATTCTTTTTCCTCATCACTGTTCGGAGCGATACTTTCGAGGTCAACTGTATCCGTATTGCAATAGAGATCGAAGTTGTTGTTTTCATCAAAGACATACGCGATCCCTCCGGTCATTCCAGCGGCGAAGTTGACGCCGGTCGTTCCGAGAACGACAACGCGGCCGCCGGTCATATATTCGCATCCATGATCTCCGACCCCTTCCACGACGGCGGTAAACCCGCTGTTGCGAACGGCGAACCTCTCTCCGGCACGTCCATTAAGAAAGATCTTTCCGCTTGTCCCCCCATACCCGACAACGTTGCCCGCAATGACATTTTCCTCACTTCGAAAATTCGGAATAGGAGGCGGAGTAATCACGATTTTGCCACCGGAGATCCCTTTTCCGACAAAATCGTTTGTTTCTCCTTCAAGCTGAAGGGTAACGCCGGGCGCCAGAAACGCACCAAAACTCTGTCCGGCAACACCGTGAAAACGGATCCTGATCGAATCGTCGGACAGTCCGTTCACACCGAACTTCCGCGCGATTTCAGACGAAAGTACGGTCCCGACAGTACGATCGACATTTCCGATCGGCAAACTCATTTCTGCCGGAAGTCCCTTGGTTAAAGTCTTCTGAAGTGCGGGAATGAGATTCTTTTCGTCGAAAGTTTCAATGTTCGGACGTTCCCCGCAGAATTTGACCTCATTTCCGCAGGCATTGACCGGGTCCAGTATTTTGCTGAAGTCGAGTTTTTGAAGTTTGAAGAAATCAATGGCCTTTTTCGTCTCCAGCAGATCGCTGCGTCCAATCGCTTCATTGAGCGAGTGCAATCCGAGTTGAGCCAAATACTCCCGAACTTCTTCCGCGGCAAATCGTAGAAAATTGATAATGTACTCCGGTTTTCCAGAAAAGCAGCGGCGAAGTGCGGGATCCTGTGTCGCGACTCCGACGGGACAGGTGTTTTCATGACACTTTCTCATCATGACACAACCGAGACAAACGAGCAGAGTTGTCGCGAAACCGAATTCTTCGGCGCCGAGAAGCGCTCCGATCATAATATCCCGTCCGGTTTTGATTTGTCCGTCGACCTGGAGCCGAACCCGTCCGCGCAATCCGTTTTTAACGAGTGTTTGCTGCGTTTCCGCCAATCCGAGTTCCCAGGGAAGACCGGCATGTTTGACACTTGTCAAAGGGGAAGCGCCGGTTCCGCCGTCGTGTCCGCTGATGAGAATGACATCGGCATATCCTTTGGCAACGCCGGCGGCGATTGTGCCGACTCCGGTCTCGGAAACGAGCTTTACCGAAACACGCGCTTCACGATTGGCGTTATGCAGATCGAAGATCAGCTGGGCAAGATCTTCAATCGAGTAAATATCATGATGAGGAGGGGGAGAGATCAGTGTAACAAAAGGAGTCGAATGCCGGACACGTGCGATATTTTCATCGACCTTGATCCCGGGCAGCTGCCCCCCTTCGCCCGGCTTGGCCCCTTGCGCCATTTTGATCTGGAGTTCGCGGGCTCCGGCCAGATAATCGATTGTAACGCCAAAACGTCCGCTTGCGATCTGCCGTATGGCACTTCGACGGATATCGCCGTTTTCGCCGGGCTGTTCCCTCTGCGGATCTTCGCCTCCTTCGCCGCAGTTGCTCATTGCGCCGATCCGGTTCATTGCGATCGCGATTGTCTCATGCGCTTCCGGACTGAGCGATCCGAGACTCATTGCGCCGGACACAAATCTTTTGAGAATCGCTTCGACCGGTTCCGTTTCTTCAATCGGAATCGGTTTGCGTTCGACGAACCGGAAGAGTCCGCGCAGAGTGCAGTTTCGGCCTTCCTGATCGTTAATGATCTTTGCGTAGGCACGATATTTTTCCGGATCGTTTTCGCGAACAGCCTGCCGAAAGAGCGCGATCGATTCCGGGGTCCATAAATGATTTTCTCCGCTCTTGCGAAAATGATAAATCCCTTCGGACATTAACGGCAGATTTTCGTCCTGTTGACTTTTCCGGAATCGTTCGAGGACTTCCTTTTGAATATCGTCGAGATCGATCCCGCCGATACGGGAGACCGTCCCGGGAAAGTATTCGTCGATCACGGAAGGATTGATTCCGACTGCTTCGAACAGCTGGGCAGACCGATAACTGCGGAGCGTCGAGATTCCCATTTTCGACATGATTTTGAGGAGTCCTTTATCAACGGCCTTAATATAATTTGCGGCTGCGTGTGCGGAGGAGCATTGAACTTTACCCGACTCCACGAGCTGTTCGACGGTTTCGAGCGCGAGCCAGGGATGTATGGCAGTTGCGCCGTATCCGAGGAGCAGCGCGCAGTGCATGATCTCGCGGACTTCGCCCGACTGAACGATCAGGCCCATCGACGGTCGGAGTCCCGCTTCGGAAAGTGCCCGATTAACCGCGGAAACGGCGAGCAGAGACGGTATTGGAATTTCGCCGGGTGCAAGATCTTTGTCGCTCAGGACAATGATATTATATCCGTTTTGAACATGATCGACCGCTTCACTCTGAAGTGTCTGGAGCGATTCCTTCAGAGTATTCCTAAGCGTCATCTTCAGAACAGCCGCCAGAATCGGCTTTTGACGTTCTTCAGTAATACGCTGAATATCTTCGCCGGTTAAAATCGGACGGGAAAGTTTTAACAGTCCGGCTTTATGCGCGGTTTCGGAAAGAATATTTCCCTGATTTCCGATATAGGTCGTCAAACTCATCACGAGCTCTTCGCGAATCGGATCAATCGGAGGATTTGTAACCTGGGCAAAGAGCTGCTTGAAATATCCAAAAAGAAGCTGGGGCTTTCTGGAAAGAACAGCCAGTGCGGCGTCATTTCCCATCGAGCCGACCGGTTCTTTTCCGTTTTCCGCCATGGGCGTTAAAATCATCTCAAGATCTTCGAGCGTCCATCCGAACAATTTTTGACGGCGGCAGATATTTTCGTGTACCTTCGAGGGCATAATGGAATCGAACAGTCCGTTGACAACAATTTTGCTTTCTTCGGCCCAGCGTCGGTAGGGTCTTTGCCGTGCGATTGTATTTTTGACTTCTGCATCATACATAAGACGATGCTGTTCGAGATCGGCCCAAATGATTTCGCCCGGCTTGAGTCTTCCTTTTTTAAGGATCTTTTCGTTTGGAAAATCGAGAACCCCGGTCTCGGAGGCGAGAACAAAGAGACCGTCGGTGGTCAATGTGTATCGGGCAGGACGAAGACCGTTTCGATCGAGAATGGCTCCGACGTTCTTACCGTCCGAAAAAGCAAGAGCGGCCGGACCGTCCCACGGCTCCATCAAAGACGAATGATAATCAAAGAATCCCCGGACATCACGGCCGAGATGATATTTTTCGCCCCAAGCCTGCGGCACAAGCATCAGCATGGCGTGCGGAAGCGACCGTCCTGTTTGACAGAGAAGTTCAAGCATGGAATCAAGCGCGGCGGAATCGCTTGCCTTTTCATCGATCAAGGGAAGGACCTTCTGAAGATCGTCTCCCAAAAGATCGCTCTTCAGGGAAAGTTCACGGTTCCGAAGCTGATTCAAATTCCCGTGCAGTGTATTGATCTCTCCATTATGTGCCAGAAAACGGAACGGATGAGCAAGCTGCCAGGTCGGGAAAGTATTGGTACTGTACCGCTGATGAACCAGAGCAAGCGGACTTGTAAAATCCGCGTCGCCAAGGTCTGTATAAAACCGGTCAAGCTGCGAAGCAAGCATTAGTCCTTTATAGACAATACTGCGGCTGGAACAACTGACAATATATCCTTCAGAAAATTCCTTTTCGATCCGCCGGCGAATGACATAGAGTTTGCGTTCGAAAAGATTCTGATCGGGAAAATTTTCACCGTCGATAAAGATCTGCCGGATGAGAGGCTTCGATTTTCGTGCCGTCTGTCCGAGAGCATTCGGATCGGCAGGAACTTCCCTCCAGAAAAGAACGCGCGCTCCTTCTTCCCGGACGATCCGTTCGATTCCGGATTCCGATTCGTCAAAACCGAAAAGCATGATGATTCCGTACTTTCCCTTTTCCGGCAGCGATCGATATTGCTTTTTAAAAAATCTGTCCGGAATAGAGACAAGAATCCCGGCACCATCTCCAGTCTCCGGGTCTTTACCGGCCGCGCCTCGATGCGCAAGACGTTTGAGAATTTCGATTCCTTTTTCAATAATGTCGTGTCCGGATCGGTTGTTCAGATCCGCGATCAATCCGACACCGCAAGCGTCGTGTTCGTTTCGAAAACTGTACAATCCGTCATCTTCGGGGATTTGAAGTCCGGAATACTCGTTCAACTGCTCCATGTTTTGGGTTCCTTTACAACTTGGGGTCAACAGACTCTTTTCCATTTAACCTTTCAATTTAACCGCTTACGTGATCTTTTATTACAAAATCCATGCCAAAATATTTGTATTGAGTCAAAAATCAGGAGATTTGTCTTAAAGTTGCCTGTTCGTTTATCTTTATACAAGGGGCGGTGCTCAATATTATCCCAAACGAGACGGTTGCTCAAACGATGTTTTGGCGGCGAGGCGCCGTTCCCAGTACGCGCTGCCGCGCGATAGGCAAATAATCGCTTCCGTTGGTCGCTTTCTTCTTTGGTAGTATCTGCCCCTACGGGGCGCCGGGTTTCGGTTGTTTCAACCGGGTTAAATAATACGGTTTTTGATTGTTAAATATCAATACGTGTTCGGTATTGCACCCGAATCCTACGGGCTGAAAGCCCAATACCTTCCAGCCCGGGGCAGAGCACAAACATGAAATGTTTGTGCGGCACCCCGGGACTACGGCCCCAAAAAAGCAGCGCCCTGTAAGGGCAGTGCAAAAAATATTACCGATATGCCAGCGTTCATAAGGAAAGTTCCAACCGCATAAAATCGGGGAAAGTACAGAATATTACAGAATTGTAAAAGCAGGAAAGGACCGTTTGAACAAAATTGTAAAAGAAAAACTCCGGGCACTGGATCGAAAAACCGGAATGGAATGGATTCAGAACCGATTCAGAGCGAACATATTGATCTTTGAACTCAAACTGTAAATAACCATTTTGAAACCACGGATTTTCACGGATACTTTTTTGGTAAAAACACGTTTTCATCAAAAATATCAGCCCCGAATCTTATAATGATTTCATCCGTGGTTCCAAACAAAAATATTTTTACAGTATGAGTTTGAAGTATTTTTTGAAAATTTGACCGATATGGAACGATTATTGCGAAATGGCATCTTGGCGGCGACAGGTCTTGCCGCTTCAGCGAATCGAAGTTTGAACAGGCGATTCGGAACAGCCTGATTTTTTCCTGCGTTCCCAACCAGTAATAACGACATGAGGAAAAGAAAATGAGTAATTGCAATCGGATCCATGCCATTGATGAAATCGCAAAGCAGAATGTGCCCGAGTCGGCAAACGATTCGGAGGAATCCATTCTTAACCGATACGGCGAGGATGTCTTTAACACCGAGGCGATGAGGCGCTATCTTTCGCCGCCGACAGCGGAAAAGCTGCGGGCAACGATCGATCAGGATGCGCCTCTGGACGCCAGTATTGCCGAATCCGTGGCCCATGCAATGAAGGAATGGGCACTTGCCCGCGGTGCAACGCATTTTACACATTGGTTTCAGCCTTTGACTGGAGCGACTGCGGAAAAACATGATGCCTTTCTGAACATCAACGACCGCGGTGAACCGATTCTCGCATTTTCAGGGAAGAATCTGATCATGGGCGAGCCGGACGCATCCAGCTTTCCGTCGGGCGGACTGCGATGTACATTTGAGGCACGCGGCTATACGGCCTGGGATCCGACCAGTCCGGCCTTCATCAAACGGCATTCCAATGGAGCAACGCTCTGTATTCCGACCGTTTTTTGTTCCTATACGGGCGAAGTCCTCGACAAAAAGACGCCTCTTCTGCGTTCCATTCAGGCTCTGAAGCATTCAATTGTCCGTTTAATGAAATGTTTCAAACAGCCGGAAGAGCACGTGTCCATTACACTCGGAGCAGAACAGGAGTATTTTCTGATCGATAAGAAATTTTATTTTCATCGGCCCGATCTGATCCAGACAGGACGAACCCTGTTCGGGTCGCCTCCGGCCAAGCATCAGCAGCTTGACGATCATTATTTCGGCGCCATTAAGCCGCGTATTCTCGCTTTCATGGCCGATGTGGAAAGAGAACTGTGGAAGCTGGGAGTACCGGCGAAGACGCGGCACAATGAAGTCGCGCCCGCTCAATTCGAAGTGGCGCCGATTTTTGAAGATCTCAATCTCGCTGTCGATCATAATATGCTCGTAATGGAAGTTCTCAAGCAAGTTGCTTCCCGGCACGGATTCATCTGTCTGATGCATGAGAAACCGTTTGCCGGCATTAACGGATCCGGAAAGCATAATAATTGGGCGATTTCCTACGGCGGAAGGAATCTGCTGGATCCGGGCAATAATCCGCTTCATAACGCGGCGTTTATGACGATCCTCGCGGCGATCATTCGAGCGGCGGATCTGCACAGCGATCTTCTTCGCGCTTCGACAGCATGCGCCGGAAATGATTTTCGATTGGGAGCGAATGAGGCCCCGCCGGCCATTATTTCGATCTTTCTCGGAGATCAACTGGACGAGATCGTCAAGAGCTTTGCCGGAGATCCTGTCTCGAAGAGCTCGAAACCGTCCTCGCTGCGGATCGGGGTCGATTCTCTGCCGCCGCTGTCGCAGGATGCAACCGATCGAAATCGAACGAGTCCGTTTGCGTTTACCGGCAACAAGTTTGAATTCCGCGCGTGCGGATCGAGTCAATCGTGTGCGGGAATCAACATGGTTCTCAATACAATTGTCGCCGAGTCGATTGATCGAATTTGCGATGATCTGGAAACATTCAGCAGCGGGGAGTTCAATGACGGACTTCAAACTTTGATCAAAGCGATTTTCAACAAGCACAATCGAATTATTTTCAACGGCGATAATTATTCTCCGGAATGGAAGAAAGAAGCGGAACGCAGAGGACTACCGAATTTGTCCGGTACCATGGCGGCGCTCAAACCGCTGCTGCGGCAGGAAAACAAGGATCTGTTCAAAAAGTACAAGGTACTTTCGGAAACGGAAGTGAATTCGCGCTATGAAGTCTTTCTTGAAGAGTATCATGGAAAAATTCGGATCGAAGGCGGTGTCGCCCTTGAAATCGCGAGAAATATGATCCTCCCGATCGTCGCCGAGGAATATGGACGTTTGGTTCGTATTTTGGAATCGTGCCGCAATGAAAAAGTGGAAAAAGGATGTTCGGCACTCAAAAAAATGATGGAAACGTTCGGCCAGAAGCTCGACGATCTTTATCAGGACTGCGAAGTTCTGGAAAAAGCTCTCGGCGGAGTCCATGAAGAAATTTTACAGGCACTCGGCTCGATTCGAAAAACGGTTGATGCAATCGAAGAATTGGTTCCGGATAATAAATGGCCGCTCCCGAAATACCGGGAAATGCTGTTCGTCTATTGATGTACAGGCCCAGTCCATTACGAATAATCAAGAATTGCCTGGAGACAGGCAAAAGAAAAGGAGTCAACAATGCAACTCACATTACCAGCCGGATATGTTCCAACTCTTCTTCCGGAGATGACGGAACAGGCGATTGAAGTCCAAAAGGATCTTTTCCGAACACGTTTGTCATCAGCACTGCGTCTGCGACGTGTTACCGCTCCCCTGTTTGTCCTGACCGGGACAGGGATCAATGATGATCTTAACGGAGTGGAAAGAGCCGTTGGTTTTCCGATTAAAGACATGAAGGAAAAACGTGCCGAAGTTGTGCATTCTCTTGCGAAATGGAAGCGCATGAAACTCGGATCTTACGGTATTCCTGCCGGATACGGTCTTTATACCGATATGAACGCGATTCGGGCCGATGAAGAACTCGATAACCTTCATTCCCTTTATGTCGATCAATGGGATTGGGAACGAACGATCGAAAAAAAGGATCGAACAATCGATTTTCTTAAAGAGATCGTCGAAAAGATCTATTCCTGCATTTACGAAACAGAACAGGACGTCTATGTTCGATATCCGCATATCAAACCGGCTCTGCCGCAAAAAATCACATTTATCCACGCGGAAGATCTTCTTCGCAAATATCCGGACAAAAGCGTCAAGGAACGTGAGACCTTATTCGCGAAAGAGCATGGTGCCATTTTCATTATCGGAATCGGACATCCTCTTTCCAACGGCAAAAAACATGACGGACGCGCCCCGGACTACGACGACTGGAGTACGGAAACCGCGCCGGGCTATTTCGGACTCAACGGCGATATTGTTCTCTACAACAAGGTTCTCGGCAGCGCATTCGAAGTTTCTTCAATGGGGATTCGAGTCGATCGCGAGGCACTTTTGCGGCAGCTCGACGCGGAACATTGTTCGGAACGTAAGAGCCTGTACTTTCATCGAGCCTTGCTGGAAGATCGCATTCCGTTGTCGATCGGCGGTGGAATCGGGCAGTCGCGTTTGACGATGTTCTTCCTGCGCTGTGCTCATATCGGAGAAGTTCAGGCTTCCATTTGGCCGGAAGAAATGATTGAAAAATGCGCTCTTAACGGAATCCTTCTTCGATAGAATTCTGCACTTTCCCCGGAATGTTAGTTGTTAAAGCTGGGTTAAACAGCGCATATTTTAGTTCGTTTAATATTTTCGGGTTCTTTTTGCACTGCCCTTACAGGGCGCTGCTTTAGGGGGGTACGTTGACCCGGGGTGCCGCACAAACATTTCATGTTTGTGCTCTGCCCCG
>JAUNSU010000093.1 GCA_030539035.1 Planctomycetia bacterium
TTGGCGATTTGCCTGAGCCAGAGATTACCCATAGATTTTGGTAGAGAGGCTAATAAATTTCAATCCTATAAACAGCTGCTCAGGGGAAAGATTTTTTTGATGGTTTAGCGATTAAACGATTTTTATTTTGATCCAGGCCGATGAAATGAGAGTGGGTGTTTGCGCGATTCATTTCCGCTTTCCAAAGAGGATCAGTCTTTAGGAGACTTTTTCTTTTATGCATTTTAAATCGATTTTCATAAATATTCGAAAGGATTTTGAGAAGGTAATATTTCATGGTTGAACTTACATTGCGTAAATGGCTCAATATCCTTTTTGAAGGGAGCGATGCGGAATCTGCTCAAGTACAGAAAAGTATTCTTTTGCGTATTTGTCAAGAGACCGGTAATGATTTCAATGATGAAATGGTTTCGATTCTTTTTAAAATGATCATTCGGCAGATCAAATCGCTCCGCTGGACTTTTGAGGAAATCCTCCGGGATCTTCGTTCCATCGAATCGCGTTCGCAAAACGCACGCTGTTTGATCTTTCAGCTCGAAAATGAACGGCTTTTGCGTTTGGAAAATTACAAGGTTCCCCTTTCCGATCGGATCGATCAGATCCGGACAATCGAAAGATCCCTTGCTGTTCCCAACCCTTCTCTTGCGATGAATCGTGTACAATTACTCGTATCCGATCAAAAGTGGGAAGAGGCCGCCGCCGCTTTTCGTGATGCCTTGAATTTGCATCCTGAGTTTTCCTTTTATCTGAAAACACAAAATATTCTTTCCAAGATCTGCCGGGAAGCCGATCCTTCCATTTTTAAAAGAAGGATCCGGATCGGGGTACTGGGAAGCTGTACTACCAATTTCTTTGTTTCTGTATTAAAAGCCGCCGGGTTTGCAAGAGGAATTCATCTCGAAATTTATGAAGCTCCTTATGGAAATTACAATCAGGAAATATTGAATCCGAATTCCGCCTTGTATTCCTTTAAACCGGACGTTGTTTTTCTTTTAATTGAATCGCACGATTTTACCGCGGATCCGATCATTGATGAACAGAGAGCGGAAAATTATATCAAGCGCATTTTGAACCTTCAACAGATTCTTCATGATCGATTGGGATCGCATTTGATCTTTACCGGGCTCGATATGCCCCTGATTCATACATGGAATGATCTCGAATATACGGAATCAAAAGGACGCTGCCGTCAAATTGCCCGAATCAATCAGGAATTGGCGTCTTCCGCGGGACCGAATATCTCCTTTCTTTCTGTTGAACGCCTTATTTCTCTCTGTTCATCCGCATGGAGCAATCCGCGCGACTGGTTTACTTCCAAGCAGTATCCTTCCCCGGAAGGTCTTCCGATCCTTGCCGATGCAGTTGCCGCTCAAATCGCCGCGATTTACGGATTGTCGAAAAAGGTCCTTGTCCTTGATCTCGACAATACCCTTTGGGGCGGAATTATCGGTGAAGACGGGATCGACGGGATCAAGGTCGGCGGATCCTCTGCGCAAGGTGAATCTTTTTATGCCCTTCAGCGATATGCGAAAGAACTTCAGCAAAAGGGAACTCTCCTTGCCGTTTGCTCCAAAAATAATGAAGCAGACGCGCTGCTTCCTTTCGAACAACATTCCGATATGCTTCTGAAGAGGAACGATTTCGTCTCTTTTTACGCAAATTGGAACGATAAGGTTTCCAATATCAAGTCGATCGCGAGTGATCTCAATCTTGGACTCGATTCATTCGTTTTTATCGATGATAATCCGGTGGAACGGGCCCATGTAAAGGAGATGCTGCCCGAAGTTGCCGTTCCGGAATTCGGAAATCAGCATTGGAAAATTGTCCCATTCCTTCAAAGAAGCATGTTCTTCGAATCCATAGTATTAACGGAAGAAGATCTCAAAAGAAATGAGAATTATCTGCGCCGCGCAAAAACCATTCAAGCGGCAAAATCCGCTTCGAATATTGAGGATTTTCTTCGCGGTTTGAATATGAGATGTACATGTCTTCCTGTTGATGAAAACAACATTTCGCGCGTTGTTCAGCTTCTTAATAAAAGCAATCAATTCAATTTAACGACGAAAAGATATAATCTGGAGCAGGTGCGGGAAAGGATTGAATCTCCCCATTGGCGCTGCCGGGCATTCCGACTTTCCGATCAGTACGATGATCACGGAATTGTCGGTATTCTTTTTGCCGAAATAAGAGAAAAAGAACTCTTTATTGATACTTTTGTAATGAGCTGCCGGGTAATAGGACGTTCCCTGGAGGACCTTATGCTCGAAATCGCTCAGAATGAAGCGAAAACCGCCGGAATTTCGTCCCTTCTCGGACAATATATTCCGACTGCAAAAAATATCCTTGTAAAAGATTTTTATAAAAGTAAAAATTTCACTCCTTCGTCCGAGGACGAAGGATATTGGGATCTTGATATTCTGAATTCACCCCTTCCGGAAAATAAAATTATCGCCATTGATTCGACGGAAATCCCTTTACCCTGTTCCGCCGTTTCTTTGCCGTAAACGGAAATTACGAAATAGATCAAAATATGAGTAAAAAGAAGAAAAAAAAGACGCACGTTTCTTTACCGGCAAACAACAGGGAACCTTCGTTCCCTGAAGGGAACAGCGTCCCTGCTTCAGTTTTTTCGAAAAAAACATCAAGTCGATGGGAACAGTTCAAAATCAAATTCCAACGATATCTTTGGCGTTCCCTTATCCATACAGTTTCCTGTAAATTATTTTTTTCCGTTCTGCTTTGCGTATTGATCCCTTTTATTATTATCGGAGCGCAAAAATCCTGGTTGAAAACAGAAAACAGGGTCGAAGATTGGGTTCCCGCTTCTTTTTCGGAAACCAAAAAACTGATTCACTTCATGGATATTTTTGGCGGTGATGAAATTTTAATGATCTCCTGGGAAGGAAGCAATCTCGACGATCCGAAAATCGCAGAATTCAAGAAGAAATTATTGCAGCCGGTTCCGATCGACGGCAAGGATCGCGTTTTCTTCCGAACAGTGATCACCGGAACAGATATGTATGATCTTTTGGCCGCCCCGCCTTATGAGCTGAACGATGATGAAATCATTGAACGTCTTTCGGGAACGATGCTTTCAAAAGATCTGGAGAAAACAGGAATTATCGCCCTGATCTCAGCGGACGGAATGTTGTATCGGCAGCAGGCGGTCAACTTTGTTTGGAAAATAGCGGACGAGATCCCGCAGCTTGGAAAAGATAAAATCCATGTCGGCGGATCCACAACCGACAGTGTGTCGATCGACAAGATCTGCCGGACCTGGCTGGTTGAGATGAATTTGCTCACCTATCTGATCGGAATCGCGATTCTCTATTTCTGCTTCTGGAATATGCGCGTTGCGATGCTCGTCTTTATGATCTCCTTTTTAAATCAGCAGATCTGCCTTGCGATGATCTGGTATTTGGGAGTTCCTTTTGATTCGATCCTGATGCTCTCGGTGAATTTGATGTTCGTTTTATCGCTCTCATGCAGTATCCACCTGGTCAATTACTATCGAAAGGCGATGGAGCATCTTCCCGGCAAGCTCGCTGTTTACAAAATGCTGAGAAATGCCGCGCTTCCCGTTTTCGGATCCATTTTCACTACCGTGGTCGGACTCCTTTCCCTGTTGAGCAGCCAGCTGATTCCGATTCGGAAGTTCGGGTCGATCAGCGCTTATGTATTGATCATCTCAACGGCCGTGATCATTATTTATATCTCGGTCAATTTCCTCTACTGGCCTGTCCAATGCTGGAGAGGCGGCGAAAAGAAAAACAAAAAGAATCAAATTACCAACGCGGAAAAATTCGGGATCGGAGTCAAAAAACTGTTTTTCCCCATCGTATCCAAATATCCGAACAGGGTTTTAATCGTCTCTCTAATTCTTTTTATCATTGGATTCGCCGGTGTTCTGAAAATTCAAACCTTTGTCGGAATCCGAAAGATGCTTCGGGAGCAGACTCGTCCGATTCAGGATTATTACTGGCTGGAAAATCAGTTCGGGCCTTTGATCCCGGTCGAAATTATGATAGAGACACCGTTCGGCGATGATGAACTTTTTCTCAAACGGCTGAATGGAATCTCGGATCTTGTGAATGTTCTGAAGAAACATTTTCCGGATTCTTCCGTGATCAGTTTACTGAATTTTATCCCCGCTCTTCCTGATGATAAGACCAGTTCTTTCCGGGCCATTACGGTCAAAAATGTCTTTAAAAGAAAGATCTTTCAGAATCGTGAACAGATGAAAGAAAGCGGATATTTTCAGGAAAAGAATCAATCGCAGTATTGGCGGATCACTGTCCGGACGTTTACCATGAAAGATGTCGATTACGGCGCTTTCAGCGATGAAGCGGAAAAGATCGTTCGCGAGGAGATGAGCAAAATTGCGCAAAAGAACGATATTTTCAAGGTCAAGGAGATCCTGATCTCCGGGGGAGTTCCTTTGGTCAATCGGGTTCAAAAGCAGTTGATCAAGGATCTTCAGCACAGCTTTCTTACCGCTTTCATCTTGATCGGGCTTGTTCTTGCGTTCGTCTTTCGAAGCTTCATCTGCGGTCTGCTTGCAGTTCTTCCCAGTGTTCTTCCCTGTCTGCTTGTCTTTGGAACTGTAGGCTTTATCGGGCTGAAGATCGAGTTGGGAACCATGTTGACCGGAAGCGCCGCTCTCGGAATCGCTGTTGACAATACGATCCATTATATCACCTGGTTTAAAATCGGGATCAGTGAGGGAAAAATCAGAAAAGAGGCGGTCGCTTTTGCTTATGAACAGTGCGGAATGGCGATGTTCCAAACCACTGCGGTTTGTGCGCTTGGACTCCTTGCGTACACGATGAGCCTGTTTATTCCGACAATTTACTTCAGTATTTTCATGTCCCTTCTGCTGATCGTTGCCCTGCTCGGGTCTTATATCATTCTTCCCGCCCTTTTGGTAAAATCCTGGGGTCTCTTTTTCATCCCCAAAAACTTGCGAGGAGAAAATGCGTTTATATCATGATCCAATGCACGATGCGATTCTTCTGAATTCCGACGAAGAATCGCTCTTGGGAGATCTTCAGCCTTTCCTTTCCAAAGAGGAATCTTCCTTCTATCATGCAATTCAGAACGAAGAAACTGCGCGAAATTGGCGAATCGCACGCTTTCTCGCAAAGTTTCTTTTCGTAAAAATCAATGGACTTCTGAATCAATATACCACATTTCCTTCACCAAATTCCCTGTATTTTTCCGGCCCTTCAAGATCGGCGCCCTCCGCGGAACACGATATCTTTTATCCCGGCGATCCCGATATGTTTACCAGGGATCTGATGCGAGAATGTGAACGGATCTTTCCGCGAATCACGGTTCGGTCCCGAAATGATCAAAACAAGGGAATCCCTCCCGTCTTCCATTTTTCCGAATATTCCTTGAATCATCTGCCGAAAAGATTCTTTTCCATTTCCCATTCCGAAAAGGAGATTCTGGTCCTTTTTGGTTCGCAGCCCGGTATTAGAGTCGGATGTGATATTATCCCTTGCGGATCGATTACCGACGGGATTGTAAATCTCTTTTTTCAGCCTGAAGAAAAAGAACTTGTTGAAAAATACACGGAGTCCGACGATATTCCAAAAAGTATTATTTGGGGAATCAAGGAAGCCGTTTATAAAAGAGTCTGTATTCAGGAACCGTTCGATCCGTTGACCGTCTCCGTTCGAAGCCGTTCCGAAAAAATTGATCTGAAATCATTCTTCTATGCTTCCTGGAAAAATATCAATTTTTATGATATACGGGTTGGAAGAGTCGGAAAGAATATTATCGTAATTAACTGAATATTGGATACACAATGGCGGATATTGCGGAAAAGTTTTTGGAAGATAAAATCCTTCCGGTTCGGTTGAGTCCTTTTGAAGAATATCTTTTTTTGGATCAGAAATCGAATTTTCCCATGTCGGAAAATATGGATTGGGTTTTTCGCGGCCGGGTCGATCACGATCTGATCGAAAAAGCGCTCCGGAAAGCCGCTGAAAAGGAACCCCTCTTTTTCGCCAAGGTCAAAAAACGATGCGGTAAATACTATTGGACAACAGACGCTTCTGCTGAAATCCCTTCGATCTCCTGGAGTCGGGTTGACCATGATTTACTCAGCGATCAGGAAGGGATCATTCCCCTTCACGGAATCGATATCCAAAATTCCCCGGGGATTCAGATCTCCATCATCGAAGGCAGCGGCAGTTTTATCATCCGGACTCTTTTCCATCACTCCGTCGTCGACGGAATGGGCGCAACCATTTTTATGGGAAACTGGATCGCGATTTATCAGCGCCTCTTGAATAAGGAATTTGATTCCGATCCGCTCTTGACCGATCCAAAGGCCTTTTTGGATCGCGAAAACCTTCATATTGTTCCCCCGGAACCGATCCCGTTCAGTGCGGTTTTAAAAACATTGACTGCGGAGATTTTCAAGTGGTTCTGGCGCCGTCCAATCTCGCTCATTCCTTTGCAAAAAAGACGAAAAAAAGAGAATCTTTGTTCGAAAGATTCCATTGTCCGGCGCGATGAAAATGAGAATCAGGAAGAAACAAACCGCGCTTCGGATGGATCTCTTTTACCTGGTCAGTACTGGAAAACATTTTCCGCGGAATTTTTATCAAACTATCATAAAAGGGCAAAAGAAAACGGTGTAAGCGTCAATACCCTGTTCCTGCGGGATCTGTATCTCACTCTGCACAAATGGTCGCAATTAACTCCTCGGGAAGAGAAAAAAAGCCGCCGCTATTTTCGTGTTCTCGTTCCCATGAGTCTGCGAAAAAAAGAACATGCGGCGCTTCCGCTCGCCAATATTCTGGGCTATGTTTTTATCGATGAACTTCCCCGGAGTTGTGATCGCAGTACAGCCCTTTTAAAGAAGTTCAACGATCTGATGAAATTTGTTCTGAAATGGTCTTCCGGAGCGATTTTTATCGAAGGTGCCCGTTTCTTTCGGCGTTTTCCGGGACTGCTTTCATTAATGACCTCTCGATTCTTTTGCCATTCCAGTATCGTTTTTTCCAATACAGGCATTTTATGCAAATGTCTTCAACAGGAAGCTTTTCGAAAAGAAAATGATATTCGAATCCCGGACGAACTGGAATTGATCCGAATCATCGGATCGCCCCCGGTTCGTCCGAATACGCCCATTTCAATCGGACTGATTACGCACAAAAATGAATTCACGTTGACTCTCTGCGCAGATCGAAATGTGTTCGATCAGGAATCCCTTCAGGAATTTTATGAAATGTATCGTTCCGAAATGGAAAATACTTTGAATGAACAGATCTGAATCACTTCCCCGATCTTTCCAAACGATAGATCCATTCCGGATTGAATTCCGCGAAAACGAATTCCCCGTAATTGATCTTCGGATTGTATTTATTTGATTCGTAAAGCAAACAGATCCGTTGATCTTTTTCGGACCATGCAAGCGCGGAATAGGCACCGAACACTCCCGGCGTAAAATTAAATAGACGCTTCCAGTGCGATCCGTTGTCCCGACTGATCATGATGCAAAGATCCGTCCTTTTCTTTTCGTTCTGCGGACCGGAATACAAAAGAAAATCATCTCCCTTTCGGGTCGTGATCCGAATCATGGACGCATTGCACCCAAAGGGCGGTTCCACAAGATCTTCCGCGATTTTGAAATCTCCGAAAGTCGATCCTCCATCCGTACTGATCGCGGTTCGCCGTTTTCCATCCAGAAAATAAGCGCGGGAATTATAAAAGATTCGACCGTCTTTCAATTCAACGAAAGATCCTTCGCCGGTCCCGATTTGAACTGGACCGGATGTGTTCCAGGTTGCTCCGTGATCATCACTGAAGATCGCGCAATTGTAATTCTTTTCCTGAAGAAACTTTGCGAACTCTTTCGGCTTCCTCTGAAGTTCTTCGGTCTCTTTCCCGTACGCGTATCGGGCCGGAACGAGAAGACGTCCAGCATGCTCTCCCTGCAGCAGCATTTTTCCCGGCGCACTGCCGTGTGTCCCCCCGCTTTTACCCGACTTCTTATTGGGATATATTTTCAAATTCTCAAAAGAGAAGGATTTCGCATCATCCTCACTGATATAAATTCCTCCGCCGCCGAAAAGAAAGATCCTGTTTTTTTGTGGATCATAAACGGAGGATCCGATCGTACAGGAAGTTTTTTCATCTCCCCCAACGGTTCGGATCGGTTCCCAATTTTTTCCTGATGTGCGTCGGCGGGCAACAAGCGTTGTATGCGCGAAATCTCCGGCTTTGCCCCATCGGGCATTCACCGCCGCGAATACCGTCCCTTCCTTCGTTGTGATCATGGTCGGGATCCGATAAAAAAAGATCCCCTCCTGCGGAAAAAGAACCTCTTCCGAAAAATAAGGCGAATCCGCTATTTCTCCTCCCGGAGCATGATTTAAACCCGAAATCAAAAGAAGTCCGAACACAAAAACAGACAACAGTTTTTTTATCATGGAATTCCCTCCCAAAAATGAAAATCCCGATTAACAGAAATTATTTTTTGCCAATATTGTCAATACCCGCGAACCGCTTCGCTCCGATCACGAAAATTTCATTATACCGCTTTTCTTTCGAGAATCAAGAAAAAAATATTTTCTTTGAAAGAAAGTCCTCCCCCGTTGACAAAATGTTAGAGATGTCTAAAATGCAATAAAAGTTCGAAATGGCTAACATTACAAAAGCCGTTTTTGTTCCTTCCGGACAGATTCAGTTCAAAAACATGAAAGAGAGTAAATACTGAAAATCATACCCCTTTGAAAGAAAGAGAGTAAAAAATGAAAATGGGTTCCAATGAAAATCAAAAATCAAAATTCGGATTTCGAACGGGATTCACCTTGGTGGAATTGCTGGTCGTGATCGCGATTATCGGAATGCTGATCGGCCTTTTGCTGCCCGCTGTTCAGGCCGCTCGGGAAGCCGCAAGGCGAATGCAATGCACCAATAATCTCAAACAGATCGGAATCGCGCTCCATAATTATCACGATACCGTCGGTCAATTTCCGCCGGGCTATCTGGTCAATGAGGTCAAATCGCCTCAAACGGATTACGGCGATACCGGACCCGGCTGGGGCTGGGGAACACTGATCCTCCCCTTCTCGGAGCAAGCGGCCCTTTCCAATTCTCTCATGTGCAATCATTGTCCCGTGTATCATACATGCAACGCGGAAGCGGTAAAGACCATGGTCCCTTTTTACATCTGTCCGTCCGATCCCAAGCGAACGGAATTATCTGAACTTGAAGGCGATACAGAAAATATTCCGCTTCAATACGCCGCCGATACGGAACATACATCCCATTCCGTCGCTTCCGTAATCGGATCCGAGGTCAAATTCGGACGCTCGTGCTATACGGCCTGTAATGGAACCGATGAATCATGGTCCTATGGCGGATCGCTTGCAACGGGAGGCGGTGATGCCCTTATCGCAAAAAATGCGGACGGCGCCTTTTACCGCAACAGTAAAAACTCCGCCGCGTCCATTCTTGACGGCCTTTCAAATACGTTGTTTATCGGTGAATGTGCTTCCGCTCTCGGTAATAAAGTATGGGCCGGTGTTTGGCCGAACGCAACGGTCTGGTGTAAGCGGCCCGGACGCGTTGTTCCTTCCGAAGCAGCGGCAACACTCGTCCTGTTCCATACGGGCCCCTCTTTCGCGGAATACTCGAATTTAAGCCAAATCATTATTCACGGTCCGAACGATCCTGTTTACATTATGGCCTGCGGTACTTTTGCTCTTCATGCAGGTGGAATGAACGCCGCTTTCGGCGACGGAAGTGTCCGATTCATCTCGGAAACCATGAATCAAAAGGAATACGCAAATCTCTGCACAATCGCCGGTGTAAAATCCGATTGGGCAAAAAACGAAGCGGGACTGGATTGATCCCAACTCTGATTAAACTTTACTGAAAAAGGATGAAAAAATGAAAACGATGAACTTGATGATTCTCTTTTTTCTGTTGACTCTGATGGCAGGCTGTGCGAAAAAAGAGATCCCCTTGGAGAATATCAAGCTGCTTGCCGCGGTAAAAACAGGGATTGCGATTGAATCACAAAAACAGATCGCCGCCTGCCGCCGTGAAATGGAAAAAAAAGACCGCCCAGAACCGATCTCTCCCGATCTGGAGAAAAATTTGACCGATATTATACTGCTTGCCGAAAACGGTAAATGGAAAGATGCGGAGAAACAGATCCTTAAACTGCAAAAGAAATATATTACCGACTCAAAGACTGTTCCTCAACAGGATCCCGATCGAAGCATCAAACAGAAAAAGTCTGCGGCCCGCAGAAAGTAAATCGCAAGAAAAAAGAAAAAGGAGCGGATCTTTTCCGCTCCCTGTTTAACTAAGACTTGCGCAATCAGATCAATTCTCAAGGGAATTGAAAACGAATCCGGTGATCAATTTCGGATAGAAATAAGTACTCTTTGCGGGCATTCGTTCGCGAAGCATACTCAGTTCCTGAATCAGATCGACCGTTGCGGGCATTACCAGCGCGGCCAGCGGGAACTCCTCGTTCGGGTTCTTGATCCCTTCAACAACTTCACCGACTTCGTGCACATACTTCGGCTTTTCATGGCCTTCCAGACCAAGCAGGGTGTCGATCAGAAGACGATGTAAAATTGCGACGCCGAGCTGCTGCCATTCGGGATGATGATCCGCGGCGATTTCCGCCATTTTTTCGCGGCCTTTTTCGGTCAACTGAAGCAATGTCCAGCAGCCGTCTTTCCCGGTATAGAGCGCCATCGTGTCCTGTTGATCGAGCATCTTGACCATTTCCCAGGCTTTATGCGCGACATGGGCACCTTCACCAATCGCCGTTGTTTTAAAGCAATCGCCGACTTTCTCGATGAGATCCTGCCGGGAAATAAACGGAACCTTGCGGAACAGACGATGGGTCGGCTGAACAATCAGACCCGGATCGTCCATCGCGACACAAACCATCAGAACGTAATTCGCCGGGTGATCCTTCGTCAGCTCGCCTGTTTCTCGAATATGTTTTTTGTAATTGCAGGCCGTTTCATAGCGATGATGTCCGTCGGCGATAAAGACCGGTTTCGGACCCATCTCGCGAACAACCTGATTCAGGACTTCAGGGTCCGATACGATCCACATTCGATGAAGAACGCCGAGATGATCGGTCGCTTCCAACGGCGTGATTCCCCGAATCGCTTCTTCGAGAATGTTCTGAACGGAATTCTCTTTATCCGGATAAAGTCCGAAGATCTGCGAAAAATTCATCTTGCAGGCCGTCGTCAGCATGAGCCGGTCCATCTTCGGACCGCTCAGGGTCTGTTCGTGCGGAAAGACCATTCCTTCACCAAACGGAACGGCTTCGCAGCGGCACATGAATCCGCGGCGGTTGTAAGTCTTTCCATCGACTTCATAGATCTGATGGTAAACATAAATGGCCGGCTTCGGATCCTGCTGAAGAACTCCGTTTTCTTTCCATTCTTTCAATGTTCGCGCCGATCGGGTATATCGATTGTTCTCTTCCGTATCGGAATCATTCATTCGATTGAGGATCAAGCGGATCACATTGTCCGGATGTTTTTCGTAAAGTTCGTCCTGTAATTTCGGATCGATCACATCGTAAGGCGGCGCGATCACATTGGAAAGAGCACCGACCTTCGCAAGATTATAGCGCCAGGCGGAAAATGGTTGTATATTAGGCATGATAGCTCCTGTTTCCTTTGTATTAAAATATTAATAACGATAGAAATCGGGCTTGTAAGGACCTTCGACGGAAACGCCGAGATAGGCCGCCTGTTTTTCCGTCAGTTTGGTCAGCTTAACACCCAGCTTACCAAGGTGCAGACGGGCCACTTCTTCATCCAGCGCTTTCGGAAGAACATGAACTCCGAGCGGATACTTCTCGCCCTGGGTCCAGAGCGCGATCTGGGCAAGAACCTGATTTGTGAATGAGTTTGACATTACAAACGAGGGATGTCCTGTCGCACAGCCCAGATTGACGAGGCGTCCTTCCGCGAGAAGAATGATCGAATGTCCGTCCGGATATGTGTATCGATCCACCAGAGGCTTGATCTGAACCTTCTTGAGATCCTTGTTGTTTTCAAGAGACGCGACATCAATTTCGCAATCGAAATGGCCAATATTGCAGACAATGGCATCGTTCGGCATTTTCGCCATGTGATCGGCCCGAATAATATCGCAGCAGCCGGTTGTGGTAACGAAGATATTTCCGCGGCTGGCCGCGTCTTCCATGGTCGTTACTTCAAAACCTTCCATTGCCGCCTGAAGTGCGCAGATCGGATCGATTTCCGTGATCAGTACACGGGCTCCGTACGAACGCATCGAATGCGCGCAGCCTTTTCCAACATCACCGTATCCGGCAACGACAACGATCTTTCCGGCTACCATCACATCGGTGGCCCGTTTAATTCCGT
The DNA here is from genome assembly GCA_030539035.1 of Planctomycetia bacterium. Lineage (GTDB taxonomy): Bacteria > Planctomycetota > Planctomycetia > Pirellulales > Thermoguttaceae > JAUNBG01. Next base: position 12,396 of record JAUNSU010000093.1, read on the forward strand.
CCGCAAGAGATTCCCGGCATCCGTAAAGATTATCGAACTTGCTCTTGGTAACCGAATCATTGACATTGATCGCGGGAATTTTAAGGTCGCCCCGTTCGAACATCTGATAGAGGCGATGAACTCCTGTGGTCGTTTCTTCGGAAAGACCGCGAATTCCGGAAAGAAGATGGGCATATTTCGGGCTGTGAACTGCAATCGTAAGATCGCCGCCGTCGTCTACAATCATATTGAGCGGCTGACCGTCCGGGAAGATCAAGGTCTGTTCGATGCACCAATCGTATTCGGCGTCGGTTTCCCCTTTCCATGCGTAAACCGGAACTCCCGCTGCCGCGATCGCCGCAGCCGCGTGATCCTGGGTCGAAAACTTGTTGCAGCTGCTCCAGGTTACCTCTGCTCCGAGAATTTTCAGCGTTTCTATCAAGACTGCGGTTTGGATCGTCATGTGAAGACAACCGGCAATTCGGGCTCCTTTCAGCGGCTTGCTCTCCGAATACTTTTCCCGTAAAGCCATCAATCCCGGCATTTCGTTTTCCGAAAGCATGATCTCTTTACGGCCCCATTCGGCCAACCCGATATCCGCGACTTTGTAAGGGAGCTTCTTTTCTGTACTGGTCATCTTTTTTCCTTTCAACGCGATTTTCTTTAAAAAATCCGAAATGGCAGTGTGTTTGCCCGATCCTGCTTTGATACGACAAAGTAAATCGGCGTTTGATCCGTTTTTTGTGCAGGCGATTGATCCTCGGCGCCTTATGATCTCCTCTATGATTTTACAGAGTTCACAAAATTCACAAAAAAATCAGTCTCTATTATATCACTATCTTTTTTTTACAAAATGGGGGAGATTTTACTTCAATTTAAACGGAAAATTTTACCTGATCGAATCAAAAAACGCCGCTTTACTTCGGGGAAAAGAGGATATTTGGGATATTTTTTACGCCCCAAGGGAAAAAAGATCTTTCCCCCGTCTTGCAGGATCTTTGAAACATGGTAGAATTTGTACTTTAATATAAATGGTATTTTGATCCAAGAGGGAGGAGCTGCCGCTTATTTTCCCTCTTTCAATGTTGAATATATGTCCCTTGATCGGGTCGAAAAAAGGAGAAAATTGTGTCCCTGAGTGAAAGAAAAAAAGAGTTGCGTTATCGTCGTAAACGTCGTGAAAAACTGACCAAAATGAAAGCGAAGCTTCCAACGATTGACAGCGCGACGAAGGCCGTTTGGGCAGAAAAGTTGCGCAAGATGACGCCGGGCGCCGAAGTTTTGATCAAAGATTGGGGTCTTGAGTAAGTTCCATCACTTGTTCAGGAGAAAATCGCAGATATTTTTCGGTGATCTACTGGACAGAATGAATAAAAGTTTTATAATAGAGCGCGATTGATTTTTGAAATTTAAGACATGAAGTTTCTCCCCCCATAAAGGAATTTCGGTCTTATGGGAATGTAGCTCAGCTGGTAGAGCAACGGACTTTTAATCCGTAGGTCTCGGGTTCGAACCCCGACATTCTCATTTTATAAGGACAGTTAAGTTTATCTTGACTGTCCTTTTTTCTTGTAATTATAGAGAAATATATGAGCCGGATTTGTGAACGGAGATCTGAAACTCATTTCTGGAAAATCCCCAAGTCCCTTCAACCAACAATTATGCAGAACAATAGATTCGGACGGTTGTTTTTGACAGAAACAAAACCATTTGAGAGTGAGGAATTGGAAATGATTGATATTGATGAACTGCTGAATGCCAAAGAAGGAGAGAATCTCGAATTTAAGGAAGCTAAAAACTCGTTTTCACTTGAAATCTTGACAAGTAATGCCTGTGCGTTGGCAAATCTCGGCGGTGGTAAAATTGTACTTGGTGTTTCTGATAAACGTCCGCGCCAAGTAGTAGGAACCAACGCGTTCAGCCAACCGGAAGAGATTCGGCGCAAATTAATCGATATACTTAAAATCAATGTTGACTTTGAAATACTTAATGTTCCGAAACGGGTTTTGATTTTTATTATTGCGTCAAGACCCTTTGGATTACCCATTCAGGTGAAAGGGGTTGCTTATTGGAAAAACGGAGACAGTATTATTCCGATGCCTTCAGAAATTCATCGTCGGATATACGAGGAATCCGGTCATGATTTTTCCGCAGACATCTGTCAAAAGGCAACCTTAGATGATCTTGATAAGTCTTTGGTCGAAGGTTTTAGAGATAAATGGTATACAAAAAACAAAAATACTTGCCTTAAAAATCTTGATTGGATTCAAGTTTTGCGAGACTGCGAAGCGATCACAACAGAAGGTGTTACTTATGCGGCATTGATTCTTTTTGGAAAGAAAGAATCTCTCGGTCGTTTTCTCGCACAGTCGAAACAGTATTTGAATACCATGCTACAGAAGCTTCTGGTCCGGCTCAATATCGAGAGGAGTTTCGTGTTGGTTTTTTTGCTTATTATGACCGTATTTGGGAATTGATTGATCTTCGTAATAATAAACAGCAATATCAAGACGGGCTTTTTGTCTTTGACATCACAACTTTTAATGAACGGGTTGTTCGTGAAGCTCTCTTAAACGCCGTGTGCCATCGAGATTACAGAATGTACGGGAGTGTTTTCATCAGACAATTTCCGGATCATATGCTCGTCGAAAGTCCCGGCGGTTTTCCTCCCGGAATTACATTGGACAATATTCTTGACCGTCAATCACCGAGAAACCGAAGAATTGCAGAAATTTTATCTCGTTGCGGTCTCGTTGAACGATCCGTGCAGGGAATGAATCTGATTTACGAACTCTGTATAAGAGAAGCAAAAGAACTTCCTGATTTTACAGGAACAGATAACAGCTTTGTTCGAATCAACTTGAGTGGGATTGTTATTTCCCCAAGAATGCTTGCTCTTATTAACCGAATGGGAAATGAATTAGCAAATCTTGTTACAGACGATTTTATGGTAATACACTACCTGTTCAAAAATGAAAAGGTTCCCGACAGCCTTCATGCTCGATATAAACGTTTGCTCGATATGGGAATTATTGAAAAGATCAATCGAGGTAAATATATTCTAGCTCGAAAGTATTATGCTGTTGCAGGGCGTGCCGGAGTCCATACACGTTTAAAGGGGTTGGACCATGAACAAAATAAGACCTTGGTTTTAAATCATTTAAAAAATAACAGGCTCAAAGGGATACCGATTAGCGAATTTCAACAGGTATTGCCCATGTTACCCCGAAATGGAATTAAATTGATTTTGAATGAACTTCGAGATGAGGGAAAGATTTATA
>JAUNSU010000094.1 GCA_030539035.1 Planctomycetia bacterium
TGATATTTTTGATGAAAACGTGTTTTTACCAAAAAATTATCCGTGAAAATCCGTGAAATCCGTGGTTTCAAAATCGGTTATTTACAGTTTGAATTTATTACAAAAGGAGATCTTTCATGAAAAGACGTGATTTTCTTACCGGGATGGGATCCGCGGCGTTGGCCGTCTGTTCCGTTTCTTCCCTTATTCCTCGTGTTCATGCGGCGGGAAACGCAAAAACGGACGCCCCTTTTCGCCTGATCACAAAGGGACCCAAGTTCCATTGGGGGGCTTATTACGATCAGATCCATTTCGATCCGACCAACAGGATCGTAATTGGAAATGAAGTCGATTTTGAAGGACGATCTCCGCTTCCGACCGATCGGATCAATGTCGGATTGATCGATACACAGGATAATGATCGCTGGACGCCGATTGGAAGTTCTGTTTCCTGGAACTGGCAGCTCGGATGTATGCTCCAGTGGATCCCCGGAAATGGATCTGAAGTGATCTGGAACGACCGAAAGGGAAATGAATTTATATCCCATATTTATAATTACAAAACAGGAGAGCATCGGGATCTTCCGGCTCCTGTTTACGCGTTGAGCCCGAACGGAAAGTTTACCGTTTTTCCGGATTACCGCCGCTTGAACGATACACGGCCCGGATATGGATACTGCGGAATTCCGGATCCCAACGGGGACGTTCTTATCCCGAAAAACGCGGGGATCTGGAAAATGGATCTTCAGACTGGAGAACGGCGAATGCTCTTTTCCTTTGCCGATATTGCGGCGATTCCCGAACCGGAAGGATTTCCGAAAGGGGTTAAGCACTGGTTTAATCATTTGATCGTTTCTCCCGACTCCAAGCGATTCCTTTTCCTTCATCGCTGGCAGCAGGCGGAGGGAAAAAAGAGCTGGTTTACCCGAATGCTTACCGCAAACGCCGACGGATCCGATATTCATGTGATCAATCATCCCCCGATGACCTCGCACCTCGTTTGGCGGGATCCGTCCCATATTATCGCTTACGCGCATCAGCCCTCGGAAGGTAATCATGTTTACCTCTTTGAGGACAAAACGGGAAAAGCTCAAGTTTACGGGAAAAACTATTTTACCGGCGATACCCACATCTCATTCGTTCCCGGAACCAAAAACCGATGGGCTCTCAACGATACTTATCCGCGCGGAAAAGAACGAATGCAAACCGTCTTCCTTTATAATCTGGAAACGGAAAAAGAGATCACGCTCGGCAAATTCCACTCTCCGAAAGATTATACAGGCGAATGGCGCACCGATCTTCATCCGCGATGCAGCAGGGACGGCAAACAGGTTCTTGTCGATACCTGTACTTTCGGCGGGCGTCAAATAGGTCTTTTCAATATCGACGGATTGACGAAATAAACCGATCGATTTTTCGTGAAAATTCATTATTCTTCACATCCAGCGGCGCAGCCGCATACGGAGGGCGGTCATCCTGGCCGCCCCGAGCGATGTGAATTTTCTAAAACCGTTGCGGAGCCTCCTCGGATAAACACAAACGAACACAGTATTATATTCCATTAAACGTAAATACAAATTAACCCGCAGAAGTGGGCATTGTTTATTTTTCCTGTTTGGAACTTCCGGTAATCAGCGCCCCGAAAGGGCCTCTTGCCGCCAGTTCGGGGGACTGTCTGCCTTTCATCTGTTTTTTTGAAGTCTGATATTCCGGAGAAAGTACAAGTATATTATTAACGGGAATAAATCAAATAGAGACTGCGTTGATATTTGAACCAGCTTTCGTCCCCGCGAAAAGAAAGGGTGGATGTTATTACCGGTTTACTCTTGGAACCAGGCACATCAATTTTTGTCTTTTGATATGCAACGATCCCCAATGCTCCGGATCGGGCCGGATCAGAAGACATTCCGAGCCGGTATTCCTTGTTCATGAGCAGAGCGAGTTCTCCCAATGTCATTGCGTAAGAAGACGGTAATCTTCGGAATATGATTTTTGTTTCACTGCCCGGGGCCGCGAAATGCCCGGATACTTCCGACATTCCTTTTGAATTGGGACGGTCCAAAACAAAAAGCGACTTCTTGTTATCCGCCGCGGTTTGAAGTGTTCGACCGAGATCGGCAACGGTCAAATCATTTCCCTGTCCGGAAGAAACGGCATCAAAAACAAGGGTATCGAAGTCTTTTACCGCAAAAGGAAGGAGTCTCCGGTTTGGGATTTCCGACAATTTTTTCAGATCAGGAACAGGAAGATTGTCCCGACGACATGCCGCTTCGATTTTCGCCGGAAGTCGATCATCACGGCAAAAGACGGTTTTTAACGAGATCCCTGATTTTAAAATTTGAATCATGGCGGGCACCGATTCGGAATCAAAGGCTTCTGAATCACAAATCATGGCGGCATTACGGCCTTTAAGAAAAGAAAAATCTTTTTTCATTTCGGCAGCAAGAACGGCGGATCGGACCGCGGATCGGATCGCCGTTTCATTGTGCGGATCACGAATGGAATCGATGGCACGATCCGCGATATTTGCGAATATCGGATAGATATTCGGGGCCGCCGGATTAATATTCGTTCGATTGGAAAGCATGATCACAAATGTGTCAAAAGCGGGATCGATCCAAATCGCAGTACCGGTCCATCCGCCGTGTCCAATGGCCTGCGGGGACATCAGAGCGCCGCGATTCGCTTTATCACTTCTTTTATCCCAGCCAAGTGCGCGAATTCCGGCCGAGGTGGAATAAGAGGAAGCCATTCGATCAAAAGTCGCGGAAGAAAAAAGTTGAGCCGTCTTTCCCTGTTCCGTTTTGTATTGACCTTTATGGAGCATTACGGAAGCGAAAACTGCCAGATCAGAGATCGTCGAAAAATTTCCGCCGTTCCCCGTTCCTCCTCCAAAGTGCCGTGTTCGTGTATCGTTTACAATACCTTTGAGCCATTGACCATCGAAAAATTGGGTTGTTGCCGTCCGCTTCTTTCGTTCGGGATCCGGGAAAAACATTGTATCAACCATTCCAAGCGGCAGATAAAGATGATTTCGAGTATAATGATCGTATGTTTCGCCGGAAACTCGTTCGATCACTTTTCCGAGCATGAGAAAACCGAGGCAACAATACTCGAATTTTTCGCCCGGCTTTGTTTTGCAAGGCGTTTGACAAATGGATTGCCAAACCTGCTGAGGGGAGCCCTTTCCCCAATTGCCGTTGGGAATACCGGACGTATGAGTCAGAAAATCGATAATGGTAATTTTTTCGCGTCCGCCGCCGGTAAACTCGGGAACATATTTACAGACCGGATCATCTGGCGCGATTTTACCTTGATCGACAAGGATCCAGATACAGGGTGCCAAGCCAACGACTTTACCTGCTGATGCGAGATCGTAAATGGTATCCCACGTTAATGGTTCCGGAACAGGATTTCTCTGCCGCTCTCCCCATTTTTCCAGAAAGGCGATTTTATCTCCCCTGCCGATCGCGATAACGGCACCGGGAATATTATTCGCTTGAATACGTTCTTTGATCCAAAGATCAATTTGTGAAAAACAGGTTTCATCCATTTGCAATTTTGAAGGAGAAACCTTTTCCAGCTCCGAGCCCATAAGGAAACGGGAAAAAAGAATCATTGTAAAACATATTAAACAAGAGAGTATACGTTTCATTCTGCTGCTCCTTTATAATCAGAACCTAATAACTGGCCGGCTTGCCCCCTTCCCGCGGCAGTAAAGCGAGAGATATTCGAATTATAGCCGTTTCCTGTGAATTGGTCAAGGAGCTTATTCCCAGTCTCCCTGTTCTCCGGTCTCTTTTAAAAATTTAATCGCGCAGCGGCGAGGCGCCGCTCCCAGTTCGCGCTGCCGCGCGGTTGCCGGAGACCCGCTCCCGTTGGTCGCTGATTTACCGGTTGTTTTTTTGCACTGCGCTTACAGCGCGCTGTTTATTTTTGGGTACGTTGACCCAGGGTGCCAGTCGCTTCGCTCCCTCTGTCCCGGGCTGGAAGGCACTGCCCCTATCGGGGCGCTGATTATTGAATGTTCCAGCCGAGTGAAGTAGTATGTTTGTGGTTCGAACTCTTTTCAAGGGTCTTTGTTTTACTCTTTTTTATTGTGCCGCATCTTCGATGCTCTTGGATCATGAGGTCTATACCCCATGCTTGCGCATGGGGTTATGCATGGTGCCGCATCTTCGATGCTGGTCTTTCGGCCGCTTCCCCGGTTTTTACAAAAAACAAAGATTTTTTCAAAATCCCCATCCGTGTATATCCGTGAAAATCCGTGGTTTCAAATATCCCCACATTGTGAAAAATTATTCAAAAGGTCCCATCCGTGGTAAAAGAGTATACTGGAACTTCCGGAACACCGGGAACTATAGGATCTGCGGTTTATCGTCCGTGATTCTATTTTTGATCGGAATCCTGGTTTTGATCGTTCTTGTTTTGATCCGGTTCGGACTCGTCAAGGGCCTGTTTTTCGAGTTCTTTACGTAAAATCGCTCGAAGTTCATAATCTTTTTGGATCTGATCGATCCGGTCTTGCCGTTCTTCACCGAGGTAGAAAAGTTTAATGGAGATGAAATCGACGCAGGCAAGGAGCACGGCCCAGCAAAGAGTAAGAATGGCGATAAACCAGGCTGCGGCCCAGCAAGCAGGAAAGGCTTTAGCGGGCAGCCAGATCCCGAAAAGCATACTGATTCCGGCAAGGCCGAGGAGAATATGCAGCTGAAGCCGGCGACTTCCCTGTCGGATCAAGAACTGCTGGTCCCTTTTCTTCAATTTTCGCAAAAACGGCATTTTGGAGAAATCCTTATAATATCGGATTTGCCAAATCGCGATACTGATCAGGAAGCCGGCGATGAGAAGGGTCAATGTTTTAATGACATTCGGTTCGATAATTTTTTCTCCATTATATCAGAAATATCAGATCGGGTCGAAAATTCGGGACAAAGAGAGGAAAGCCATGAGCTGATCCCTGAAAGAACATTATATCACACTCACCCGATTGACGCAACCTTTGTTTTCGGTATAATTTACTAATCTAATGGAGGGGCGGTTAGCTCAGTTTGGTTAGAGCGTCTGGTTTACACCCAGAAGGTCACAGGTCCGAGTCCTGTACCGCCCATTTTAAGAGGCTTTCGGAGCAACACCGAAAGCCCTTTTTTTTCGACTTATTCCGTGTTTTACGGTACTTATTCCGTGTTTTACCGGATTATTTTTTTCTTATGCCGACGGGGACGGCACCATTCCCGGGTCAGCTTCTCAAATACTTCCGGTGTCTCATACCGGATTATGTTCTCCGTGTCCGGCATCGGGCCGATCAGCCCCTCTATAAGCGGCATTCCCCTTAACGAAAGATCCGTACTGTTCTCCTCTATCCCGATCTTCGTGTAAAAAAGTAATAACGCCTCCTCAGACGCATAGTCGCAAATCGATATCTCCCCGTTCGGGCCCCGTGCAAAAATTCGGTAAGTCATTCTTTTTCTTTCTTCAACTTTCTTCAATGAAATACAAAGGAATAAATGAAAAATGCTTAAAGTTTACGTAATCTACTTATACCACTTTTTTTGTGAATATTAGTATTTGTGAAAATTTTGCGTAAAATCCATTGTTAAATTCACTCCTTTACCTATTTTGGAGTATAATATCAAAAGGTAATCAGATTTTCTCCAAAAACATATCATTATCCGAATCCCGGAAGGACTCATGGAACGAACAGGAAGAATATTATTCGGACTTTTATTAACAGCAGGATACCTGTTTCTCCTCCTCTGTTTGCTAAGTCCTTCCTCATTTTATCCCCCGGAACGGCTTCTGCAATCGGTATCGGAACTGCACCGGAATTACGCCGGATCAGTTGGTCTGAACGTTTCCTTTATGATCCTCCATCTTTTCGGAATCGGCGCGTTCTTCCTCCTGATCCCGTTCGGAATCTATACCATCTGCTTCTGGATCGGACATCACTGCGAACATCCGATCATCAATACAGCAGGAATGATTCTTTTACTTACAGGGATCTGCGGTTTTTCCGCCTTTCTCTTTCCGGATTCTTCCTTCGGACCAGTCGTCAGCGGAGCCGGCGGAGCCCTGGGCGCATTGATCCAAACGATCTTCAGTACGTATTTTGCTCCCCTCGGCGCTTATATATTCCTGATCAGCTTTTTAATCGCCGGTCTGATCCTTTCCTGTAATCCCCCGTTACTGAAGTCGTTTTTGATCCTTTCCGGAATCTATCCATTATCCGAACTTCTTTTCAATTCCCTTTCCGGAAAAAAGAAAGAACCGGTTCCAGTGTCCGAAGAACAACCGGAATCGAATTTGTCCGAAGTTACCCCGAATCCAACGGAAGTGCAGCCCGATATCTCGCCGATCCCGACAGAAGCCCCAGTCTTTGAGGAGCAAGCCCCGATCGAAGCCGCCGCCGTGCGCACTTCTTCTGAAAAGGAACCGGGATCCCATCAGGCGTTTTCTTTTGAAAAACCGGAAGAGAAAGAATATATTTTTCCCGCGATTGATCTCCTGGAAGAAGCGGATACCTTTGATCTGAGCCGCATTCAGGAAAATGTCGAGCGATTGAGTCTGCAACTGGAAAAAGCCTTTGCCGATTTCGGATTTGAAGTCAAAGTGGTCGATACACAGACCGGTCCGGTTATTACGATGTATGAGATCCGACTCGCACCCGGTACCAAGATCGCGCATATTCGGGCAACGGCCCCGGATCTTGAAATCGCGATGCGTGTTCCCGGCATTCGTATCGTTGCGCCCATTCCGGGTAAAAACACGGTAGGAGTCGAAATTCCGAATACAGAACGGCAGTATGTCCGCCTGCGAGAACTGATGGAAGAGTGCACCAATCAGGTCGATCGGATGAAGATCCCGATCTTTCTCGGAAAAGATGTTACTGGCGCCCCGATGGTGGTTGATCTGGTGAAATTGCCGCACCTTTTAATCGCCGGACGAACCGGAACCGGAAAATCCGTCTGTCTAAACGCGATTATCATGTCGATTTTAATGACCCGACCGCCGAAAGACGTCCGTATGATCATGATCGATCCTAAAATGGTCGAACTGAATCTTTATCAATCGGTTCCGCACCTGATGCACCCGGTCGTGATCGATATGAAAAAAGCGGAAGCAATTCTCGCCTGGGCTGTCGATAAAATGGAGGAGCGATATAATATCCTCAGCCAGTCGGGCGTGCGAAATCTGGACGAGTACAACAAGTTGTCTCCGGAAGATCTCTACAAGCGGTTTAAACCGCAATCGGAAGAGGAATGGGAAGCGATTCCAAAATCAATGCCGTTCATCATAATCGTTGCCGATGAAATGGCCGATTTGATGATGACCTACGGTAAAGAAGTGGAGATCCATATTGCCCGGCTTGCGGCAAAGAGCCGAGCCGTTGGGATCCATCTTGTATTGGCGACGCAAAAACCGACGGTGGATATTATTACGGGTCTGATTAAGTCGAACTTGCCGGCGCGAATTGCATTTGGAGTTGCGAGCCGGGTAGACAGCCAAGTGGTCCTCGACTGCAAGGGAGCGGAACAACTTCTTGGGAATGGAGACATGCTTTTCCTTCTTCCGGCGACGAGCCGTGTTGTTCGCGGACAGGGAACATTTGTTTCCATAAAAGAGATCAACGGGGTGATCGGAGCGATCAGTACAGGCGAGCAGATCTTTGAGCCGCTCATTACCGAATCGGAGGAAAGTGAAATCGATGTGAGTAATGAGGAGAAGGATATTCTTTACGATGCCGTTGCGGAAGCACTTTTCAACGGAGCGACCCCGAGTGTTTCTTTTATTCAGCGCAAATTTCGGATCGGATATACACGATCGGCTCGAATTTTCGACTTTTTGGAAGCCGATGGAGTCGTATCCAAAGCGAATCCGATCAAAAAGTCGGATCCCCGAAAGCTGCTCATCACTTACGAGGAATGGAAACAGCTTTCCTCTCCGGAAGCGCAAAAGGAACGCCTTGCGGAAAAGCGGATGAAAGCCGCAGAGGCCCAGTTGCCGAAAGAGGAAAAGCCGAAATCGGTATTCAATCCTTTTGTGAAGAAGAGCGACCCGAACGAAGGGATCTTTGTCGGCGAACCTTTAATGCCGAAATCTTCTTCAAGCGAGGAGACTTCCGATTCCGCAACGGTTCCGGACGATAAAATCGAAGAAGAAGCGGAAGCGCCTGAAGAGAACTTCGAAAATGTTCTTCCTGAAAACGAGGATCCGGAAGAATCCGAAGAGGAGTACGAAGAAGAATACGAAGAGGATTCGGAAGAGGAGTACGATTCCGAAGAAGAGGAATCCGAAGAAGATCTCGACGAAGAGGACGAATGGGACGATTCCGAAGAGTCCGAGGACGATCTTGAAGAGGAGGAATTCGGGGAAGAAGAGGCCGAAGAGGAACCTGAAGAAGATCTTGGCGAGGATGAACCTGCGGAGGAAGAAGAACCCGAAGAGCCTGAAGAGACCGAATCGGAACGCGCCCGACTGGACGAAGAGGATTGGGATACGGAAGAACCGAAGAATACGGCGGAAAATTCCGATGGTTGGAACGATGAACGATGGAAAGAGTATTTCGATCAATGGGAAGAGGAATCGGAAGAGGGAAGCGATCAGAAATCAGATGATCCGGCCGAAGGAGATTCTCAAAGCATTTCTCTTCGTGATTGGGCGAGGAAGCGAAAAAAGAAAAAGAAAAAAAGGAAAAAATAGATCCCATGATACGGCAAACACGCAAGATCCGCATAGGATCCCTTTCCATCGGAGGCGATTCTCCGATCATGATCCAGTCGATGTGTTCGACAAAAACGACAGACATTGAATCTTCTTTGGATCTGATCGATCGGCTTGTCCGGTCGGGAGCAGGCCTTGTTCGGCTTGCGGTCGATAATCTTCAGGACGTGGAAGCTCTTGCGGAGATCCGAAAACGAACGACTGCGAACCTGTCGGTGGATCTTCAGGAGAATTTTCGACTGGCGGAAAAAGTCGCACCTTTTGTGGATAAGATCCGATATAATCCCGGACATCTTTTCCATCTGGAACCGAAATTATCGTGGGAGGAAAAAGTCCGGTATCTCGCCGATGCTGCCGGGGAACATGATTGCGCATTGCGGATCGGAGTGAACTGCGGAAGTGTTGATCCGAACCTGCTTGCTTCTTTCGCGGACGGAATCCGAACAGAGGATTCCGATCCCATTCTTCAAAGCGCGCTGGAGCATTCCGCTTATCTCGACAGTATAGGCTTTACACGATATTGTGTATCGATCAAGGATTCTGATCCCCGGACAGTGATTGGGGTCAATCGTCGTTTTGCGCAATTACGTCCGGAGATTCCTTTGCATCTTGGGGTTACCGAAGCCGGAATGCCCCCTTGGGGCGTTCTGAAATCACGATTTGCGCTGGAAACGCTCCTTTCGGAAGGGATTGGCGATACATTACGGGTTTCTTTGACCGTTCCAAGCAGCCGCAAAACGGAAGAAGTCGAAGCCGGATCATCCATTTTAAAGAATGTCGAAGAGAAGAAGATATTGGATATCCGATCCTGTGATCTTCCGAAATTGAATCTGATCAGCTGTCCGAGCTGTTCCCGAGTCCAGAACGGATCTTTTATTGACTTGGCGGAACGGGTCGCCCAAGCGGTGGAATTCGCGAAAGATTATCCGATTACAATCGCGATTATGGGCTGCCGCGTGAATGGGCCGGGCGAATCGGACAACGCGGATATCGGTCTCTGGTGCGGTCCGGACTGCGTCAATCTAAAAGAAGATTCGAAATTTCTGGGGTCCTGGAACTACGATGTGATCCTTGATCAAGTAATTGGACTTGTCAAGAAAAAAATGGAGGCGATCAGGCTCAAAAACGGGAATTTTGAAAGTGAAAAGTGAGATATTATTTTAAACCGCAAGGGATCTTTGGAAAAAGAAGGAAATTTTCTCAATCTTTGGGACAGGGATATGGTTTTCCCTGAAAAATTTCCTATAATGAAATAAAGCGGTATTTGTGGGAAATCTTTTTCACCGCACGAGAAGGAAAAAATGTCTGTAAAACGAAAATATATAATTACCGGAGGGGCCGGATTCATAGGATCCCATCTTGCGGAAGCGCTTTTAAAAGCGGGGAATTCCATTACGGTGATCGATGATCTTTCGACGGGCCGATGGAACAATATTGCGCACCTGGAATCGGATCCCTCCTTTCGGGTCCTGATCGCCAGTTGTGATGATGAACCGTTGATGCGGGAAGAGATTTCCAAGCACGATTTTGTTTATCATCTTGCCAGCGCGGTCGGTGTTCAGCTGATCATGGGAAAACCGATCGAGTCGATTCAGCGGATCGTACGCGGAACTGATGTTGTATTGGCCGAATGTTCCAAATATCGCCGTCCGATTCTGTTGACCTCCACAAGTGAAGTCTATGGAAAATCGGAACGGATTCCCTTTCGGGAAGAAGATGATACCGTAATGGGTCCGAGCTGCAAGCGCCGATGGTCCTACGCCTGCGCGAAAGTACTGGATGAATTTCTTGTCCTTGCCCATTATTATCAAACCTCGCTTCCCGTTTATATTGTCCGATTATTTAATACAGTTGGTCCGCGTCAATCCGCGCAGTATGGAATGGTTCTTCCCCGATTTGTCGAACAGGCGCTTCGGAATGATCCGATCACGGTTTTTGGAACCGGAGAACAGCGCCGCTGCTTTACGGCCGTTGCCGATATCGTTCGCGGATTGGTTTCCGTTCAGGATCATCCGGAAGCGATTGGCAAAGTGATCAATCTTGGCTCCAATGAAGAGATCAGTATGAACGAGTTGGCGGAAAAGGTAAAAAAACTTGTTCAGGCGTCTTCGTCAATCGTTCATGTCGATTATTCGCAAGCTTATGGACCGGGATTCGACGACATGATGCGCAGAGTTCCTGCCCTGGATCGTGCGAAGGATCTTCTTGATTGGACCCCAAAGATCAAATTGGAATCGATTATTCGGTCCGTGATCGAAGATAAGAAAACAGAACTCGGATAATCTTTTTTCGGGAGAAAAGGAACTTGTTGAAAAATTTTGGACTTGGGGCTTTAAATCGATGTTTTTTTCGGTAGAATATTAACGAGTCTGCGGAGATTTGTTTTTTCGAATAAAATTGTTTTTCAGGAAGGATGTAATGCGAAAATGAGCAGTTCACAATATTTAAGCGGTCTTTTTGGTTTGGATGGACAGGTTGCCGTGGTGATCGGCGGTGCAGGGGCTTTGGGTCTTTGCCTGTCAACCGGCCTGGGCAAGGCGGGAGCAAAAATCGTTGTTGCCGATGTTGCCGAAGATCCTTGCAAAAAGGCCGTCGCCAAGCTCGCCGAGGAAGGGATCGAAGCGATCTGGGCAACGGTCGATGTTACCTGTAAAGATTCTCTCCGAAAATTGCGGGATGAAGCTCTGAAATTGACCGGAAAAGTCGATATGCTTGTCAACTGCGCTGGAATTAACGTTGGCAATAATTTCATTGATGTCGATCCGGATCAATGGGACAAGATCATGTCGGTCAATCTCAAAGGGACGATGATCTCTTGCCAAGTCTTTATCGAATCCATGCTGAAGACAGGCGGCGGATCCATTCTTAATATCGGGAGCGTCAATTCTGATCGGCCTCTTTCCCGGGTATTCGCCTACGCGGCTTCCAAGGCGGGCGTCGTCAATCTTACCAAAAATATCGCGCAGGAATTCGCAACACAGGGCATTCGGGCAAACGCGATCTGTCCCGGATTTTTCCCCGCCGAACAGAATAAAAAGCTGCTGGATGAAAAGAGAGTGGAAAATATCATGAACGGAACGCCGATGCGCCGATACGGAGATCCGGCTGAACTGATCGGCGCCGCGATCCTGCTCCTCTCCAAAAATTCCGGAAGCTATATTACCGGCGCGGCCCTGTATGTCGACGGCGGATTTACCTGCAGTTGGTTCTGATCCGAAGGAAATGTTCCGATTCGACCGAAATTTTGATCTGTAATGGATCATCCGTATTCATTTTTTTGTACAACAGGAGTTTTTTATAATGGATAGACGAGATTTTTTTAAAAAATCAATGATGCTGGCCGCCGTTGCCGGAATGGGATCTTCTTTGAATTCACTCAAGGCCGCCGCAGAATCACAAAACGTGAAAATGAAGCTGTCGATGTGCAATGAGATGTATGTCGGATGGTCTATGGAAAAACAGTTTGCTTTTATGGCGGAAGCCGGATATGATGGTGCGGAACTCGCTCCTTATTCCATTACCCCGGATCTGAATCATGGTGATCCGGAAACATTCGATCTGAAATCGCTGGGAGGCCTTTCCGCTTATAAAAAGATCGGAAAGTTGGCGGAAAAAGCGGGAATCGAAGTCGCCGGACTCCATTGCCTTCTTACCCGAACAGAGGGATATCATCTTACATCTCCAGATAAGGAAGTTCAGAAACGAACGGCCGCTTATCTTTCCGAATTAACCCGATTTTGCGGAGAAGCGGGCGGGGTTTATATGGTACTCGGATCCCCCAAGCAGCGAAAACTTTTGCCCGGAGTTTCCATGCCCGATGCTTACGATTACGCCGCGATCGTTCTGGATCAGGTTCGCCCTGTTCTCGAAAAAGAAGGCGTTGTCCTTGCTCTCGAAGCTCTTGCCCCCAATGAAAACGAATTCATTCAAACCGGAAGAGATGCCCTCTTCCTGATCGAAAAGATGGGCTGCCCGAAAGAGATCGCGATTCATCTCGATTGCAAAGCGATGTTCGCAAGTGAAAAGGAATCGATTCCGACGATCATTCGCGATAAAAAACTTCATCCTTACATGAAGACCTTCCATGCGAACGACGCCAATCTCCAGGGGCCCGGCTTTGGAAAGCTGGATTTCGCCCCGATCATGGGCGCACTGAAAGAGATCGGATTCCAGGGATGGATCGGAGTTGAACCGCTCGATTTTACTCCCGGCGCGGACCGACTCACCAAGGAAAGTATTGCAACCCTGAAGAAATATATGTAAGAGAATTTTTGTAAGGCCGGATTGGAAAAGATATCCTCCCCGCACGAAGATGAATATAATCCCTTGGCGGTCTGCTTTGTCGGCGCCGCCCTCGGGATCGGTATTGGCGATCTTCTGAACGGATTGAACGGATATGAGATCACAAGCCGGCCTCCGCTGTTCTGGATCGTTCCCTTCCTCTTTTTTACCGGATGTCTCTTCTATTTCTATCGCCGTTTTCAGGAACGAACAATTTGGGGAGCCCTTTTGCTTGTTCTTTTAATCGCTTCCTTTTTCGGATTCCGCTTTCAATTATATTCTGTCTGCTTTCCCCAATCGGAAATTGGCTTTCGAACATCGCGGCAGTCCAGTCCTGTTTTTCTCGACGGCTGGATCTGTGATCTTCCGTCCGCAAAGCTTCCCTCCATTCCTCCCTTGGGAAGAAATATTGAGCCGGAAATTCAGACGCGGTTTATTGTAAAAGCGAAAGCGGTTTCCAATGGCCGGCAATGGGACCCTTGCAGCGGCTTTGTCTCTGTGATCGTTTCCGGAGAAGCGGATCATCTGTTCCGAATCGGTGATCTTGTCCGCTTGAAAGGATATATCAACAGACCATCGCCGGTATCGAATCCTTGCGATTTCGACATGAATTTTCAGCTGCGAACCCAAAGGATCAATACCCTGATCAATATCAATCGGCCGGAAAATGTGCAGATCCTCAAACGCGGAGAGCGCTGGATGTTTCTTCGCTTTTTCGGTGATCTTCGCCGTCAATCGCAAAAAGCGCTGGAAAAGAATCTCTCTCCCCGGAACGCCGCGATTGCCTCCGCAATGATCCTTGGTTTAAGAGAAGATATCGACGAAGATCTTCAAGCACAATTTCAAGAGACCGGGACAGCGCATATCCTCGCGATTTCCGGAATGCACCTTACGATTATCAGCGGATTTTTTTATTTTCTTCTCCGGATATTCTGCTTGTCCATCCGTTTTCGATCCGCGTGTATTGCCCTGATCATCCTGTTTTATTTCATGTTGACCGATGGGCGCCCTCCGGTTCTTCGGTCCTCCATTCTGGTTTGGACAGCCTGTTTGGCGGTATTTATGAGAAGACCTGTCCTGCAGTTGAATAATCTTCTTTTCGCCGCACTTTGCATCCTCATGTATAATCCGATGGAGCTCTTTCAATTCGGAACCCAGCTTTCTTTTCTCGCGACGGCGGCCTTTGTCTGGTTCGCACAAAAAACGGTAAAAGAGAAAACTCCGAAAGAACCTGAAATCATCGATGGAACGAAAGAGGCTTTATCTGAAGAAAGGAGCAAAAAGCGAAAGGCTTCTTTCACAAAAGGGATCTTGACGCGGCTCGGATTGAAATTTTGCCTTTGCATGAAAGATCTTTTTCTCTCAAGCATCGTGGTCTGGTTTGTTCTTCTTCCCATCATTGTTCGCAAGCTCAATCTTTTAACACCCATCGCGCTTGTACTGAATCCGATCATTTTCATTCCGATGTCGTTTGCATTTATTTCCGGACTCATTCTTGTCGTTCTTGCCTGGATTTCGCCGGGCCTTGCAGCGTATTTCAGCTTTATTCCCGATTTTCTTTTTGATCTTTTTCTCGGAATATTGAATGGAGCACACGCTTGCCCGGGCGGATATTTTTGGTGTCCCGGCTTTTCCGATCTGTTCTGCTGGGGGTTTTATCTTCCGCTTATTGCGGCAACGCTCTTTTCGCATTTGAGAAAATACAAAAAGGCCTACTTGATCTTTCTTCTTTGCTGGGGAACGGTCTGCATCGGTGTTCATCAGATCGATCAATGGATCCGTCTGCGCAAAGGAGAATCGGAAATCATTCTTTTTTCCGTTGGACATGGATCCGCGGCCCTCATTCATTTTCCGGATGGACGAGTGATCGTTCATGATTGCGGGAATTTTTCCGCCCCTCGCCGAGTCGGAACACTCCTTGCGAAAAATCTTTGGAAGATGGGAAAAACTCATATTGATCTTGTGATTTTTTCTCATCCCGACAGCGATCATTATAATGCTTTTGATCTCCTCGCAAAGTATTTTTCGATTGGCGGCGCGGTTGTTCCCCCGATCATGTTCGACAAGAAGAATCAAAATGTCGAATTGCTCAAAAAGATGATCGATGAAAAGGAAATTCCCGTTTTTTATAAAACCAAAGATGAATCTCTTGCGGAACTCGGTTTCCCCGAGATTCGAATTCTTCATCCGCACCGGGGAAATTTTCAAAAATACATGCCAGTTCAGAGCAATGCAAACAGCCTTGTCGTTCTTCTGGAGCATGAGGAACGAAATCTTCTTTTTCCCGGCGATCTGGATACGCGCAACGCCCTTTTTCTCGACGAATTCCCGGTAAAATTGGATCTTCTGATCGCGCCGCATCATGGAGGAAAATCAGAGAATTACCAAAAAATTCTCGAATGGGGACGACCGCGCTGGATCCTGATCAGCGGCGGATTGCGCCAAAGAAATCCCGCTTCCGAACAAAAATTATGCGATGCCGGATATATCGTTTACAATACCCTGGAAGACGGCGCAATTCGGATTTTTATCACGAAAGAAAAGATGAACGTCGTTCCCTGGAGAAAATAAATTCACTCAAACTGTAAATAACTGATTTTGAAACCACGGATTTCACGGATTTTCACGGA
>JAUNSU010000095.1 GCA_030539035.1 Planctomycetia bacterium
CCTTTGAAGATGCAATATATTCTTTTGTATTCAAATAGCGTTAATCGCCATTTCAATATCTGTTCGCGATTTCTTGTTTTTTATCACACGGAGACACGGAGGCACGGAGAGTCTTTTAGATATTTATGTTCTTTTTACGTCTGATGTTTTTCTGTTGTGAAGTCCAATATTTTCTCAATAATTCAGCGTTGTTTTTTTATCTCGCGCAGGGGCGCAGAGGATTTTTTGGATAATTGTGCCTGATGAGGTAATAAGGCGGATTTATTTCTTTTTTTTATTTCTGCACCTGGTTCGAAAAATCGTTGTGAAGTAATTTCAAAAAATATTCTTTAAAATCTTTAAAAATAAACCATAATCCTTGAAAAGAATTTTGTTCTTTTTCCATATTGGCCGGCGAACACATAATAAAACGACACTTTGGGGAATCAAAAAGTTTCCGCTTTTCGAGGCACCTGTCGATACGGATATTCTTTCCCATTTTTACTTCAAAGAAATAGAATCGATCATCTGCCTGAACAATAACATCTATTTCGCCGTCAACCTGATTCGTTGAGTCCGGACGTTTATATTCAACATTCCAGAAAAACTGGCTTTTGCATTTTTTGCTCATCACAAATTCTTTAACGGCAACGTCCGCAAGATAAAGAATGATCATTTCACCATACCCGCCGTGAAAAAATTTATTATTCTCATGGGATGCGGATAAGCTAATGTGAATCCCCTTTTCATTATTCTCAAAGGTTAAAATCTTTGCATTGGCTAATGTCGCGCAAAACTGCTTTATCGTTCCCAACGCACCGGGCTTTAAATTTTCCGTCGAATAATCAAATTCATTTTTCTTATCTTTTTCGTTTTGGCAGACAGCAGTGATAAACGGCCATAAAATATCGAAATGATTCCAGATATTCTTTACCCAAGAGTAATATCTTGGCCGACGATCACCCATCTTCAACGGACGGATTAGTTCAAAACCGCACTGAGCAAAAAATTCTTTTATCAAGCGTTCACCGGAAGGCGTCTCCTCTATTTGTTTTGCAGCGGAATCATCCTGGTTGAGTGTCTTTTGCAGTTTTTCTTTTTCTGTTTTGAGCAAGTTAATGCTTAATTCGAGGCTCTTAATTTGAAATTCGAGATTTTGGATTGTTTTCATTGTCTTCTCTCAGAATAGTTTTTCTTAAATTTATCGAAATGGAAAAAGAACGAAAACTGCCGTATCCCAAAGAGCGTGAGAGACGATCAGGGCCGGAAGTGTTTTTGGGGAAAGCCGAAAGAGGAACGACCAAACACACCCCAATACAGCAGAGGCGGCCAAAAGCATGAAATTAAACGAAAAGAGATGAACCAAGGTGTATGCCCCAATCGCAAAAAACATCGCTCGATTGGGACCGTAAAAATCCGAGAGCGTTCGCTGCACATACCCCCGCCAAAAAATTTCTTCCGCCGGACCGATCAGTATGAACAGCAGCAGCCCGATCACGCAAGGGGAAATCTCTTCCTTGAGCGTGTAAACGCGGTCAACCTGTCCGGACGCAAAGCCGAACAAAAAGGAACTCGCTTTGTCGCCAACCCAAAAGACCCCCCAGAGAAAAACCGCCAGCATAAAACCATAAAGCAGGGATTGGCGGCACGAACGGAACGTCTGCGGCAAAAGATCACGCCAATCATGCCGGAATCCAAAGGCCATCGTCAATAAAATTCCTGCCGAAAGACTCATCATGGGCCAAAAAGAAATCCGGGGAGCGGTCCAGGGAGAAAACATTACCCCCCAAAGCACAAATGCGATCAGGATCGCGGCGATTAATTTTTGTTTTTGATGATTCACTGTTTCATACTCCGGCAGATTCAAAAAATTTCTGGGCGAACGATGCAATCAGCATAATAGAAAACGCCGTTTGCAAAAGCGCGGTTTGCTGATCAAGGCTGTCGATTTTTTCCAAGTCGGTCAAGTTTCGAATCACCGAATTTGCAAGAGGTATTGTGGTCAAAGTCAACAGTGCCATACAGGGAAGCATGCCCGTGAAGCAATAGATCCCAACCAAAGCATAAGGGGACACGATCAAAAAACGATAGAATCGTTCCGCGTTTTGACGTCCCAGCCAAAGAGCAAAGGTTTGAATGCCGGCCGCGCGATCGTGCGGCATGTCGCGGATATCATTTGCGTGCAAAATGGCAGTCGTTAATAAACCGATCGGCAATGAAATCAAGAACACCGGCCATGAAAGACAGCTTGTCAACGCGTATTCCGTTCCCAGTGCAATACAAGGGCCAAATACGGTAAAAATCAAAAATACACCGAACCCGGAATATTTTAATACGTAATAAAAAGCCGTTGCGATCACGCCGAACAGTCCGAGATAAAAGAGGAACGGGCCGCTTTTAATCGCCAAAAAAAAGCCGAGTCCCGATGCAATGGCCAGTACAAAACAGCCGTACAGAAGAATCGTCCGCGGCCGAAAAATCCCGTCTGGAAGAGTGCGCGATCCCGCCGTTTCGACAGTATCGACTCCGCGGGTAAAATCGAAATAGTCGCTGATTAAATTGCCCGCCAGTTGAAATAAAACCGTACTCAGCAATACAATGAGAGCCAATTCCCAAGGAAGTTTATGTGTTGCCGCATAAAGCCAAACACCTGCCGCAATCACCGGCACGGCCGAAGCGGGAATCGACCAGGGACGGGTTGCGATCAGCCACTTTTTCAATTCAATACTCATCTTTCCTCCTCTTTTCCTCAGAAAAGGATTTTATCTGTATGATATCCGCAATTATTATTTTACTCAAACTGTAAATAACCGATTTGAAACCACGGATAGCACGGATTTTCACGGATAATTTTTTAATAACAAATACATTTTCTCAAAAAATTAAATTTTGGATATCGATGAAATTCATCCGTGTTTATCAGTGTAATCCGTGGTTTCAAACAAAAATCTGTTTGCAGTTCAAGTATTTTATTTATTTTCCCCGAAGCGGAATTGATACCATTCTTCAACGGCGTCGAGGGATTGGATTCGGAAGTCTCTTCGAATGATCTCCAGATCCGCTCTCAAAGGTTCGACTTCGGAATCAGGGTTCTTCTTTCTGAACTCATATTTGAGCGCTTCTTCAAATTTATCTTCCTGAACGGCGCGAAGAACGAATTCGCGGCTCGTCTCCGAAATGTTTCTCCGAATTCCCCAGCGGGAAAAATAGAATTCCAGCTTTCCGTAAACCTTGGACAAGAAATTGATCGCCTCTTCCCGTCTTTTGATCCGGCGGGCATAAAGGCGCAGCACTTTCCGAATGATATAAATAAGCAGACCGAGGAAAATGAGCAGCATGGTCGATGGAACAACAAATCCGAGGAAGTTTTCCATATTCCATTTTCCCCCTTTCAGGGAAGCGATAAAGAGGTCGAACTGTTCCTTAAGCACAGGAATGAAATTGGTCCAAAACTCCTTGTTCATAAGCCGCTGTTTCTCTTGCTTGACCAGATCGGAAACCGGCTGATAAATACTCGTTCGCTGCCGGGAACTGTTAAAATTTAAAATATAGGTATTCCAAAAATCTTTAAACAGGCCGGTCCAGGTATAATAATTGCGGGAAACCGTATCCATAATCGCTTCATCGGAATAAGGAGTCGCATCCAATCTCAACCAGGCGCCGTAATTCCACCATTTTTTATTAGGTGAAGGATAGCCGGACAAAGGAGCCGATTTCTCTTTCTGATTTTTTTCAAACGTTTCCCGGGGAATATAGGCTTCTACCCAGGAATGCGCATCCGATTGCCGAACGACAGTATCTCCGCCGCTTCCGGGCTCATGAAGGAACTTGAATCCGATCACAATACGGGCAGGGATCCCGACCGCGCGAAGCATCATCGCCAAAGATCCGGCAAAATATTCGCAATGGCCTGTCCGGTGTTCCATGGTGAAGTCTTCAAGAGGATCCAGGGAATTATTACGGTTAATATATCCGCGGCTGTAGGTAAATTCCCCGGAAGAACGAAGGTGCTGTGTTAAATTACGGGCCCTTTCGATATAATTCCAGGAAGGAAGCCCGGCCTCCGCATCCCATTTTTTAGCCTTGGCGATCAAACCGGGAAGAGAATTTTGATCGATTCCAAGATATAAATTCATGTTGTCGAACGCTTCCTGGTTCGGGATCAAATCCTGCTGCACGCCATTTGAAAAAATATTTGTATAAAGGCGGTAAACCTTTTGAACAGGATATTGGTTGTTTTCATTGACAAACCGTTCTCCATCGAAAACCCCATCGCTGCAATCGCCCTGAATACGAAAAAAGGGCCAAAAGGCGAAAAGGATTCCGGTATTATTCGGAAGCGCGGTAATTTCGGAACAGACGAGATCATGCTTTTTATTGAATAAACCTGCACGATACGCGTTTTCCCTGCTTCTGAAAATTCGGGCGGGTTCCATAGAGTTGGGAAGAATTTCATTTTGCAGAAATTTCATCTCAATATAGTTGGCGATACGGCTCCATTGACGATTTTTGTAATGAACCAGGGTTGCTCCGCGAAGATAAAGATATTCGGATGATTGGATCGGATAAGGAGCGTCCTTATTGACATCTTTCAGGTTGACCTTCAGAACAGCTTCATGATTGTCGAACATTGGTCCGAGTTCACCCAAATAGATCGAATCACTGAATCCGACAGAACTTCGGACGGAAGAGATCCGGGATTCCCAACGATCATGTCCTATTCTGAATCCGTAAAATTCTATGCGCTGGAATCGCGGGAAGAATAAAAAGATGATCGAGGCGAACACCAGGCAGCCAATGATCGCGAACACGATTTTTCGGACGAACGCGAAAGAAAAATGAGATCGCTGATCCAACCGGCTTGCCCCTGAAAAAGTGGGACGGCTGCGCAAAAGCGCAAAAGAATTGGTCTTTTTTTTCCGGCTTCCCTTTTCAAATACGAGATTGTTCGCGGCGGGTCCGGAAAAGATCACATCCGATTCCGCGCTTTCCCAAAAGCCGAAGATCCGGTCCTGAATTTTACTCTCTTTACCGAGAGACCAGGGAGATCGGCGCGCATCCTGAGGATTCAGGATATCGGAATACTTTTCTTCCGAGCGATCTTTTTTGTATCCGAATAAAAGAAAGAAAGGCGTGAGGAAGATCGTTCCCAGGATCAGGCGGATAAAATGGAAGGGAGCCTTGTTTTTTTCACTTTTGTCCCGTCCGAAGGGGGGACGTACAAAAGCGTGTGTTTCGTAATAAGATCTTTCCTGATCCAGAAGCAGGAGAGCAACCGTACAGACAAAGGAGAAAAAATAAAGGATCATAAAAGTAGCGAACAGAAGATCCTGTCGGGAAACCGTGGAAACACAAGCCAATATAAATGAAAGGGTAAGAAGATGGATCCTTCCCCGAAAATCTTTTTTCTTGAAAAAGAGAACCGCCTGAATATAAACCAGGATATTCGCGATGGAAAACGCGATAAATTCCATTGGGGACGTTCGCAATGTTTCCAAGTGCAGAAGCACGATCAATATAATGATCAAATTACAGAGCAGATTGGAAATGGAAAAGATTTTTTGAATATCCGCTAAATAGACACCGGCCAGGATCACGAAGGAGATCATAAGGGAGATCAGAGACATATTCTGCTCTTCTTCTCCCAACTGAAGCATAAAAGTCGCGAGGATCGCAGTGATCGCAAAGGATATGGATAAAGCGTTTTTCATCTGTTTTCTTTTTTCTTTTTCTTAAAAAGATTTAAAAGGTAATTTCCGATCAATCCCAAACTGGTTTGAACATCGATCACAAGGCTCAAAAAGAGCGGGACGACGAGAAGAGTAAAGACGGTAGCGCAGAGGAGTCCTCCGAGGACAACCCCGCCGATTCCGCGATACAATTCGCTTCCGGCTCCGGGAGTAAGGACAAGGGGGAGCATTCCGAACAGACTGGTTGCGGTGGTCATAAAAATCGGGCGGACGCGTGTTCGGACCGATTCCCGAATCGCTTCCCGCGGGCTCATCTTTTCGATAATGTCCGTTTCGGATTCTCCGAATCCCCGCATAAAGTTCAAGGATTGATGAACCAGAAGGATCGCGTTGTTGACAACAACACCGATCAAAAGGATAAAACCGAGCATGGTAAGAGTATCCAGCTGCTGGGTTGGATCGAGATAACGGACCCAGGCCAATCCCAAAAATCCTCCCACCATTGCCAAAGGAACACTGAACATGATCACAAAAGGATAAATGAAATTTTCGAACAATCCGGCCATCAGTAAATAGGTAATGATCAGAGCGAGGAAGAAGCGGCTGGAAACAAGGCTTTTGACCGACTGGATATTCCATCCGTTCCACTCTCCCATCATTGCGGCTTGAGTTTCCGCGAGTTTATCGGCGCTTCCGGACATTACGATCCGAACATCGGCGGCAACCGTTCCCATCTGCCGGCATTGCTGAACAGTTTCCATTACTTCGTTTTCAATTTCCTCAAGGGCTTTATCTTCCGGGAGGGAAATCGTAATTCGAATGGCGCGTTCCTGTTCATATCGCCGGATCTGCTGGGAAGCTTCCGCGGGAATAAACTCAACGACTTCCGAAAGCGGAATGATCTTTCTTTTTCCATCATTGTCCCGCACAGCAAGAGGAAGTTCGGGAACCTGATCGGGCGTGATCGGAATGGCGGGATCGCGGATCACGACAAGATCGATCGTATCCCCTTCATAATCGAAGTCCCCGCATTCGACCCCGTCCATCATGGCGCGGGAAGCGGTCGCAATTTCCTGGGTTGTAATTCCAAGTTCTTTTGCCCGGATCTGATCAATTTTGATCTGTCTTTCGGGGCCGGTCAATACAATTTCGCCGGGAACGGTCCGGACCCCCGCCGCGGAATATCTCTTCACAAGTGCCGCGCGAAGATTGGAGGCGCTTTCCCGAAGCCGGTGAATATTATCGCAAACCACTTCAAAGGTCAACATATTCCCGCCGGCAGTCCGGCCGAAAATACTCTGCTGGGATCCCATTCCGCTTGATTCCGGAATGGAATTGAGCACATTTCCGATCAATCCGGCCAACGGGCGAACATTGAGAGGATCGGCGCTTGTACAGAGCATAAAGGTCCGCGCACTGCTGAGAACGATAAAAAACTCCTTGATCGGCGGGATATTATCGATCACTTTTTTCGTTCGAATATCGACGACAGGATGTTCGTCCGTCCATTTTTTCACCTCTTCGGTTGTTTTCGCGGTGTAAAAGGGCTTGAGCATCGCATTGATCCGACGTCCGGTCAACGTATTTTGCTGAAGAGAATATCCGGGCGGAAGAGACATATTTCCCATGATCCCGTTTTTATTACCAAGGGGAAGATAGCTCGCGGGCGGCATCATCTCATAGCTCAAAAAGAGAGAGAGGATCATAATCGTTCCGATCACCACCAAACGAATCCATACGCCCGAAAAAGACCGGACCGTCAAGAGATAAATGAAATTACTGTAGATCTTTACAAAAAAATTGGAAAGGGGCGCCAATCCGAAAACGGATTTAAAAAGCGTTTTTACCGGGTTTGTTTTTGTCTGTTTTTTCTTCATCAGAAAAGCAGCGGCGGCGGGAACCACGGTAATCGACACAACGAGCGAAATCATGATCGCGGCGCAAATCGCAAGCGCGATATCATAGAAGAGCTGTCCGGATTCCTCCTTGATCGTCAAGACCGGTCCAAAAACGGCGACGGTCGTAAGGGTTGAGGAAAGAACCGCTCCCCATACTTCAATGGTTCCATCATAAGCGGCCTTTTTAGGGGTTTTCCCCATTTGAAGGTGCCGGTCAATATTCTCAAGAACGACGATGGAATTATCGACCACCATTCCGATCGCAAAGGTCAATCCGGCCAGCGAGATCACGTTCAGAGTCCGGCCCGTAATCACCATTACAATAAATGTCGCCAATACGCAAAGAGGGATCGAGATCGAAATGATCAAGGTTGGGCGTGAACTGCGAAGAAAGATCAAAAGAACAAGAATCGCGAGAACACCGCCGGACACCATATTGTCCTTTACGATTTGAATCGCCTGTTTAATATAAATCGAATCATCGTAAACCAGCCGGGCGCGGATCTGATAGATATCATTTTTATATCCGCGAAAAAGGCCGCCTTCTTCCTGCATTTGCGCAAGGCGTTTTTTTACGCCGTCCATTACTTTGAGGACGTTTGCGCCCGCTTCCCTTTGGAACATAATGGTCATCGAGGAATCGCCGCGGCTCATATCGAAAAACGTTTGCTTGGCAAGCATTAAGGAGACCTCGGCAATATCTTCAACATAGATCGGGGTTCCATCGTCGAATTTTACAATCGTTTTTCGAATTGGTTCGAGATCGCTGAATCGGCCCATCACGCGAAAACGAATATCCTGCCGCCCGTTGGCCATATCGCCCGCGGATTCATTGACATTATCGGCCCGAAGCGCCGCCGCGAGTTCAGAAACAGTGATCCCCGCCTGCGCAATGATATTCGGATCAAATCGGACCTGAACTTCATGCTCCCGGCCGCCGTAGATTTCGACTTGCGCGATTCCGTCCACACGTTCCAGCGCAGGCTTGATAAAACGATCGGCATAATCATAGAATTCGGCAACTTCAAATCCGGGTCCGGGCGTTTTTGCCTGGATCAGTCCGTAAGCGATTGCCTCATCCGTTTCCGCACTTGCGGCCCGAACAACCGGCCGATCGACATCTTCCGGATAATAAGGGACTTCGTCCAACCGGTTTGTCGATTCGAGAACAGCTCTGGTGATATCATATCCGACATCGAATTCGAGTCGGATCATTGCCCGTCCAAGATTTGCGGTCGACTGCATTTGATAGAGGCCCTGAAGTGTCTTCAGGCGTTTTTCCTGTTCCAGAATGATCGTTTGCTCTACTTCTTCCGGACTTCGTCCCGCCCAGGTTGTCGATACGGTGATCAAAGGCCGATCGACATCGGGCGCGAGCTGAATCGGAATAATGTTCAGCGAGATCATTCCGAAAAGCGCCGTCAATAAAATACCGACGATCACTTTAACGGGATTGTTTATTGCATACTGAATCAGATTCATTTTTGATTATCGTTCTTTTCTTCGACTTGATTCGTTTTTGGATTAAAGAAAGCGGTTTCTTCAATAGGCCGGATCACAGTATGTCCGGAAGCCTTTGGAAGATCTTTTAAAAAGGCGCTTTCGATGGCGGTGATTCTGAGAGATTCGCCCACGATCAGCCGATCGGCCCCTTCGATCACACATTCAACTCCGGGCTTGAGAAGATCGCGGCCCTGCTGCGCAATCGGGATCACCGCGTAATCTTTATCCGTTCGGGCCGTAATCACAACCTGAACCGGTTGAGCGGTCCACAGATCTTCATTTTTTGATTCCGAATTTTCGTTTGAAGAAGCGGGATTCCCGTTTTTCGAAGAAATCGAAAGACTTTTTTGAGAAGCGATCTCTTCCTTTGCGGTCTCCTGGGGAACAGCGATCCAGATCAAGGCGCCATCAGGCCGATCGAGAACCGCATCTTTGGAAACAACGATCGACTCTTTCGCATCGGTGATCTGCAATTTTCCGCGGACACTCATTCCCACTTTGAGCTTTCCGTTCTGATCATCCAAACGGATCCGAACAGGGAAAGCCCGAGCGGCCGTCGATCCAAGAGGAACGATCGAATGGATCTGCCCGGACGCTTCAAGATTAAGGGAATCGATCCAGATCGGAACGGTCTGTCCGATTTTCAGGCGATC
The DNA here is from genome assembly GCA_030539035.1 of Planctomycetia bacterium. Classification (GTDB taxonomy): domain Bacteria; phylum Planctomycetota; class Planctomycetia; order Pirellulales; family Thermoguttaceae; genus JAUNBG01. The sequence continues at coordinate 9,724 of JAUNSU010000095.1, forward strand.
GATAAAGGCTTCACTTACCGTTAATTCCGCGTCGATCAGACCGGTCGATACGATTTCCACAAGAGGGGATCCGGGCGATACATAAGATCCGACCTCGGCGATTTTGTTGACAATCGCGCCGTCGAAAGGAGCAAAGACCCTTGCCCGGGCCACTTTTTTCTCCGCTTCGGTAAGAACGACCTGCTGCAAGGCAATTTCCGCCTGCAATTCTTCGATTTTCAATTTTTGGGAATCAAGATCGCTTGCGGAAACATATCCGGCCCCCTGTTCGTTCAAAGAACTGAGCCGTTCATATTCCCTTTGCTGAAATCCGAGTTGAACCTTGCTCACGGCAATTTTCCGCTGGGCCTGTTCGAAAGCCAATCGGGACCAGATCGTATCGACTTCCGCGATCAGGGTTTCATCTTTTTTGACCTGGTTTCCAACTTCAACCGGAATGGAAACGACTGGTCCGTTGATCTCTGCGGCAAGGATCGTCCGCTGGATCTCGACCAAGCGTCCGGAAAAGAAGCGGGTTGCCCCCAACTTTTCGCGTCGGGCCTTTTCCGTTCGCACGATTTTTTTTCGGGCGTTGGCAACAGCGGTGTCTTTATTCTTTTCTTTTACTCGGGCGAGCTGCTTAACCAAAAAATCATTGCTTCCCAATTTCAGGCGATAATCCTGAGTGATCTTCCAGCCGACAAGCGCTCCGCCGGCAATAAATGCCGTAATCGCAAGTGCGATAAACAGGAGCAAATATCGTTGTGTTAGCGGTTTCATGAAATTCCTTTTCCTCTTCAGATATTCTCTTTTGGATAGAGAAAGACAACGGCGGGTCTTACGTAAAACTCCATTTTAACAGAAGCAATGTAATTTTTCCACCCTTTCATGAAAATTTTTTGGAAATTATTTTCTTCCGAAGACCATAATGCACTGATCGTCTGTTTGCCGAAAGGATCCGACAAAGTCCAGAACATTTTTGATGAGGTTCTCGCCGATCTCTTTTGCCGAATTTCCCTTGCAAGCCGACAGGGATTGGATTACTCGATCCTTCTGGAATAATTCTCCTTTGAAATTGGAAGCTTCTGTAATTCCATCGCTGAGAATGATCAATTTTTCACCCGGCTCTATATGGACGGAAAATTCCCTGAAGGGGTAATCGCGGAAGAGTCCGATCGGAAAACATTGAGATCCTATTCCAAGAATTTCCACTTTACCATCCGCCCTGCGAAGGAAAGGGAAAAGATGCCCCGCGTTGGTCAACTGGACATCATGCGTTTTTGCATCCAGAAGTCCGAGTTCCATCGTAATAAAACGACCGTTGGAATGAAGGCCGCAAAATTCCTGATTCGTTTTTTCGACTGTCGTCTTTAAATTTCGATATTTACCGAAGATGTTTCGAAGAACCGCCGACAATTTAACAGTTAAAAGCGCGGCCGAGAGTCCTTTTCCGGAAACGTCGGCAAGAACCAGAGCAAGCCGGTCTCCGTAAACGGGAATATAGTCGAAAAAATCACCTCCCAAATGCTGCGCGGGCTGATAATAGTGATAAAATTCATATCCTTCCACCTCCGGATATTTGGATGGGAGAAAGGCTTGCTGAACCTGGTTGGCCAATCCGATCTCAAAAAGAAATTTATCTTCTTTCTCTTTGGAAGCCCGATATTTCTGCTCTTCATAGAAAACCGCGATTGCTTCCGCGGTCAAATTCCCAACGATCTGGAGAATTTGCATTTCAAGTTCAAGTTCCGCCCGGGAAAGAGTCGGCCGAACAACAGAAAGGGTTCCAACCGTCTTCTCCATCCGCTTGACCGGAACGCAAAGAAACGCATTATGCCGGCTCAAGGAAGGATGCTGGATCTTGTTCAGAAAGGCAGGTTCACAAAGAACATCTTCGACCAGATAAGGTTCACCGGTCAATCCAACGGTTCCTGTAATTCCTTCCCCGGGTGAAAAAACGCCCCGTTCGATCTCTTCCGGATTCAAGCCGTAAGCGGATTTCAAATGATAAAGATCCCCTTGTCTTAAAGTAAAATCGCCGAATATGATCTCGATTTCGTTCGCCAGCACCTGTAAAACCCGGGTAAGAAGACGATCCATATTCGGTTCACTGATCACGACAGAGCTTACTTTTCCCAAAATATCAATTACTTTTTTAATATCGCTTAAATCACTCATCATTACTCTTTCATGGACTGAATGGAACCAAAGAGATCCGGAAAAACAGCAGACCGATTCCCGGCATTAAAAGAATGCAACGGCAAAAATCGGAACAGATGTCAATGAAATCGGCATCTGTTCCGGAATGAACGGTCAACAACTTATTTGGAAGAAAAACGCCAGTTGCCCGATCCGAGCAAATAGCGAACATTGTTTTCCGTTGATTTCAAAATTTTCGGGTTTCCCTTGACCGCTTTCATTTTTTCCCCAAGAGAGGGAAGAGAAACGACCGCCTGCGAGTTCACCGGGACGGTAATATCAACCGTCAATTCCGTATAATCGCGATTCCAGCGCCAAGCGGATCGAATCGGTCCGTAAGGCGAATCGATATTGGCGTCCGCATATCGGATCTTCTTTTCCTGATCTTTCAGATATTTCGCACAGCATTTCGGTTCGATCAAAATGGATTTGAATCCGAGAGAATCAATATCATTCAATTGGGCAGCCGCAAGATCGGCTCCGGCCCCCAATTTGATCCCGGCAAGAGATTGATAAAACCAGGCGGAAATATCCCCGAACATGATATGATTCCGGGAAGATCCTTCTTTCCAGTCTTCCCAAAGGGTTCCGCCGCCGCGCCGGATCCAATCGGCGTAAGAAGGCTGTTTCTCTTTCAGGATCATTGCGAGCGCAAGATCTGTACGTCCGTTTTCACTCAATGTTCGGAAAAGATATTTGGCCCCCATAATCCCGAAATCCGGATAATTATCCGACTTCTTCACCGCCTTCGTCAAATTTTCAAAGACTTTCTCTTTTAAACCGGAATCCAGATCCGATCCGAATCCCTGATGGAGCAAGGTCGATTGAGCCGTTTGCGAACCGTTGGCGCAGATTCCGTTCGAATCGAGATTCTTGGCAAGATACGCTTTTTTGATCTCCGCCGCCTTTTTATAATAATGAGCGGCCTCTTCCTTCTTTCCGAGGATAAGCGCCGTATGGGCAACGATCATGGTATCGACATAATAGAATCCGGTTGAAGTGATCTCAACAGGCGTTTTCGTTTTCACGGGAATCCAATCTCCGAGTCCATGAGAAACGAGATTGTTCACTGCTTTCGAGTCCATATAAGAGAGATACAATTTCATTGCATCATACGCATCGGTAAGGACGCGCTGATCATTTCGATAAACATAGAGATACCACGGGATCAGGATCAGGGAGCTGTCCCAGGCGGGTCCATTACCCCAGCGATATCCCCAGCCGCCGGAAGGAACGATTCCCGGAAGATTTCCATCCGGCTGCTGTTCATCCCGAAGATCGCCGATCCATTTTTCATAAGCGGCCGTATTTTCCCAGTTGTACATCGCCTGTTCCGCCGCAAGATGAGCGTCCCCGGTCCATCCGTTCTTCTCCCGATGCGGGCAATCGGTCGGATATCCGTCCACGAAATTCCCGCGATAGGAAAGAAGGGTCGCTTCCTGGATCTTGTTCAGAAGTTCATTATCACATCGGAAAGATCCGATCTTTTTGAAATCATTATGAACGATCTTCGCGTCAATATCATCTGCGCGAAGATCGCCGCGAAGTCCGGTGATCTCCAGATACTGGAATCCATTGTAAGTAAATCGGGGCTCAAAGATCTCGACCGGTTTTCCTTCACAGATATAATAGTCGGTCTGAAAACGGCCGATCTCTCCGGCGATGAGGGAAGAGGTTCCTTCCATGAAGTGCATTTCGATCGTCTTCCGTTCGATCGCGCCTTTTTCGTCGATCCGTTCGGAATATCGGAACCGGACAACATCGCCCTTCTGGGAATTCCGGATTTTCACCGCGCACCATCCGGCGATATTCCGGCCAAGATCCACGATTTGAACCTGATCCGCGATCTTGCGAATCGATGCCGGCTTGAAAATCTCGGTTGTGATCACCGGGGGAAGAACTTCCGCTTTTAAACGTCCTTTGGGAGCGGGAACAACAACCGCTTTGCCAAGGACTTTCGATTTTCGATTCGCATCGATGATCTCACCCTGTCGAATACAGTCGAAAAGGAATGGACTCTGAAGAACAGACCAATTGGCATCGGATACGATTTTCTCTTTTGATCCATCCTCATACACGAGATCAATCTGAGCGATCATACGGGGATAATCTCTCCAGGGGGCCGCATCGAAATTCCAGGTTACTATTGCCCGGACATCATACCACCCATGTCCAAGCTGAACAGAAAGATCCTGTTCCTTGCCAATTCCCTTCTTAAGATCGCCGGTCAAATCGTAGGTCGAATAAAGAACCGATTTATTGAAGTTGGTCGGAGCGGGATCCAGCAGTTTTTCCCCGATCTTTTTCCCGTTCAGGGACGCTTCATAAAACCCGAGTCCGGTAATATGGAGAACGGCCTGCTTAATTTTCTTTTTCAAGGTAAATTTCTTCTGGAAAAGAGGAGATTCCTTTTCATCGATTCGGCGTACTTTTCCCCAAGGACCGCCGTCGGGATCAAAAAGAACAACGGCCTTCGTCCATCCATTTTCGGAAGGATCGGCTTTCCAATCTTTGCCCGGCTTATCGGAAACCGACCAGGAGGAATCGGTATTCAGAACAAAAAAGGGCTCTTTCGGAAGACCGCGGCGCGTCAACGCACGATTTTTTTCCGGAATCCCGCTTTTATCGATTTTCCCAACTTCCAGTCTTCCGAGAAAACCAACCGGATTCGACGTTTCTTTGTCCGTGAGGGAAATCGCGATCAGATTCTTTCCGGAAACAAGGCGTTCGGAAAGATCAATGGTTCGAAGGAGATCCGGATTATAGACCATTCCGATCGAATACCCCGCTTTTTCGCCGTTGACATAGATCTCAAATTTCTGATTGCCCGCGAATCGGAAAAGCGCGTAAAGATCTTTCTTTTCGAGATCTTCTTTGGACAGATTCAACTCGAAATTTTTGTGCAGAAAGATCGATTTCGCATTTTTATCGGAACTGCCGATCCAATGAGCACCGGACAGATTGATCTCCGGGCGCATTGAGGCCGACTGTCCGATCCAGGATGCGGACCAATCTGCGGGATCCATGATCCCGGTGATCCATTGGCCCGGTTTACTCCACTTGGAAGGATTCCCTTTTTGATCCCAAACCCGAATTTTCCAGAAGCAGAATTGCGATGTTTCCAGTTTTTTCCCTTTATAAACAATATAAAGGGAATCCCGGGAATTGACTTTTTCGGAATCCCAAAGATCTCCCTGATCCGCATTCAATTTTTCTTTCGAGGAAGCAACCAGAACCTGATAAGCGCTCTGTTCCAAATCATAAGCGTCTTTGGAAACCGATTTCGATTTCCAGCAAAAACGGGGCGCCGGAGTATCTATTCCCGCGGGATCGGTCAAGGATTCCACGGTCAAATCATAAGGAAAGATCGTTCCCGTCTTCGCTTCCGTTCCGGAAAAACAGAAGGCGGAAAACATCAACACAAAAAGCAGGGAAAGCGAACATCGCAAAATGGAGCGAAAATCGAATTTCAACATCATCCTTAACCTCAATACTTTTTAAACTTTAAACAATAAAACAACGAACTGGAGAAAATTCCTGTCGAATCTTTCAAGCGGCATATCACTCGAACTTTTTCAAATTTTAACCGGAATTAAAGGGAAATACAAGATCCCCTGAAGAAGATCTTGTATTTCCGTTCTTTCATCATTTCGGTTCATAAGGTTTCTTTGTCGGTCCGGCTC
>JAUNSU010000096.1 GCA_030539035.1 Planctomycetia bacterium
AGCGAATAGCGATTTTACCCGGAGCATCCCTACGCGGGTAGGGAGAAGTTCGCAAAAAAAAAGCGAATAGCGATTTTACCCGGAGCATCCCTACGCGGGTAGGGAGAAGTTTTTGCCGTTATTTGAGGAGGCCAAGGCCTCCGGAGCATCCCTACGCGGGTAGGGAGAAGATATATATCGCGCAACATCGGATTTGAGTTCGCGGAGCATCCCTACGCGGGTAGGGAGAAGCCCATAAAGATTCCGATCACAAAAACACGATTCGGAGCATCCCTACGCGGGTAGGGAGAAGGAACGATACCTCGAATAGCAGGAATTACAACCCGGAGCATCCCTACGCGGGTAGGGAGAAGTAACGTTTTCGCCTCGCGAACTGAAAAAACGCCGGAGCATCCCTACGCGGGTAGGGAGAAGGTATTTAGGATAACAAACACGTTTCCCTCCCCCGGAGCATCCCTACGCGGGTAGGGAGAAGGCGGGATCGAGATCGTCTAGGCGGTCCAGGATCGGAGCATCCCTACGCGGGTAGGGAGAAGAATCCCGATCTCGGCGAGGAGGGAGCGTGCCTCGGAGCATCCCTACGCGGGTAGGGAGAAGCGATCTAATCTCGATTAGATCAGCTAAAGATACGGAGCATCCCTACGCGGGTAGGGAGAAGATCCGATCGGCAATTGACGTCCAGATCGATTACGGAGCATCCCTACGCGGGTAGGGAGAAGAGCGAAAGAATCATAAGGATGGATAATTATGACGGAGCATCCCTACGCGGGTAGGGAGAAGTTAATCTGTGTCTGTGTCTGTGTCTGTGCCATCGGAGCATCCCTACGCGGGTAGGGAGAAGGGCGGACCCCTCGCGAAAAAAAGTACTATATGCGGAGCATCCCTACGCGGGTAGGGAGAAGATCCGCGAGGCAATTGACGTCCAGATCGATTACGGAGCATCCCTACGCGGGTAGGGAGAAGTTGTTGCATGTACAGAAGGTGAATACTGGATCCGGAGCATCCCTACGCGGGTAGGGAGAAGAATCTCCTGTGTGTGTGTGGTCGAGTTATGTGAGGAGCATCCCTACGCGGGTAGGGAGAAGACCAGATTATTGGCTTACTCGAGCCCCTGCCCCGGAGCATCCCTACGCGGGTAGGGAGAAGAATCGCTATACGCCTCTGCGCGCGGCTACGCGCGGAGCATCCCTACGCGGGTAGGGAGAAGTAGTATAATCGTTTTTGGTTTAATTGCAAGCACGGAGCATCCCTACGCGGGTAGGGAGAAGAATCAAATCATTAACTTGCTCGAGCCCCTGCCCCGGAGCATCCCTACGCGGGTAGGGAGAAGTTTGTAGGCGCGTTCGATTCGCGCCGATAGGACGGAGCATCCCTACGCGGGTAGGGAGAAGATTACAGATGACTACTACCACTACCACTACCACGGAGCATCCCTACGCGGGTAGGGAGAAGCTAGGCGCTCGAGGATTTTAAGCGCGTATCCTCGGAGCATCCCTACGCGGGTAGGGAGAAGCGTGATAATACTATTGTACACGATTTTGTTTACGGAGCATCCCTACGCGGGTAGGGAGAAGAATCGCTGTATGCCTCGGCGCGGGGCTACGCGCGGAGCATCCCTACGCGGGTAGGGAGAAGGACTGATCCCACGCGAAAAAAAATATTATACGCGGAGCATCCCTACGCGGGTAGGGAGAAGAGCAAAATACGGCATTTTTAATAGTAAGAAATACGGTATTTTGTATACGGGGAATATGCCAATCGTTATTACGCAAAGGAAAACGTATAAGATTTTCCACTCCAAGGAAATCCCTTCATTGACTCATTATACAGCAAAAGAAAAAGTTTTTCAAGTCCAATGACATCATTTTGATTGTATTGAATCAGTAAATTCAGTGCATTATCCGTTCCGTTTTGATATTCATTCCACAACTGAATGGCATCAGCCCCTAAAAAGGAGGCGGTTTCTCCGGGGCGACCAATTCCCAATATTTTTTCAATTTTCTTCTGGCCTCCGGTAAGTCCCCATCCTTTGAATACATATCGCAAGTCAATATTCGGCTGATATAAAGGAAGATTGACGACCCTTCGTAAACGCGGTATATCAAAACTGCGCCCGTTAAATGTTATAAATATTTTAGCGCTTCTCAATATTTCTCTGCAATCTTCAAAATCTCGATCTTTTATAAATGTTTGCCGCTCCTTTCCATTAGAAACTGTAAGTAAGGTAATTATTGAATTTTTTTCCAGTCCGGTCGTTTCAATATCAAGATATAAACAACAGTCCAAAATGTGCGGATGAAGCCTGCAATGATGAGATACCGGAAGTTTATCCAAAAACCAATTCAACCCGCGAGTGCCAAGTCGCAAATGATCTTCCGCTTCATCCAAATCACGAAGTATCTGCGAATGCTTTCCAGGGCTGAAACAGGATCTTCCTTCCCGGCGGTAGTCATTCCATGTTAATATGCCGTTTGCCCAAAGACGCCGTTCCGCCTCGGGACCGATTCCTCCCATTCCGCAAAATGTATTGGTAAGCATTATTTCTTCTCACAAACAGAATTATTATTCTTTTCACGATGTTTGATCAGGCTCTTCATTCCCGTTCCATTTTTCTGCAATAAGATGAAGCCCGCAATATCGGATCGGCCTGCGATCGGTTTCACCAAAAGAATCAATGGAAAATCCTTGAGAATTTTGATCCGTACTGATTACGAGAATGCCGAGTCCGGGCGTGTTTCTGCGAATATATTCTAAAACCTTTGTTCTCACCCGCTGATTAACGGTGCCGACGAAAACATGCGGTTTTGGTTCAATAAACCACCGTTTCAATAATCCGCGTATTGCCGGAGGGGTATCGTTCGTAATGATTACAGTCATTGCCATTTTTATTTATTTTCCGTTATAGAGGAATCTTTGGTTCCGAGCAGTTTAAAAATGTCCACAGGGATTCGTTTCAGTAATTTTGAGGATTCGATCTTTTGTTTGAGAATAGTCAGGACTTTAGTCTCATCCGCTTCCGGGTCAATACTCAATGCCTGAAATGCGGCCGGAAGGGTTGTTTCCGGCTTATAGATATCCGCGATATCGAAAACAAAGGGCAGCGTTCCCGTTTTATGAATAAACCCCAAATGGGGCAGAAATCCCATAGAACATACAATTGATGTACAAAGTGCGTAAAGAGACGCGTTTGCAGCAGAAATGGCACGATTGATGCCATCGGCCAAATGCCAATGACTTGCATCATAATTGCGGCCTTTCCATAAGACACCATAGCGTTCTCCCATTTCTGCATAAAGAGCCTTGACACGTTTCCCTTCCATACCGCGCAAAATTTCAATGCTTTTACTTTCCACAATCGCTTGCGGAAACCGAAGTAAGAACATCCGTTTGGCTACTTCAGTTCGTTTTTTCACGGAAGCAAACAGTTCTGCCTGGAGTTTTGCGTTGGAATTGTCGTGGGTAGGGACAGATCCGAACGCGTAGAAACGCATTCCCTGTTCCCCTACCCATGCAATAGGAGTATTGCACTCGGCACAAGCTTTTACCGCGGCGTGGGTAACTGAAGTTCCCGGTCCGAGAAGCAAGGCACTGACCGTTGCGACCGGGATTCGTAATACCGTGAAATCCGCACCGATCCATTTAACGCTTGAATCATCTACCTCCAACCGTCCGTGTTCAAGGTAAACAGGAGTCCAGCGATCTTTGACATGAGGAAGCGAATCCCGAGAAACTTTTTCAAAAACTGCCATGATATCCTTTTAAAAACAAATCTATTGATCCAGGTATTCCACAATAATTCGCCGGGAAGAAAACTCTTCTCCCATCCCGCGGCAATGTCTTTCAAATGTTACCGGAACATCATTGAAGGAATCCGATCCTTCAGAATAGGAATCCGTTTCCCGAATTCGGAGTTGCGGAGATTGACATCCGGCACGTTTGCAGAGGATCTGAACGGCGTCATTTTTGCTGACATAAATTCCCTGGGCAATCGGAGATGCGGGAACACAGCATTTTCGTCCAAACCAGATCCCCCAAACCGGATTTTTCAGCGCTGCATGGAATTTTCCGATCAGATCATTATCGCCTGATACAAGAACGCCAAACCGTGCATCCAAAAGAAATTCACGATAACTTACGACCGTTCTTCTCCCCTTCTCATCTGCTGTTCGAGGGATATGTATTGTTTCGGATTTATTATCGTATCCTCCTCCGACAGTATGAAAATCGATCATTCTTGAAAGCGAACGTTTATTATCTCTTTTTAAAACGAAGGTTTCCAGATCCAGCTTTGCCATATTTGCGAGAAAGGTCCGATCCGCACGATCAATTCCCATTGCGGCGCAAAGGATCCCGGTAACCGCGCTACGGCTTGGCCAAGGAAGTGAAGCTCTCCGGTCAAACCGACTCTCCACTCCATACGATTGCATGGGAGCATCGAAATAAAGGGCCAGAAATTGTATTTGATCCATGATTATCCCTCCAGAGCAGAAGTGATCATTTTTTCGATCCAGGCATCCAACGGGAGTTTATCACTGATCCTTCCTTCGCAATCGACAGTCTTTTTGAGATCATATTCATTTTGAAGTTTATCCAAATGTTCGTTCAGTTTCTCGATTGATTCGGAGACATAGCCGCCTTTTTTTCCAAGTTGAACAGGTTCCTCAAAAGCGTTGGCCAGAGACAGCGGCTGCCCGGTTCGTACAAGTCCCAGGACAAATTGCGGACGTGTAAAACCGAACATGGAATTTTTTCGTGCACCGGGAACAGCCTCGATCACGGCTTTCAGGAAAGTTGCCAGAATAGCTTTTCGTTCGGGACTCTCCAATTTTCCGAGGTGATCATTATCAAAGAGCAAGTCGATATTCAGACCAATATACCGATAATAACAAGCGGAATTCATTTCGAGTGTTCCGATATGTCCGGCACCTGCGGTATCCAACGGTTGGGTATCATCAACCGCGGAGAAGAAATCGATTTCATTGGCAACGGCATGAGTCGATATAGCATGGCTGAACATACCCGCTCCTTCAAGCATAAGAGAAGGATCGGCCGCGACCATTCGTCCCATAATGGCGATATCTGCGAAATCGTGCGGCGGGGTATTTTTAATTGCTTTTGTAATGGCCTTTTTGATTTTATCAGTAATTTTTTTGTTTTCTTTTCTATCTTTGGACTGATCTGTAAATTTATCATAAACCTCATTTTTCAAATTTTGCGCGATCGTTGCCAATTCATTTGGAGTGAAATATAGCGCGACTGGAGTTTTCCCGTCGTCCTGATCCTTTTTCTTGTCTTTTGAATTATTCTGATCACTTTTTTCTTTCTTATTGTCATCATTTTTACTGTAGGCGAGCAGTGCCTCTGATGCGAGAATTTTTGCGGAATCCGGATCAATACCGAGTTCGATCATCATTTTTTCGAGTGTTTCTGTATGATATTTTCCTCGTTTTCCCGCGAAATTTTCGGGAGCGTATTTCATGGCCAATTCACGAATGGCTCTTTTCCAGCATTGACTGCTGACCCGTGCACGGTTGACGCCTCCGAAAAGAATGGATTTGGGCGCGCCGACATCATCTCGATTCAGGCAAGTTCCGGGAAAAGACTGGAGCAAATGGAGTTCAATTAATTTCATGATAAAACCTTTCTCTAAAAATTGTTTTTGCACACACACTATTATACAAAGGATCTGAATTTTCAATACTATTCGATTGGAGACAGCAGAAGAAGTCCGAATCCGAATGCCCGAGCCGGACCAATTCCTTTAAGCCACGCATTTTGAAATTTCTCATAATCAACAACCGACAAGGTTCCGGTATAATCAACACGAGACTGAACGCAGCGTTTTTTGTCTTTATAAAAATACTCTTTAACGGGAGGATCGCAAACAGCCTGTTCCACGGTAAATCCGGACAGATTGCCTTTTTGAATTAACCAATTCTTTAATTCATCCGCATCATAAATTGCGGTTCTCTGTCCGTTTTTACGACGGGACCCATCTTCAAGCCGAACGACTCGCATTACAGTTGGATTTGCACGCAAAACGAATTGATACCTGTGATGTTTCAAAAAAGTACTGTTTACCGGTTTCGTTTTCCATTCTCCCCAATCGAGTTGAACAGGTTCTTCTGTTGAGAGAATCCAAACTGTCAAGAATCTTTCCCGTCGATCCAAACGAAAAAGGAAATCCCTGCTGTCGTCCGGACGGTTGGGAAATGCTTGCCATAATTCTTGATGCCATGCGTAATTATCCGCAAGCCGTTTTCGAGCGATTTGAGCGGTATCGGTGGAAACACGAGTCAAAAAAGTCATAATTCCTCCTCTTCCTCCGTGGAATTGTCAGAAGAATCCTCGGATAAATTTTCCAATTTTTCAGGAACTTGCCAATATTTTGCCGCCCATCTTTGTTTAATTCTATCATGATCCGTATCCCATTTTTTCAAATCCCAAAAAAGGGACTCCCATGGGATGGGAACTTCTTTTGCCTTCGCCATAAGGGCAAGTCGAGGAATCCGTTCACAGACTTCCTGGACTGTACAGCAAGTGAGTAAACGCCTGAAAAAAGCATCGAAGGTCGAGCATACATTATTTTCCCGTTCTCCGGAAAGATTGGCAAGTTTACAGACAACAGATCCCAGATTTGCGAATTCCGTATCATCATTTTCAGGATGAATAGCATAAGCGGCGGCGATCGCCTGAAAAATTGTTTTTTCCTGTTCTTTGTCCAAATGGCAGAATGTTCCCAAATGCGGCCAAGCATAGGACTCTGTTGCCGGACTGGCTCCTTTTCGCAATGCGGCCAGAATCCCGCGATCCTCCTCCGGATTTAACGAAAGTAAATACCGAATAAACAGCGGCGGTTCCCGTTTTGTTTGTTCCGTCATAAATTTTTCTCCTTTTGTATCGGATATCTGTAATGGTTAAAAATGGAAGTATCTCCGTAAGTTCACAATGATTTTTTGACACCTTTTATTAACGAACTGTTTTTTCTTTTTGAAACCTTCTTTTTCTCCCCAAAATGCAATGCGCGGTCGCCAAGAGCAAATGCCTGTAATTGCCGTGCATTGCAATGAGGGCAAATTTTTTCATACGTTGCTTTCATTTCTTTGATGAGTAATGTATTCCATTCGGACAGCGAATCTGTATTTTTGGGGATACTCTCCGCGCATTTTATCAAAACGAGGTATTGTTGATCCAGTGCCGTCCAGAATATGGATTTTGCTTTTGCAAAGTACAATTCATTTGTTTTTTTCTGTATCGGTGAATACAATTTGAGTGTTTCCAAATAAACTTTAATTGCTTTTATCAAACGATTGACCGCTTTGTCGGCGAGAGAGACACCTTTTTCATAAAGATGAAGAAAGCCTTCTTCCAAAGAAATTTTGTGAATGGAAAACGTCCAGAACGCAGTATCGATAATTTTTGCTTTATTCGCCATGATTCCCCCGGTCCAGAGTTCACAGTATTCCGAGGAGGAATCCGAATCAAACAAGGAAGAAAGATGTTCCAAAGCAAATGGACTGCCTTCTTTGCTGCTTGCGTGATATGTCAAAATCGAATGAAGCTGCCGCCAGGGATGATTGTCCGGGTCGGTCCTTACATAATTGAAAACGATTTTTTTCTTTTCTTTGGCAAGATATACTGCCGCCATGGGTTCTCGATAATCGGGTAACTTGGGGTAAGTCAATCCATTGGCTAAAACCATGTCCCGTCTGTTGGGATCAATCAGAATTGTTCGCGATAACGGAACAAGACGCCCTAAATAACTTGAGGTTAATTCTTCTTTGTCCGATTCTTTCAGATTCTGAAGATCAAATTCCCAAACAGGTCTTCCAATTCTGTTTCGTAAGCCATCATTAAGCCTTTTAAAGGCGATCATATTCCAATGGATGGTTTCCAAAAGATTTTTTCCTTTGAGCAGGGCGAAAAGCATTTTTCCTTCCATTCCTGGTGCATCGTTGCTGGACCCGTTTTTTTCGATTGGTTTTTCATTCCATTCTGCCGTTCCGATAGTTCCTCCTGGTGAAAAAGTTTGAAAAACCAAAAGATATCGGGTCAACCAATCATAAGAATGGATTCGCCCGTTTTTATCCGCGAATTGATCAAAAAGCGTCGTATTGCTGCCGGCAGCAAGTCCGAAATCAAGTTTGTCTGTCTTGTTGGAACTTTCTTCTTTCACATTATTTTTCTTTTTGCTCTTGGAAGATTTTTTCAAGCCTTTTATTTGCAGGAAAGGATAATCACCAAAAAGATCAAACCGATTATGCTTTTCTTCGAGATACTCCAGTGAATCCGAAACGATTCGATTCCGGATATCGTTCCAATCCTCTTCCTCTTCTGGTCCATTAACGGCTCTTTGCGCGATACAGAGCAAAAGGCGAATGATCGCGATTCGTTCGAGAGTCCCCAATGAGAGATCAACAAAGGACTCTGCGTTTTTAAAAAGATCGTGAAGACCGACAAAGGAAGAATTTCCCAATGGATCCGTTACTGGGATCCATGGTTCATCAATAAGGTTGAAGGAAATTTTTTCGTTGGGGTCATTACCATTCAAATTCTTCGGGACATTCATTTTCATTATCCTCCGAAAGTGTATATCCAAGTGGATCATGTTTGAGATGATTATTAAACTGTTGCTCGATAAAGACTCCCAATTCGTTTGTGTAAGAATAGGGAGTTTCTATGCCTGTTAAAGTTTTAAGACGTCTTGTTTCTTCGTCAATAAACAAAGGAACATATTCGGAAAAGAAATATTGTCCCAATATTGGATCAAGCGCGTGATCTGTTAAATCAATGGGATAGCGATGATTTTTTCGAATACTTAGCGTATTTCTTCGAATATCGACGGCCGATCTACCAATTCGGATTTTGGAAACCAGATCAGGAGTGGTTTCATCCGATAAAGTAATACACCTTTTTTTGCCTGAATCGGATACTTCTTTGATCAATACAAGATCAAGAGAAGGGGTATCGCTGTATCGCGTCATGCAATTATCTGCTGATTCAACCGGCAAACCCTGATCACGAGTTGCGGAATCAGCTTTCATTTCCATGGTTTTTCTCTTTTCAACCATTCTATTATACAAGTTCTGAAGTTCTTCTATATTTTCAGATCGATCTTGATAAGTCGCTTCCAAAATGGTTCGAATCTCCGAGGGGAGAGCGATAAAATCCCGTTTTCGCCACTCTTCATCAGATCGGGCAAGGACATAAGGAGAATAGACCCAGGCATCCGCTCCCAATCGTTCCAAATAAGAATTATCCCCCTTTGGCGGATGAAGAATAATCATTTCCGGTTTCGTCGCTTTTCTTTTTTGCGAATGCCTCCAAAGGCGTCCAAGACGCTGGAGCAGCATATCTGTTGGAGCCAGATCGGATATGATCAAATCGGCATCAATATCGACGCTTTGTTCAACGATCTGAGTGGCGACAAGAATCGCTCCGCAAGTTCGATCCCCGTTCTTCCCGTAAATCCCGAGCCATTTATTCTCAAGTTCCTCTCTGCGCCAGAGAGGAAAACGACTGTGAAGCAGCCCAATCCTTTCCAAGGGAAAATTGTCTTTCAGTTCAGATTTGATCTTTTTATAAAAAGATTGCGCTTTATCCACTGTGTTCAGAATACAGAGGATCATTTCTCCGGACACGGCACGTTTCGCGATAATCGATGGAAGATTCGGATCGCCCTGCTCCATGTGCGATATGTAAACAACCCGATCAGGTAAAGGTTTCGTATTAACGTGAATTGTTTTTCCTGAATGATACCGACAGGAAATAAGCGGATAAGGATCCGTGGAGTCGGGGAGAATCACCTTATCAGAAAAATTTTGAACGGTATTTTTCTGAGCCTGTTTACGCCAATCTGTATAAATTTCTTTCTTGTCGTCTTTGAATTCCGATAACAATTTATTTCGTCTTTCCCTTGTCAAGGTAGCCGAAAGGATAATAACACTTGCACCCAATTTTGCCAATTTCTGAACCAACTTGTCAAGAATCGTCCCTGTATAGATATCATAAGAATGAACCTCGTCAAGGATAACGACCTTTCCCGCCAAGCCGAAAAGCCGCAAAAAAGCGTGTTTAACAAACGGAATCATTCCCAGCAATGCCTGATCGACCGTTCCCGCCGCAAAAGGCTGAAGAAGTCCCCGTTTTGAACTTTGATACCAAAGAGATCCTACATCACGATCATTTTCGATTTTTTTCAACGAATTCGGATCTCTTTTTTCCTTTTTTTGAAATCCCTGTTTTGTAAGTATGGGTAATCTCATCCACGCGGATCCATGAATCAAACGAACACCAGGCTTGTCTTCAAACGCTCTATCAAGGAAAACTTCCATTCGTTCATGAATTTTATCGCTTGTAGTTCGCGTCGGAAGAGCAAAATAAATTCCGCGATGATATCCTTTTTGGATTAATCGCAATGCACCCCAAAGAGCGGCTTCCGTTTTTCCGAGTCCCATTGGAGCTTCAATGATAAAGATCCCCGGCTCGTTCGCGATTTCGAAAAATTGGCGTTGAACTTCATTCGGAATAAAACCATTCCCGAACAGATCTGCGAACGAACACGATTCTTGACAAGGTTTCGAGGAAATCCATTCAATATCATTGAGTATATCTTCGGCATTTTGTTCCATTTCAGTTTCTTTTGGAAACTGGCCGTTTTTGAGAAAACGTTCATCGGAAGCAAGCCAATCGGCGAAAACGGTTAATGCCAAAACCATATTGACTTGATCTTGATTCGGTTTTATATCCGAAGGAGGAAGCGGTCCCAGTTTTTCGATCAGCTGATCTGCCAAATGAATCCGCACATCCTGCCAATCTTTTCCACCGAACTTAAAGTTATTTGCGTTTTCCAAAGGAAGATTAAATTTTCCTCCATGATGATTGGCAATGACACGTTCCCATTCTTTATGAGTTTTTTTCAAATCATGGAAAGTTCTCAAACCCGAAATTGCATGGTTCGATTCAAACAGGGCAGAATCACAATTCAGAAGGGAACAAATCGCGGGATCACTCTGTCCGAAATCGGGATCCGAACTGAAGAGCGCCTCATAGATTTTTTTGAGAAACCCCGGAGAGATCTTTCCAATATCATGGCAAGCTGCCAGTGTAATCGCACAACTCGGAATAAGTTCCTGAACTTTTGGCGCTAATCGGCGCCAAATTGCCCGAGCAATAATCCCGACATAAAAACAATGCTCTAAAACTGTACATCCCGCAACGATACGGTCTGTATGATTATCATATACAGTTTTCGCAAAAATTTTTGATTTCGGCGGCACTTCAAATTTACGGTCAATCATTAACATTTTGTAAATTTTCAAAAAGAAAAACGGATCAAATCACAAAATCACAAGTGAAAAAAACAAGTTTATCATATATTTTTTGCATTGTCAACGCATCAAGATGGACATAGTTTGTCCTTTTTTTCATTTTTAGTAATAAGTTGGCCCGGAGTGCCGGTCGCTGGACCAACTCCTCACTTCTCACACCTCTTTCGTTTTCCACGAACTGAGAAAACGAGCCTGATTGATCACAATCTGATTCCTTAGATCGTCCTCATCGATCTTTTTGATCCTCGCGATCTCCTGGAGCGTTCGCGGAATCATTCCCGGTTCATTGAGCAAAAAATGATCAGGTCCCAATGGAAGCTGGCTGATCAGATTTCGTTCGCCGCCTAATATCGAACGAGGAGGAATCTTGCCCGGCCCGTCACTTTCCAACAGAATCCGATCTCGCGGAACCTCCTGTATCGCCGCTCGCCCTTTCTGATTCTTCTCATCAATCTCACGAAGCGAAAAAGAAAAAAATCCGTTCCGATCAATAATCCGTGTAATCTGATCGCCCGATCCGCAAAATCCGTGAAAAAGAAAAAGCGGTATCCGACTGTAAGATCCAATCAGATCCAATATCCGATTCACCGATCGCACAGAATGGATCACGACCGGAAGCGATCGTTCATCCGCAATCGCAAGCTGCTTGACAAAAATCTCCTCCTGAAGCGGAAAGGTCTCTTTTCGTACCGCAAAATCCAGTCCGATTTCGCCCAGGCCGGGCCGATAGGAAGTAAGACCGGATCGATCATCCAAGAGAATCTTAAGCCAGGTTTCCCAATCTCCGCTCATCCCTTTTACAAACCAGGGATGAATTCCATAGGCAGTGAGAACTTCCGGATATTGCGATCCGATCTCTTTGATCCGACTCCATTCGCCCGGCGCCGTTGCACAGCAGATCCAGCGCGTAATTCCGTTCTTGCGCGATCGATCGAATACAATACCCAGATCTCCGCCGAAAAGCGGATTCTGTAAATGAACATGATGATCCGTAAGTTCCTGATCCATTCGGCCGCCTCTCTCCTCTATATACTGAATCCACGAAAACACAAACTTCCAGCCCGTATCTCCGATTTATTCTGTTTTCCTGACGCAGTTTAACTTAAAAGCAATTTTTACTGCATTCCTTTCATTCATTTTATCGATTTTTCCTGTAAATGAAATAGACAACATAATAGATTCTCCGCAAATATTTTTGAACAGATTTAAAATGGGTAATATAAGACACTTCAGTAAGATATTTCGGGTAAACCTGTTGAATCGGATGTTTTCGATCGCCGCTGATAATTAAAAAATACCGGGCAAAGAGACGAAGAAACAAAGATAAGGCCGGTCTCTGTAAAATGGGACTTCGGCGCTTGCACCAGATTCTTTACCGGGGATCCCGAATTGATCTTGGTAAAGAAAGAGGATCATATTAAAATTACGGCCGATAGAATACCGGCTTTTCCCAGGTTCGGCTTAAGGATGAGTTTAAAACGAAATCTGTTTGGATATATTTCCTTATTATTCCTTTGGGGACTAATGATCGGAATTCCGTCCGTATTCGGACAGGAATTGGGATCGTTTACGTCATCCGACTCTCTAAATTCCGGCAAGATCCAGTCGGAATATCCGGCGATCGCCAAAATCGTCGGACGCGGAACCGTCTCTCACAACGAAAAAAAATTACAGGATACCCAATCTGTTTATTACGGATCCGGGGTCTATGTTGCCGAACTGAACGATCTCGGTATCGTTATTACAAATTGGCATGTTGTCTGTGATTCTGTCAGTTCGATCGAAGTGAAATTTCCGTCCTTTTCTTCGGAGGGAAGAGTTCTTCTCGCCGATGAAGTATGGGATCTTGCCGCGATCGTAATTCGCAAGCCTCCTTTTGTTCCGATTCCGATCTCATTGGAAGTTCCGCAGCCTAACGATGAGCTTTGGGTCGCCGGATATGGACAAAGTTCCGGTCTGGAAGACTTTCGGATGTCTTCCGGAAAGGTCCTGCGCTATATGATCCTCGGAGTTCGGGAAAATCTCCCTGCGGAGACAATCGCGCTTGGAGTCGGGGTTCGGCAGGGCGATTCCGGCGGACCGGTTCTGAATCAGTACGGAGAACTCGCCGGGATCCTTTGGGGCTCGAACGGCAAAGAAACCATGAGTACCTTCTGCCTTCGGCTTCAGGCGTTTTTGACTCAGGCACAATTCCAGTTGATCAATACGAATCTTGCATCCGATCAGATCTTCGAACAATTTCGGATCGGATCCGGTAAAAAGATCTCCAAAGCGTCGACCCCAGCTCAAACCGCGCTGCAGGCGTCGGGGATCTATCCGATCTCCTCGGTTCCAGTCTATCTCACCGGAAAAAAAGTCTCCAGTTCACGGAATCCGCTCAACGGCGGAACGATTCCTTCGATGAAAGGGATTCCGATGCGCCATCCTCCCTATCCTCCGATCGAGTCGCCGACCCTGCTCGCCCAGCGTCAGGTAATCCAACGAGAATCGCCTGAAGTCTATCCGGAAGACGCTCCTTATATAAAAAGGGGAAAAAATGAAAATATTTTGGCTTCCGCGGAAAATATTCAAACGGAAGAGTCTCTTTTTCGGAATCCGAGTGGGAATCCACGGAATTCCGGATCAAATCCGCTGAAAAAGGATACTTCGAACGGTCAAAATATTCCGATTCCTCAAATGGCCAAAAATACCACGACTTCGCTCGATTCCTCCGGCGATTCCCCGGAAAAAAGTTCGGAAAACAAAGAGACAAAAGAGCTTCCCGGACTCGGTTTTCTCGGCACAAAAAGCAATATTCAGATGATTATAGTTGTCTGTATGATTCTTTTTCTCTTTTTCAATTCCGTCCGTTTTCTCTGTATCGCAAGGGAAAAGTAAAAGAAATTTCCCGCATTGTGAAAGAAAAAAACAGGAATAAAGGAAACGCTCCCTTGACGGAAATAAAAATGGTTGTATACTAACCTCGATGAAGTGAAAAATCGGTAAATGATTGCTCATATAGGCTAGTGTAGCTCAATTGGCAGAGCAGTTGATTTGTAATCAACAGGTTGAGGGTTCAAGTCCCCCCACTAGCTCTGCTGCCGATAATGCTTTGGAAACATTTTTTCTGTTTCTGTCTGAATTCGGATAGGAGGCCAAACAGGTTAAAAAAGGAATGTTTCGTAAAATGGGGGATTTCCCGAGTGGTCAAAGGGGACAGACTGTAAATCTGCTAGCGATGCTTTCGGAGGTTCGAATCCTTCATCCCCCACTTGGAAAAGAAAAAAAATCGGGTAGAATACCTGATAGTGAACACGAATGCGGGTGTAGCTCAATGGTAGAGCCACAGCCTTCCAAGCTGAAAACGAGGGTTCGATTCCCTTCACCCGCTCTTATACGATCCGTTTAGGGATTCCCGTTATTTGTTCACGCAAATTCAGGGAAGGCGGATGTATAGTTCTTCCTGCTGCTTGGAGCGGCAGATGAAAATACCGCTGGATAAGACGAGGGGTAAAGGTCTTCCGGCGGTTTTGACATTACAGGGCAAGTCCATCATTGCTGCTGTAGCTCAGTCGGTAGAGCGCGTCCTTGGTAAGGACGAGGTCATGAGTCCGAATCTCATCAGCAGCTTTCCTGCTTTTTCTAAGGTTTTCGGAAAGTTATAATCGATTTAGTTTCATTTACCCCGCTACCTAAAATACGCAAGGGAGAAAACACAATGGCAAAGGAAGTATTTGAGAGGAAAAAACCTCACGTTAACGTCGGGACGATTGGGCACATTGACCACGGGAAGACGACGCTTACCGCCGCGATTTTAGCTGTTCAGGCGGCTAAGGGGCTGGCCAAGACGAAGTCGTACGCGGACATTGCTAAGGGGGGTACGGTTCGTGATGCGAGCAAGACGGTGACGATCGCCGTTGCGCACGTGGAGTACGAGACCGAGAAGCGCCATTACGCGCACATTGACTGCCCGGGCCACGCCGACTTCATTAAGAACATGATCACCGGTGCTGCGCAGATGGACGGCGCGATTTTGGTGGTTTCGGCCGCAGACGGCCCGATGCCCCAGACGCGTGAACACGTGCTGCTTGCCCGTCAGGTCAACGTTCCGAAGCTGGTCGTCTTTTTGAACAAGTGCGACCTGATGCCTGATGAGGAGCTGTTGGAGCTGGTCGAGCTGGAAGTTTCCGATCTTCTTTCGTCCTATGGTTTTGAGGA
>JAUNSU010000210.1 GCA_030539035.1 Planctomycetia bacterium
CCGGATCACTCGCATTTTCCTCCCGCTCGCGCCGCGATGCTCATGAAAAAACATGTTTTCTGCGAAAAACCTCTCGGACATTCGGTCGCGGAATGCCGAATTTTAACGGATCTGGCCCGAAAACAAAAAATTCAGACTCAGTTGGGCAATCAGCGGCACGCGACCTCAAATATGCACCGTACGGTCGAAATTGTTCAGAGCGGCCTTTTGGGTGAGATCACGGAAGTTCACGCCGGGATCTGGGGCGGTGCCCGTGGAATGCCCTCTTATCCGACGTTTCAGATCCCCGCTCCTGATACTTTGCATTGGGACTTATGGCTCGGCGCCGCGAAAAAACGTCCTTTTGCCATTATGGATCCGAAGACCGATCGCGCCAAAGGACAGATGGGGGATTACGCACCTTACTTCTGGCATTTCTGGTGGGATTTCGGAACCGGCGAAACCGGTAATTGGGGCTGCCACGTTCTTGATATTCCCTTCTGGGCCCTCGATCTGAAGTATCCGACTCATGTCAAGTGCATCGGCGGCGAAAGTGCCGATAAGGATCGAACGCCCAAGGACATGATCATCGAATTCCAGTTTCCAAAACGGAACAATCTTCCAGCCTGCCGCCTTATCTGGGACACCACGCGCAATCCGGAAAGCAAGAAATACTGGAAATCGAAAACGGAGCCGTTTCCGCAGGGATACTGTGCCGCGTTTGTCGGAACCAAAGGCGTTCTCTTTTCCGGATTGGATCGCTATTCGAAACGATGGCTCTTTATGAATGATGATCATAATGATCTTCCGATGCCGGAGGAAAGTATTCCGAAATCGCCCGGTTTTTGGAAAGAATGGACCGATGCCTGTACGGAAAAGGGCCCGGCTCCGACCTGTCAGTTCGATTATTCCGGTCCTTTATCGGAAACCTCGCTGCTGGCCAACGTCGCGTTTCGTGCCGGACGAAACGGATTCCAATGGGACGCCGATTCGCTTGTGTGTCTTGATTGCCCGGAAGCGCAGGCGCTCATCAAGCCCGAACTTTACAACGGTTTTACCTATTGAAAATCCATTATTGACACATACACAGTAAAAGGAATTCACCATGAAAAATGATCATCTCATTCGCGCATTTCTCATTTCGCTGACGGTATTGTTCACGTTTTCGATGAGCGCGGCAATATTCGCGGCGGAAAAGGAATCCAAAAAGATTCTCTATTACGATTATACTTATCGATTCATTCATCAGCCGACGATTGACGGTGCCAACGGAGAGCCGGGGGCCTGTGCGGTAATGCTCAAAGATCTCGCGGGCAAGCATGGTTATGAAGTTATCTGCACAAAAGACGGATCTGTTTTTGACGGGGATCTGAGTCCGTACGCGGCGTTCGTATTTTATACAAGCGGCGAACTGAATCATCCGGGCGGGAAGATCGGCGCTCCCATGTCTGAAAAAGGAATGAAGAATTTTTTCGAGGCGATTCGATCCGGGTCGGGTTTTCTCGGAATTCACTCCGCAACGGTCAATCCGCTTTCGGATAAGGCCGATCCTGATCTTCCCGGCGCGATTTACGCAAAGATCATCGGCGCGCGTTTCGTTGGACATGGAAAAGATCAGGAAGCCGATGTCAAAATCCTCAAGCCGGGCGAGCTCCCGTCCCTGTCAAAATGCGGTTCCGGCTTTCGTGTTACTGAGGAATGGTACCGAATGAAAATGTTTACGCCCGACGATCATGTTTTTCTCGTTCTTGATACCAAAGGAATGAAAGGGAAAATTTATGAATGTCCGCCGCTTCCGTTGGCCTGGGCGAGAAAAGAAGGCAAGGGACGTGTCGCGTATCACGCTTTCGGACATCGCAATAAATATCTGAACACGCCTCTTGTATCGGGAATTACCGGAGATCTGCTGGAATTTGTCCTCGGACTTCGTGAATTCGATTTGACGCCCAATCTGGATCACTCAAACTAAAATAATCATACTGTAAAAATATTTTTGTTTGGAACCGCGGATGACACAGATAAACACGGATGAAATCCTTATAAGATTCGGGACTGATATTTTTGATGAAAACGTGTTTTTTCCCAAAAAGGGATTCGTGAAATCCGTGGTTTCAAAATCTGTTATTTACTGTTTAAGTAAAATATTAACATGGAAAGGGTATTATGAAAGCCGCATCAATTTGGACCTTTCTTTTTCTGCTGATTTTCTCGGTATCCGCAACGGCGGCAACCTATTATATAGACAGCTCTGCGGGATCGGATGATCGTGATGGTCTTTCTCCAAAGACGGCTTGGAAAACGATCGGGAAAGTCAATAAGGCGGAGATCAAGCCGGGCGATAAGATCCTCTTTGTCCGCGGCGGACTTTGGCGCGAAGTCCTTATTCCCCAAAGCGGGGAAGAAGGAAATCGGGTCTATTACGGAGCTTACGGCGAAGGTGATCTTCCTAAACTCTACGGATCGATGGGAGCCTCTTCTCCGGAAGACTGGACTGAAGTACAGCCGGGGATCTGGGCGACTCGAATGTCCGAACCTGTTATCGGCAAAGAATTCAATACGGTCAAGAAAGGGGATCTTTCCGTTCAGGGAGACAATAAATGGAGAATGCATCACGAAGCCGGGGCGGCGGCGAAAATTACAACCGTTGGATCCGGATTCAAACTCGAATGTGAAAAACCGGGAACCGCCGCACATCATATCCATATCTGGGGGCCTTCCGTTTCTCGCACGTTCTCTGAATCCGGTCTGCAAGTTACTTTTAAAGCACGATGCTCCAAACCGTTTAAAATGAACGGATTTCGAATTCAAAAAGCCGGACCTCCCTTTACTTCTTTCTTCGCTTCGAGCAATGTCGTCTCGCTTACTCCGGAATGGAAAGAATTTACGACTTTTCTATTCCCTAATGCTGAGAATACGGATACAGTGAATTCCCTTCCGAAAAACACGGATATTCGATATCATTGGACGGTTGGAGGAATGCCCGCCGATTCTGTTTTGGAATTTGAATTTCTGAACGTCAGCGAAGCGACTCTTGACATGAGTAAAAAGCTCCCTTGCGATGTCGGAAATATCATTTTCGATCATGGAAAATGCAAAGACTTTCTTCGCAGCGGAATCAAAAAATGGAACCTGGAAGATTGCAAAAAACCGGGGGATTACTGGTTCAATCCTGATGATCAACGGGTTTATCTCCGGTTCGACGGCAATCCCGCAAGCAAGTTCAAATCAATCGAACTCGCCTTGCGCAGGACGATCATCAATGAGGGCGGACGGCACGATCTTCTCTTTGAAAATCTTGCTGTTGCTTACGGAGCGTCCCATGGGTTCGGAGGGGGATCGACTCAACGAATTACTATCCGCAAATGCGATATCTATTATATCGGCGGCGGACATTTTTATACTCGTGAGAACGGGGTTCCTTCCCGATACGGAAACGGAATCGAATTCTGGGGCGATTGCGACGGCAATCTCGTCGAAGAAAATCGAATTTGGGAGATCTACGACGCCGCTCTTACAAATCAGGGACGCAATGATACTGAAGTCAATATAATCTACAGAAAAAATCTGATCTGGAATGCCGAGTATTCTTACGAATACTGGAACGCCAAAACCACGGAAAATATCCTCTTTGAAGATAATATCTG
>JAUNSU010000211.1 GCA_030539035.1 Planctomycetia bacterium
TCGAATGTCGCCAAACGCGCACAGGAAGCTTCCCGGCAACTCGCGGCGGCCGGCGGAAAAATGAAAAACGATTGGCTCCGGATCTGTTCCGAACAGCTTCTCCTTCGAAAAGAGGAAATTCTCGCCGCCAACGCTCTCGATCTGAAGAACGCGGAAGAAAACAATCTGAGCGCTCCCATGATCGATCGGCTTCGAATTACCGAAAAAACATTAAAAGAGATGGGAAATGCCCTGCTTGAAATCGCCGAGTTCCCGGATCCGATCGGACGGATCATCGAATCGAGTATTCGGCCGGACGGCTTTGAAGTCCAAAAAGTACGGGTCCCGATGGGCGTGATCTTCTTCATCTACGAATCGCGGCCGAATGTCACCACGGACGCGGCGGCGATTTGCATCAAGAGCGGTAATGCCGTAATCCTTCGAGGTGGAAAAGAAGCGATTCATTCCAACCTGTTCCTCGGAAAAGTTCTCGCTGATTCCGCGAAAATGGCGGGGCTTCCCCAAGATGCCGTTCAGCTGGTTGATACAACCGACCGCAATGCGATTGATGAATTTCTTCATCTTCCCCAATATATCAATATCGCGATTCCCCGCGGCGGAGAGGCCTTGATTCGTCGGGTCGCCGCGGAAGCAAAGATGCCTGTGATCAAGCATTTTACCGGAAACTGCCATGTGTATATCGACCGCGATGCCGATCCTGATCTCGCCGAAAAAATTCTGATCAACGCAAAATGTCAACGGCTCGGAACCTGCAATACTGCCGAATCCCTTGTCGTTCATTCCGAGGTGATTCCATCCGTTTTGCCCCGTCTGATCAAAGCTCTTGAAGACAACGGCGTCGAAATTCGGGGAGATGAACGCGCGAAAAAATTGTTCCCCGAAATCGTTCCCGCCGCCGAGGAAGATTTCTTCAAGGAATTCCTCGCAAAAATCATCTCTCTGAAAATCGTCGATTCTCTTGAGGAAGCAATCGCCTTCATCAATGAACACAGCTCCGCTCATACGGAAGCGATTGTCTCCAAAAATGTCAACGCGGTTCGAAAATTCGCGGCGATGATCGACAGTTCCGCGGTAATGATCAACGCAAGTACCCGTCTGAACGATGGCGGACTCTTCGGACTCGGGGCGGAAATCGGGATCAGTACCGATAAATTCCATGCGCGCGGTCCTTGCGGAATCAATGAGTTGACCAGCTATAAATACGTCGTTTACGGCGACGGACATATTCGATCCTGATCCTTTGTAAAGAAAGAACGGAATTTTTATGCGGGAAAACCGGTCGGACATCGTGATCATCGGAAGCGGACTGGCCGGTCTGTCCGCTCTGATCGCGGCTCGGACCGCCAATCCCGATCGATCCGCCGTTCTTCTGGAAAAGAAGAAGCGGCCCGGCGGCAAGATCCCTGTCGCCGGATCCGGTCAATGCAATATTACCCATTCCGGATCTCCTCAATCTTTTCTGTCGAAATACGGAGAAAAGAATCGATTCGTAAAACCGGCTCTTTTCCAGTATCCCAATTCCTTTTTGATCGATTTTCTCCAGCAACGGGGAGTTCCTCTGGAAGAAGAGGAAAACGGAAAAATCTTTCCCTGTTCGCGTAAAAGCGCCGATGTTCTCAACGCTTTTGTCCGGGAAATTCATGCACTGGGCGGCAAGATCGTTTGCGATTCGCCGGTCTCTCATTTCGATCTGCAAAACGGGGAATTCGTGATCCATACGGAATCGGAAATTTGGCGCGCCGAAAAGCTGCTTCTCGCGACAGGCGGGATCTCCTGGCCGGGAACCGGATCGACAGGAGACGCCTTTCCCTGGTTGGAAAAGATCGGACATACGATCGTTCCTCTTCGTCCGGCTCTTACTTCGCTGATCATAAATCCCTGGTCTTACGCGTCCTGTTCAGGGATCTCCTTTCATTCGGATCGGATCGAACTGATTCGGAATGAAAAAAGGATTCGAACTCTCACAGGCGAGATTCTTTTGACGCACACAGGTCTTTCCGGACCCGGCATTCTGGACGGAAGCCGATACATGGAGCCGAACGATAAATTACTGATCACGCTTGTTCCTTTTCGGAGTCGGGAAGAATTCGAAGTACGATTTCTTAATGATCTTCGACAGTTTTCCGCACGGGAAGTCCAGTCGATTGTCCGGCAGTATAATCTTCCGGAAAGACTGGTTCATGAAATTTTTCGTTCCGTCCGGATCCCGCTTGAAAGCCGCGGAGCGGAATTTTCGAAAGAAAACCGAAAAAAGCTGATCGACCGTCTTTTCTCTTTTCCCTGTGAGATCCGGGCCAAAGACGGTTTTGAGAAGGCGATGTGCACGGCGGGCGGAGTCGATCTTTCGGAAGCGGATCCGAAAACGATGATGTCCCGGATTGTCCCCAATCTCTATTTCGGCGGGGAGATTCTGGATATCGACGGCGATACCGGAGGGTTTAATCTCCAGTTCGCCTTTTCATCCGGATCGCTGGCCGGACATCATATGGGCAATGCGTAAACCCTGTAATAAAGGCCTCTTCGAATTAGTGATTAGTGATTAGCGGGGAACACCGAGCGATGCGGATTCCCGAAAACCGTTGAGATTTTAAACCGCAGATCCTATAGTCCCAGTGGTCTCAGTCGTCCCAGAAGTCCCAGTCCCTTTTTTACCACGGATGGGTTTTTGAAAAAGCAATGTTTTTTGAGAAGACCGGGGAAGCAGAAAGGGAATTGATTTTGGAAAAAAGTTCGAGTTCGAGTGCAGATTTTGAAACCAGTCGAGTAGACGGGGGTCAGTTTTGGTTCAGGTTCCGGCATTGTCCTGTGTCCGGATTTCTCCTTGCGTGCCTCAATAGCTGTATACCTTCCGAACTGACTTCCCGTCCCTCATCTCACCGGACATGTAGATTTCCCCCATCCGGCGAACATCGATGCTCTCACCTAAGGTTTTCGCGGGGAGTCCTTGCGAAGCTGCACAACCTTCAATTTATCATAGATCAGGCTGTACCAGCTCATCCCCTCCGGCGGACGGAAGGGACGCTGACTCTTACGACTTAGAAATTGGATCATTCGCGTCTGTACATAGTCGTTAATCGCTCGAAATGATAAACTCGGATATCCATACCCAAAATAGTTGGACCAACCGATCAGAAAACGATTTAATTGACTTATCGTACTCGCCAGAGGAACACATCCGCGACTGGACGTTGTCAGCTCATGTATCCGTAATCGGGCCTTCTTCATCGATTTCTTCGAAGGAATCCTGTTCCAATATCTGCGAGTACCTCCGTAGAGATCCCTGTCATATCGGAATGAATAACCAAGAAAATCAAGCGTCGTTCCCGGCTTCCGGACATTAAGAACTTTCGTCTTTTCGCGATTGATGATCAATCCCATCCACGCTTCCAACTTGCCTTCCACCCAATTTTCGATCCGTCCGCCTACATATTTCGCCATAATAACAAAATCATCTGCGTATCGAACCAAACGTGCATTGGCAAACGTGCCCGGACCTTCCTTACCGTGAAACACCTTGTCAAACCAGTGTAAATACAGATTTGCAAGCAACGGGGATATGACCCCGCCCTGCGGCGTTCCCTGGTGCGGTCGAGTCTTGGTCGTTCG
>JAUNSU010000097.1 GCA_030539035.1 Planctomycetia bacterium
TCACTAATCACTAAACACTACTCACTAATCAAAGCCCCATCCGTGGTTATCCGTGAAAATCCGTGGTTTCAAAAAGACAGCTGGGACCATATAATCCCTGTCCCCTCAGCGTTTATCTGCGTAAATCTGCGGTAAAAAAACGTGTTATCTTACCCCACCCCCTTGCGCAAATATCTATTGCGGATAAAATGTTAGATAAAGCAAAGTTAGGTAAAGCTAACACTATTTAGTCAGGAGAAACCAAAGATGTCATTGATTCATGCAAAAGAAGGGGAACGGGTAACCGTCG
The DNA here is from genome assembly GCA_030539035.1 of Planctomycetia bacterium. GTDB lineage: Bacteria > Planctomycetota > Planctomycetia > Pirellulales > Thermoguttaceae > JAUNBG01. Next base: position 290 of record JAUNSU010000097.1, read on the forward strand.
TTGATGTAGACGAAAGTTATCGGCGGCGTTTTGCCCGACTGGGCGTTGTACCCGGAACGGAAATCAATATTCTGGCTCAGTCCCTGCATGGCGGATGTGTTTTCCTGTGCCGCGGTATCAAATGGGCCATGGAAATGGATATGGCCCAAAGAATTACAGTGGAACCAATCTCATGAAAAGATCGGTAAAATCGATTCGTGTCGCGTTGGCAGGCAATCCGAATTGCGGCAAATCGACACTGTTCAATCACTTGACCGGTTTACGTCAGCATATCGGAAATTATGCCGGAGTAACGGTTGAACAGATGAAAGGAACTTGCCTTTATCGGGATATTGAATTCCAATTCGTTGACCTGCCGGGACTGTCCGGATTCTGGTCCTCTTCGGAAGAAGAGAGGGCGGCGAAAGATTACCTGACACGTGAACCGCCCGATATTATCATGAATGTCCTTGATTCTGCCCGTCTCGAAAAGAATCTGTTTTTGACGCTGGAACTCAAGGAGTTGGGCATACCGCTTCTGCTCGTCTGCAATATGATCGATCAGGCAAACACCATGGAGCTTCATATCGATGAAGACAAGCTCTCGCGTCTGTTTCATGCCCCGGTCCTTTGTACGGATGGTCATTGCGGTACAACTTCCGTCCGTATTCTGGAAGCTCTTTATTCGCTTGCTGTTGATAAAGGGTCAGTTCGTTCCGATTCCGATGAACCCGCCGATGAATTGACTCGCCGAATCAATTCGCTCAAATGTATGGAGGAAGGTGAATCCGAAGAGTCGATTATGGAAAAAGTCCGGGATCGCTACCGGCTTGCCGGTCAGTTGTCAGAAGCAATTGTTCGACATGAGGGAAGTCCTGTTTCTTCTCTTTCGGATCGACTGGACGGAATTTTTCTTCATCGAATTTGGGGAATTCCCCTGTTTTTGGGAATGATGTATCTTGTCTTTCAGTTGACATTTACTTTGGGCGACTGGCCAATGTCCTGGTTGGAAATGTTCTTTGAAAAGATGGCTGACAGGGTCGGGGCTCTTTTTGCCGCCGAGGATTCGCTGTTTCGATCCTTTTTAATCGACGGCGTGATCGGCGGCTGCGGCGGAGTTATTGTCTTTCTTCCCAATATTCTTTTTCTTTTTTTGGCGATTGCCTTGCTGGAAGATTCTGGATATATGGCACGAGCGGCGTTTCTGGCACATCGTTTTCTGTCGCGAATCGGTTTGCCGGGCAAGAGCTTTATTCCGCTCATGATTGGATTCGGATGTTCCGTTCCCGCGATTATGGCGACGCGAACGCTGGAAAATCGCCGCGATCGTCTTACGGCCATGTTTGTTATTCCGTTGATGAGCTGCGGAGCGAGAGTGCCCATTTATGCTTTACTCATTCCGGCATTCTTTCCAATCGAATGGCGAGCCCCGGTCCTTTGGTTTGTCTATATGACAGGCATTGTTCTTGCGGCTCTGCTGGCTCTTTTTCTTAAAAAAACGGTCTTTCGCGGTCATGTGAGTCCGTTTGTCATGGAATTGCCTGTCTGGCACATTCCTTCCTGGAAAACCGTTGGATTGCAGACTCTCGGAAAAGCATGGCTCTATCTGCGAAAAGCCGGAACCGTTATTCTCGGTTTCTCCTTTCTGCTTTGGCTGGCGGCCGCTTTTCCGCGTTTGCCTCAAGAGAAGCTCTCCGACAGATCTTCTGATACAGCGGAAGCAATGATCGAGTGTCATGAACGCCAACTCGAATACAGCACGATCGGCCGCTTGGGACATTTTATCGAACCCGTCCTCAAACCGATGGGGGCCGACTGGAAAATCGGAACCGCCTTTCTGGGGGCCTTTGGTGCAAAAGAAGTATTCGTCGCCCAGCTTGGAATCATTTACAAAGTCGCAGATTCCGAGAACAAGGACGAATCGTTGCGAAGTATTCTCACACGTCATTATTCTCCGTTGACGGGAACTTGCATTATTTTATTCTGTCTCATTGGAATGCCTTGCATGGCCACTTTTGCCATGATTGCCCGTGAATCTCTTTCCTGGCGATTCGCTTTATTGCAATGGACCGCCTTAACTGTTCTCGCCTGGCTGATCGCCGTTTGTGTTCAGCAGGTCGGAATTCGTTTCCTCAATTGATAGAAAGGATATAAATATGGAAACGTTCGCTTTCATTTTGGCTGCGATTTTTTCGGGAATCGTATTCGTTCGCGGCTTTCTTCGACTTTTTCGAAACAATACAAATCATTGTTCCGGATGCTGCGGATGTTGTCCCAATTGTCATGAAAAGGAGCATTAAACGCAAAATAGGGAGAAGAGAGTACACGATCGGGCAAACACGGGTTTACGACCAACCATACATGTGCGATGCCTCGCAACCGACCGCAAGCCCGTAATGGAGAGAGCGAAGCGAACGGAACTTATATACAGTGATTAGCGTTTAGCGTTTAGTGATTAGCGGGGGATCATGGTTCAACTCTTACTCGAATCACAACGGTTTTTAGAGATTTCAACTCCTTCACAGAGCGGCGGCTCCGCCGCCGTGCAGGCTGGAAGCCTGCGTTCCCAGGATCCGCTTCCCCGGGCTAATGGGAGCTTTTCTTTTTTAGAGATTTTACTCTTCGACCACAACGCCTTCGTCGCTGATCCCCGCTAATCACTAATAAAAGATCATCCGTGGTTTAAAAAAGGTACTGGGACTTCTGGGCGACTGAGACACCTGGGACTATATAATCCCAGTCCCATCCGTGGTTCAAAAAAGAGCCAAGCCGGGCAAACAAAATTTCTTCAAAAAGCCAACTAAAAAAATAAATCTGCGGTTTCCGAATGGGCTCCGATCTGTCAAAAGGCCATCCGTGGTTATCCGTGATCATCCGTGGTTCAAAATAGGTGAAATATACGGTTTCTGCCGGTACTGCCGTCCTTATTTACCGTTTTTCGGAAATATATTCTTATTCCGTCTGATTCTCTTTTACGATCTACTGAAAGGATCCCTTACCGTCCCTAATATTCCGGTTTGTCTGTACAAATGAGAAATGACTTGAAATTTATTCACGAAAAATTTTCTCCTTTCGGAGGATCAATCCTCTTGAAGGGCCGGGTACAATTATTTTTTTGGGCCCTTTTGATCGGAATACTCGCGATGAACTTCTTTTCCTTTTCCCTGTTCGCAGACGAAAACGAAAAGTCGGAAACCGCTTATCAATTCAGCGGACATTCCCTCATGTCCTATTTCGACGGATATAATGCCGGATCCGCTCCCCTCGAAATGGATCAAACCTGGCTGACATTCCAAAAGGATCTGTCCGCGGATCCGCAAAAAGTCGACTGGGGATTTCAGTCCGATTTCCTTTTCGGAACCTCCGACGCAAGTTCCTATGGAGACTCCACTTTTGACGGCGATTGGACTCGCAGCGGCGGCGGATACGGTTTCTCCTTTTTGAACCTTTACGGATCTGTCGGGAATAAAAAATGCAATCTGATCCTCGGAAAATTCCTTACTCCGCTCGGATATGAAATGTATTCCAGAGCCGGCTTCGAATTGTGCTCTTATAATCGTTTGACATTTCATGAAGGATTAACTCATACAGGAGGCCTTCTTCAGTATCAAATCAACGATCAATGGAGCGCAAAATTCGGAATCGCAATGGGCGACGATGTCGGCTTCGGAAACCGATACGGAGATTCCCAGATCCTTTGCAGCGTTCGTTGGGATCCTGTCGAAAAGATCAGTATCTGCTATTCCGGCAGCTGGGCTCATTATCATCCGGAACATGATGCCGCAGAAACGGCCCGACTGGCTCAGGCTTATGATTATACAAAAATCTTTGGAAAAACCGCGTCCGGTGAAACCGATTTTTACAAACAAACAGTTCTTGTCCAGATCAAATTAACAGATCATCTGAACTTCAATACCTTTACGGATTACGGATCGCTGGAAGAATGCCGGACCAATCGGCAATTATACGAAGATTTCGGGATCGGATCCTATCTGATCTGGCAGCAGAACAAACAATTGCGGCATGCTCTCCGATTCGCCTGGTATCGCGAAGAGATTCGGGAAGAATCCGCAAAAGGAATAGACGCCGTCAGCTATTATGAGATCAGTGCAGGAACAACGATCCAGCTGAAAGATCATTTCATGATTCGGCCGGAACTGCGGTACGATTACGCATTCGAAGAAAAACGATCGGAAGGATTCACCTTGGGAACGATCTTCGGTGTTGTTTTCTGAAAAAAGGCTCTTAATTTCAGGTTCCCGCCGCGATGCGGAAGAAGAATTTGACCCATTGCCAAACGGGATTGACGACTCGTTTACCGTGCATGAAAATACGCAGATCGTCCGCCAGCTGCTGAACTGTCTGATATCGTTCGGTTGGACGCGCCGCCATCGCCTTGTGCACAATGTAATTCAATGAACTCGGGATCCTTACTCCATATCGATGCTTCATGGGAGCAAGCAGACCTTTCGTTTTTAATTCGATCAGGCCGTTAATATCGATCTCCAGCGGAAACGGCTGCGATAAATAAACGATATTGAAGAGAAAAACGCCGAGGGAGTAAATATCGGCCCTGCTGTCGTAGGGATGATGGGTAAGAATTTCCGGAGCCATGTACTGCGGCGTTCCGAAAAAGTCGTTGCTCTTTCTGGAGAATTTTGACACACGCTGTTCCGCAAGGCCCCAGTCTGTTACATAAATCTCGTTGAACCGTCCAACGATCACATTTTTCGGTTTAATATCGTTGTGAAGATACTTTTTATTATGGGCATAGCTGATCGCGTCGCAGACTTTGAGAAAAATTTCCAGTCTTGCCGTAAGATCGTTCGCTTCTTCCTTAACGATTCTCTTGTGAGACATGGTATTGTAAATATCTTTGAGACGCTGAAGGATTGTTTGAAGATCATATCCCTTGATCAGTTTTTCGACCCGATGGAGCTGATTTTTCGTATCGGTGTAGAGTCCGTGAACCGGAATGATATTCGGATGTTCCAAGGATGCGGCGATTTTCGCTTCGATAATAAACCGATACCGCATACTGTATTTTTCCTTGTCTGTCCGGAGCGTTTTGATTGCGACGTTTCTTTGCAGTGCGGTATCAAAAGCAACAAAGACATCACCGAATCCGCCGTGTCCGATGCATTTTTTGAACTCAAAGAGTTTTCCGATACGGGGAATTTCGTAATTTCCCGATCTGAGATACGGATTCGGCTGAAAAGAGGAATTCGCGGAGCCGGCCTTATTGGAAGGATCCGACCGGGCTTCCGCGATTTTTTTACTTGCGGTAAGAAAATCGTTCGGAGAAAGGAGAGAAAATTCCTTCTTCGCTTTTCCCGTCTGGAACGGCGTCGTCCGGAACAGAGCGCTGACCTCTTCATCAGGGATCTTGACTCGCACAGTATGCGCGCCGCCGCTTGAAATGGCAGCGGTATCTATATCCGGATCGGTTTTGGTTTTATTTTTGTCCATGATTCAACTGTTCGATATTGTTCCAGACCCTTTGAAGTTCATGGATCATAAGGGGTTTGTTAATGATATAATGAAACAGGCCTTCGAAATCCTTTTTCAGCATTGTATCGGCGGTTACCAGAATTCTGGGGATGGAAGCGGTTTCCGGGTTCTGATTCAGGATCGCCGCCATTTCTTCGCCGCCGATTCCCGGCATCCAGAGATCCATAAAAACCGCTTGAGGCGTATATTGATTGATCTCTTCCAGCGCGGCTTGGGCGGTTGTACAGGAGACGCTTTCCACGTTGATCTTTTTGAGCATGAGAGCAAGCACCTTGAGATTGACCTCGGTATCGTCGACAAGGATTACGATATTCTTTTTCGGTTTGGTTTTTTGTTCCTTGATCGCCGGAAGGGCGGCGGTTTCGACTTCCCCGCAGACTTTCGGTTCGAGCAGGGTAAAAACGATGGCGAAGCGGTCTTTTGTCTGCACTGCGTTCAAGGTTCCGTTGAGCTGTTCGCAAAAACGCTTGAAGATCGAAAGATTGCTGTTCTGCATGATCTTGATCTTTTGGGAATTGATCGCGATCTCGATAACGAGATTATTCTCCTTCCAGTCGATCGACAAAAGAATTGTTTCCCGATCGGCAAGGGAATAAACATGGGACAGAAGCCGGACCAAGATCTGCCGCAGCGCCTTGTAATCGGAATTGATGAACGGAATATTCGGCGAAACCTGAAGAACAAGCGAGATCCCGTTCTTTTCCGAGGTGGAGGCGAAGATCCTCTGGATTTCCCGAAAGAGTTTTTTGAAGTCGACCGGAGCAAAGGTGATCTGAAGCGGATCCCCGTCGTTTTTGGCGACATCGAGAATATCGTTGAACATGAGGAGCAGTTTATCCGCTTCCTGATGGATATTCTCGATATTGGGATCGTCCCGCAGATCCGGACTGTTGATGCGGCATAAATCGCAATATCCAATGATATTATTGACCGCACTTCGGAAATCGTAATTGACCGCCGCAAGGAAATCACTTTTCGCCCGATCCGAGGTTTGAGCGAATTTCAAGGCCATTTGCAGTCTCTGTTCCTGCCGCGCAAGCTCTGTTGTATCACGAAAATAGAAAACGGTCCCGACAATGATCTGATCTTCAACGATCGGCGAAGCCAGCCCTTCCACGAAAAGAATCTCTTCCTCATTGATCTCCAGTTTTGAACGGAAGGAGCAGCTTTTTCGTTCCAAAATGACCTTTTTAACAAGAGAGCTGCCGTCTCCGTCGCGGATAGAGAAAATTTGATCGAAATTCTTGCCCATCAGATCGGATTCGGACTTTTTGAGCATATTCGCAACCGAGGGATTGACCAGTTTGATCACTCCATCGTAATCGGTGGAAACGACCGCGTCCCCGATCGAGGAGAGCGTATTCTGCAAACGGTTGACAATATGCAGATGTTCAGCGTATGCTTCTGTCAATTCGGTAATATCGTGCACGATCCACATGACGGCGGGCAGGCCAAAGTCGATCCGATCCAACGGGATCAGGTCAATTTTATACCGCGTGGAAAAAGATTCAAATTCGAACGTTTTTCGCGTCTTTTTATCGAATACTTCAGGCAGAACCTTTTTAAGTTCATGCTGGAGTTCGACCGGAAGATCCTTAACCGTTTGCGGACCGGGATCCGGCTTCGTTCCGTCCGCATTCTGAAAATAGAGAATATTCCCCTTCGAATCCACAACCCCGCATTGGGTAAGAAGATGATCCAGAACCTTTTGGGTTCGTAAAAGAACCCTGTTTTTATATCGGTAGACAAAAGCCCTGAAAAGAAAAATGAGAGCAACAGCAAAAAGAATCCAAAATCCCCATGGGGAATTACTGAATAAAGCGTAAGGATAGATGTGAAAAAACTGCATGGCGAAATAAATTGTTGTGTAAAAGAGAAAAATTTAATCCTGTTTGCCGGTATTCTTAACCCAAATAACGGCGTCTGCCAACCCAATACCTTAAATATAATCGATTCAAAATAAAAGTCAATATTGGTAATGAGTGATTAAAGGCTTTATTCACAATCAAAATTTTTTATTGAAACCGCCGTAGATTGTCGTCGAGTAATATCGGGAGGTGATCATGGTATTATACTGGAAGTAGAGGTCCATGGAGTCCCGCAGGGCAAGGGAGATCCCCGCGTTCAAAAGGAGTCGATCGGCGCTCCACTGGTTTTCGGCGAACCGCCAAAGAACGGGAAATCCGGAAAATTCCTCTGTCGTAAAGAGATCATGATCACAGAATTCGCGGATCCAGGCCCCTTTCATTTCCGGAATGATCCGTCCGAGATAGGTATTATATTCCCAACTGAATTTACTTCCGAGAATCATACGGGCCGAGGTTCCCGACCCTTCCGATCTGGCAAGTCCCGCGTTTTTCAGTGCGGATGCGGAAGAGACGTTCCCGTCTGAACCGTTCAGGGTACTGAAATGAATTCCGAGAAAAGGCTCAATGCAGAGAAAGCCTCTTTCAAGTTTGATCCCGGCATCGGCTTCATAATTCCATTGGGAGAGGTTGAACCGGTTTTCCTGGAACAGGGAATTTTCCGCAAATGAGTTCCGATTATTATTTCTCCCGTATCCGATCAAAAAATCGAGATGCCAAAGAGTATCATGAACGGACATATGGAGATCGCCCGCGAAAGAAGAAACGGATCCATCGTATCGGGAATCCTTTGGTTTTAATTGGATCGAGGTCCCATGAAAGGAATAGCCCCAAAGGGCCTGCTGAGCCAGTCGAAGATCCTGTCCCAATGATCCTCCGAAGACGGAAGTGTCAAATCCGCTTTGAGATCCTTCCCGCTGCGCGCCGTCGAGTGAAGACCATTGCCCGAAAGCGGATCCGGTGATTCGGCTCTGGAACGGTTCAATCGGAAGTTTGGAAAGATCGCCCCGATTCCCCCGAACGGTCTGTGCGCTTCCCCTTCCCTCCCCGAAAAACGGAAGTGAAAAAAGGATCAGCAAGATCCCGGTTAGTTTGAAAGGTAATCGGACCATTGGTTAATAATCCCTTGTCCTTAATACCGCATTGGTGAGGAAGAAGGAGTCAATGCGGTTGACGGCGCGAGTGATCCCTGCGGAATGGAGTTTTCCGGGAACGGTCCGGCCGTCCTGCTTTGCGCGAATCCCGCCTGATCTGCCGGAAGCGGCGGATTATTCCGGACCGGATTCTGTCCGCTGTTCGGCAGCCAGGAAGAGACCGCCGGTCCCTTTCCGGTCATCGGTGCAGAGGCGGGCGGAAATTTCGACTCCGGAGTTCGGCTGAGAAGCGATTTTTGCGTTTTGTCCGCACTCGGAATCGGTAAAATCGCCTGGGCAACCAAAGAATCATCCTTATTATTCTGAGAAATAATGAATCCTGTCTCATTTTTATCGAATCCGATATTGACGGAATGGGATCCGCGGGGACTCAAAAGCGCGAAATAGGCGCCGCCGTCTTCTTTTTGAGTCGACATTTCACAAAAGACAGGCGCGTCTTTCGCGTTCGGATCGCCGGGCGTGATCTGGATTTTTTTACTCATGATCTCTTCCGATCCGATTCGGGAAGTGCAGATATCGTTGCGAACGTACAGATTCCCGTTTTTCAGTTCGATGAGCGGATCCCCTTTGGAATCGACAATCGTAATCGACTGATGCACTTTGATGCTTTCCGCTTCGATATGCCCCAAATTCGAGGCGGATCCCGCAGAACCGGCCCGATTGTCCTGAACTATCGGATAATCCTGCGGCTGATCCTGTAAAAACCAGATCATTCCGACAGAAACGACACACGCAACAAAGGCAGCGATTAAACTGTTGATAAGTTTTTCGTACATCTTTGATTTCCTGATATGTTTGTTTTTACTTTTTTTATTTCTTTTCTCTATTTTATTATACGAGAAAGACCTTTAAAACACTTCCCCTGGAAGAATTGGAATTTTAAGGAAAAATGAAAGTTGACGCTATAGCAATTTTCCAATATTTGGTATAAAATAAATGGGATTTTGAAATAAATCTCTTTTCCGCCAAGCAGGGAACGGATTTTTACTAAAAAATTATCCGTGAAAATCCGTGAAATCCGTGGTTTCAAAATCGGTTATTTACAGTTTGAGTAAAAAAAAAGGGGAACATTGAGATCGGAAGAGAAAGAGAGAAAACATTGCGTAAATTGCTGAAAGGAAATGAAGCGATTGTACTTGGATCGCTGGCCGCCGGATGCGATGCCTGTTTTGGCTGTCCGATCGTTCCCGCAAGTGAGATTATGGATCTTGCGGCGCTTTATTATCTTCCGCTTGGCAAGATCTTTATTCAGGCGGAAAGTGAAGCGGCGGCGATCAGTATGCTTTACGGCGGATCCGCTTCCGGATTGCGTGTTTTCACGGCGAGCAGCGGATCGGGAATCAGTCTGATGCAGGACGGGATCTCCTGCGCGGCGGGCGCGGAACTTCCTATGGTCCTCGTCGATGTAATGAGGGCCGGGCCGGGCGCCGGAAATTGCGGCGCGGAGCAGTCTGGCTATTTTCAGGCGGTGAAAGGGGGCGGACAGGGATCTTATCATCTGATCGTTCTCGTTCCCAACTCGGTGCAGGAAATCTATCAGATGAGCATTGATGCGTTTGATCTCGCCGATCGATACCGGATCCCTGTCCTGATCCTTCTCGACGCGGATCTTGCCCGAATGGCGGAACCGGTCGAAATCAATGAGGAAATCGCCGCGAAAAAAATCGAAAAACCATGGAAACTCGATACTGATCCCGGCAGCAACGAAATTTGGATCACGACAGTCTGTCCGGATTTCGACGAGATGGAGAATCATCTCCTCCGATTGGAAGAAAAGTATCGGGAAATCGCCGATCATGAGGCGAAAGCGGATCTTTACAGAACGGATGACGCGGAAATCCTCCTTTCCGGATACGGAATCACGAGCCGGATCCTTCGATCGGCTGTCGATCTGCTGAGGACCCGGGGAATTCGCGCCGGTCTGATCCGCCCGAAAACCGTTTGGCCTTTTCCGGAAAAGGATTTCCAGAACATTCTGGAGCGATTGGGAAAGGATCTTCCGGTTCTCGCGGTCGAAATGAGTTCCGGCCAGTACGCGGAGGACGTCAAGCGGAGTATTCCCGGAGCGAATGTTTCTTTTCTGGCCCGCAGAGGAGGAAATCTTCCGACCGAAGAAGAGATTATGGAAAAAGTTCAAAAAATATTGAATCGTGAACTTTCAGAATAAAGTGAAAGTAAAAGATCAACAGGGACAGGATGCCGTATAAAATGGATTATCAATTTTTCAGCCGATCAAGAGTCCGGCTTTTTCTGCTTTTGGCCGTTTTCTTTGGCGGGATCGCCTTTATGTCCGGACAGGAATCCTTACAGAAGCACTTGCTCCCGGGAACGTTCCCGCCTGTTCCGGAAGCTAAAAAGGATCCTCTTTTGTTTCTTCCCGGCAGCGGTGAACTTCCGGCGGATGTGAAATTGGATAAAGAGGGAGATAAACCGGGTGCTCCAGGTAAATCGGATGCTCCCGATAAGCCGGATCATGTCGGAACGGCTTCTTCGAAAGAGATCAAACCGGATCCGAACGTGAACAAGGCGGAAAAGCATTCGGGATCCGTGCAGGCACTTACCGCGGTTACCCAACCGGAAAAGCTGGAGAAACCGGTCAAACGGCAAGCGGATCCGCAGAATCCGGGCCCCATGCCCGGTCCTCCTTCTCGAAATCCGCCGGGACCTCCTGGTCCGGGATCCCCGAATACTTCGGCTGCCGTTCCGCAAAATGGACCTGCTCCTTCGGATCATCGTCCGGAATTTGTTCCGCCTCCCCCCTCGGGAAATCCTCCGCATTATATGCCGTCCGACTCTCCCCATTCCGGGCCCCTTTCGAGTCCGAATGGACCGCAGACGGGATCGTTTGTCCAAAATGAACATCCGGAGAACCCGCCGCAGACGATATCGCCGGATCCTGCTTCCGCGGCTTCCGGAACAAGTTCCGCTCCGGAAGCGGCTCCTTCTGCCCGCACGGCGAAAGAACATTCTGTTCCCGCCGGAACTACGGTCAAAGTCGCCCCGGGCGTCGAAGGAACGACCGTTAAAGTCGCTCCCGGCGGCGGACATCCCGAAAAAGAGATCGTTGTGATTCAGGCCCCTTCCGTCGAAAAAGATAAAGATCACGCTAAAAATAATGAACTCCATAAGTATTTGAAAACGCCCCGTAAGGTTTTTGAATTTTTAAGAGACGCCGCAAAACAAACCGATTACATCCGGGGAACCGGTGCGTTCGATTTTTCCGATTTTCCGAAAATGTCGGATCAGGAAAAAAAAGACTGCGTCTATAAACTCGACTTCATTATCTCCCGAATCGTGAAATTGAACGTAGAGGAAATTCCCGATCTCGATTCCGAAGATCGTTATCTTTTTTGGCCGAATATCGATTATCCTCCCCTGGAACTCGTCAAAAAAGGGGAGATCTTCCAGTTCGGAACAAAAACGATCAATCGACTGGACGATATGTATGAGGAACTCAAGGACAAACCTCCCTTCGAAACCAAAGACGGATTCCTTTCGTTTGTTCCCGCCTCGTGGTATGTCAAGCATTACGGATTGTCGGGAATTCAATGGATCGGACTTCTGATTTTCATTATTCTGGGCTATATTACCGGTCTGATCGTGATAAGGGTCCTTTATTATACAACGCTGGTCTCTTTTCGATTTCTTGAGCGATCTGGAATCGGGATCAATTACAAGGTAACCTTTAAGATGTGGCAGCCGCTCGGCTGGCTCTTTACCTATTCGATCTGGTATCTGGGGATCGTTGTGATCAAGGCCCCGCCGCTGATCGCGGATATTGTCGGCTATCCGATCCGGTTTCTCTGTATTTTGATGTGTATGCTGACCGCGTTTCGGCTCGTCGATTTTATCAGTGAGATCATACGGGACAAGGCCCGCAAGAATTTTTCGAAAATCGATGAGATCCTCGTTCCGATCTTTTCCCGTTCGATGAAGATGCTGATCATCTTTGTCGGGGTCGTGATGGCCATTCAGATGATCGGCTTTTCCGTGATCGGGATCGTAAGCGGAATGGGAATCGGCGGTATTGCGGTCGCTTTGGCCGCGCAAAATACGATCGCGAACTTTTTCGGATCCATTACCGTTCTGATGGATCAGCCGTTCGCCATTGGCGACTGGATCGTTGTCAACGGAACTGAAGGAGAAGTCGAAGCGGTCGGTATGCGGAGCACCAGGGTCCGAACCTTTTACAATTCGCTGGTAACCATTCCGAATAATCTGCTGACAACCGCGGTAATCGATAATATGGGCCGACGGCATTTTCGCCGCTATAAAACTTTTGTGAAAGTCGAATACGGAACGACGCCCGAAGTGCTCGAACTCTTCTGTGAAGGGATTCGGCAGCTGATCCTGAGCTATCCGAATACGAGAAAGGACGCTTTTCATGTCTATGTGAATGAGATGGGCGATTTCTCGATCGATATTCTTTTGGTCTGCTTTTTCCTGGTCCCGGATCAGGCGTCGGAGAACAAGGCGCGGTCCCGTCTGATTTTGGACATTATGCGATTGGCCGAAAAATTGCATGTCGGATTTGCCTTCCCCTCGCAGACAATTTACGCCAAAGTCGAAGAGGATCCCGGTACTCCGCCGAAAACGGATCCGCCCACCGTCGATGAAGTCCGCGATTATGTTGAGGTTCTGATCAATAATGAAAAGAAAAAAGCGGCTTTGGAAAGTCAAAATAAATAAATATTAACCGGTATTTTTTACGGAGATCCTTTTTCTTTTCTAAAATTAGCTAAAATAGTAAAGAAGAAAGAACGACGGAGTTGTCCAGATGATCGCTGGAAGACGATTTTCTTAGGAAAAGACGATCTTTCGGAGGAAAGTCCGGGCTCCACAGGACGCGATGATGGGTAACACCCACCGGCCGCGAGGCCAGGGAAAGTGCAGCAGAAAAGATACCGCCGTGTTTACACCTGAAGAGAGGCGCCAGCAATGGTTCTGTTCGAGGTTTCACGGTAAGGGTGAAATGGCGAGGTAAGAGCTCACCAGCGGATCGGGCGACCGGTCCGGCTATGCAAACCCCATCGGGAGCAAGGTCAAGCAGAAACCTGTCCATGAAAAGAGGCGGAATCGAGCGATCGGTTTCGGATCGGATCGTGGACGAAAGTGGTCCGCTTTTACAGGTTTCGGGTAGACCGCGCCGAGCGGACAGGCAACTGTCCGCCAAGATAAATGATCATCACGAAGAATCCGAAAGGATCTCTTCGGACAGAACCCGGCTTATGGACAACTCCGTTTTTTAGTGATTAGTGATTAACGTTTAGTGATTAGGGCTTTTAAACCGCAGATTTGCGCAGATTTACGCAAGGGGGGACAGGGATTTTTTTGTCCCAGCGGTCTCAATCGTCCCAGAAGTCCCAGTCTTCTTTTTTGAAACCAGGGATGTTCACGGATAACCACGGATGGTCCTTTGAAAAAACAATGTTTTTTGAGAAGACCGGGAAAGTGGTCCCTGGGAACGCAGGCTTCCAGCCTGCATACGATATTCTCTGAACAGGGGGAACAGGAAACAGGACTGGCACTTTGTCCCCAATGTCCTCTTTGTCTCCTCCTCCCCTGCCCGGCGGCGTTGCCGCCGGGTGCCCGAGACGGACACCGTCCTAGCGCTTGGATTCAAACCTTTTTCGGAATCCTTGTTTTTCACCGCTTCCCCGGGTTAATGGGAGATTGCGTTTTTTACAAATTCCGCGTCTATTACAGAACGGCGGCGTTGCCGCCGTGGATAAGCGAGGACGCTTATCCCTCCCAGCGCTCGGGTTCGAACCGTGTTCGGTATCTATATTTTTCACCGCTTCCCCGGGTTAATCGGTGTTTATTTCTTTTATAGATTTTTACCCCATCACAGAGCGGCTCCGCCGCAGGGCAGGCTGAAAGCCTGCGTTCCCAGGATCCGCTTCCCCGGGTTAATGGGAGCTTTTCTTTTTTAGAGATTTTACTCTTCGATCACAACGCCTTCGTCGCTGATCCCCGCTAATCACTAATAAAAGATCATCCGTGGTTTAAAAAAGGTACTGGGACTTCTGGGACGACTGAGACACCTGGGACTATATAATCCCATTCCCCTCCGTGGTTTAAAAAAGAGCCAAGCCGGGCCAACAAAAATTTCTTCAAAAAGCCAACTAAAAAAATAATCTGCGGTTTCCGAACAGGTTTTGATCTGTCAACAGCCCCATCCGTGGTTATCCGTGATCATCCGTGGTTTAAAAAAGAGCCAAGCCGGGTCAACAAAATTTCTTCTCAAAGCCAACTAAAAAAATAATCTGCGGTTTCCGAACAGGTTTTGATCTGTCAACAGCCCCATCCGTGGTT
>JAUNSU010000212.1 GCA_030539035.1 Planctomycetia bacterium
CCCAGAACCAAAATCATCAAGAGCTTAACAGATCGACCGCACATAAAATTTTCCTCATTTGTTTGTATGTAAGATTTTAAAAGATTTACAAGGTTTTGTTTGCAAGACTTTATTGCAAAAATTTTACGACCGCTCATACTCCAGCGCCTCTTTCAGAAGAATTGTCCGTTCATAAAGAGCGCGCCCGATAATGCAGGCAGGAATTCCCGCCTCATAAAGATTTTTTACATCCTGAATCGTCGTAATTCCTCCGGAAGCGACCAGAGGAATCGCAATTTGTTCGTTCATTTTTTTCATCTCTTCGAGATTGGGCCCTTTCATCATTCCGTCGGTTGCAATATCCGTATAAACCAGAGCGGCCAATGGAGCTCCTTCGAATTGCCGGGCCAGTTCAATTGCCGAAGTCGAGCTGGTTTCCAGCCAACCATCGGTTGCGACAAAACCATTCCTCGCGTCAATTCCCAGAACAAGCCGATGGGGATACTTTTGCGCCATTTCGCAAAACCAGTCCGGGTTTTTCAAAGCCAAGGTTCCGACGACCAGACGGGCCAATCCCGCATCCAGAAGTGTTTTTATCGACTCCTCATTTCGGATTCCTCCTCCCAGCTCGCAAGGAATATCCACTTCGCGGACCAGATCGGTAATCGGAGCCAAATTGGACAATTTTCCGTCTTTCGCGCCATCCAGATCCACCAGATGGAGCCTTTTTGCCCCGGCATGGAACCAATGAACCGCCATCTCCGCAGGAGAAGTCCCATAAACCGTTTCCTGATTGTAGTCCCCTTGCCGAAGACGGACACATTGTCCGCCCCTGATATCGATCGCCGGCCAAATTTCCATTATTGATTCTCCTGCGAGGTTTCTTCCGCACTGATTTGATTTTCTGCATGTTCAAAAAAAACACCGACATTACGAAAACGTTTATATCGTTCCTCAACCAACTGATCCACCGGGATCCGACTCAACTCGCGAAGGGAAGAACGCAAAAACTGCTTCATACGGGAAGACATCAAATGCCGATCGCTGTGCGCCCCGCCGGCCGGTTCCTGAATAATCGTATCAATGATCCCGAATTGTAAAAGATCCCGGGAGGTAAATTTCAGAGCTTTGGCCGCATTTTCCTTGAAATCCCGGCTTTTCCAAAGGATCCCGGCGCACCCTTCCGGACTAATTACACTGTAGTAAGCGTGTTCGAGCATTGCGACCCGATCGCCAACACCGATCCCAATCGCTCCTCCGCTTCCCCCCTCACCGATTACAACGCAAATGATCGGGGTCCGAAGCTGGGACATTTCAAACATCGATTCGGCAATCGCCTGCGAAATCCCCCGTTCCTCCGAAGAGATCCCGGGAAAAGCGCCCGGCGTATCGATAAAGCAGATAATAGGAAGATGAAATTTCGTTGCGAGCTTCATTTTCGCAACCGCCTTCCGATATCCTTCAGGCTCCGCGCAGCCGAAATTACAGGCATTTCGCTCCTTGATATTTCTTCCCTTCTGATGGCCGATTACCATTACCTTGAATTCATCGAGTTTTGCCCATCCGGTGCGAATCGCACGATCATCCCGAAATTTTCGATCCCCATGCAATTCAATGAATTCGTTGAAGACCGTTTCCAGATAATCGACCGTTTGCGGCCGATCGGGATGGCGGGCAACTTCCACCGTTTCCCAGGGAGTAAGATTTGCGTAGACTTTCTTTTTCAGATCCGCAAGTCCTAAACGAAGGCGCTGAATTTCGTCCCGAACTTCCAAAGAATCACTGTTTTTTTTCAGGATCTCCAGACGTGATTCAAGTTCATGAATCGGACGTTCAAACGATAATCTCTGTTCTCCGTTTGCCATAATACCTGTTCTTTCCCTGTATTTTTTACAACGAACCCAATTTATCCAAACAAACCCAAAAACTCATTCCCTTAAAGTATACAGAAATCCCGTTAAAAATCAAGATCAAATCCTTTCGGTATCTCCATAAAAAAAGCCCCTTTGCAGGGGCAATTTTTGATTCTTGCAAGGAATCAGCCGAGAGAGATCGCGCCGCAGGGGCAAGCGTCTACACAAGCGCCGCATTCGACGCATTCATCGGCGTTCACGTTTGCTTTATCATCTTCAATAGAAATCGCACCGCAAGGGCAAGCGTCAACACAAGCAGCACAACCCGCACAAGTATCCTTATCAACTACAGCAGCCATATTTTTCCTCACCTTTCAAACAAAAACAGACAACTAAAAAACTTTTTTACTCCGAATTCGGAATAAAAAGCCGACCCTCTACATTCTCCTCCATCTTAGAGAAGATGAAGGAAAAATCAAGCCCCCTGTATGATTTTTTTCAAAAAATCTTCTAAATCGGATAAGAATCCCCGTATTGAGGAACGATCACTTCCGATTCCGGTGCGCGTTTCCGAATTGCATTTGCCAAAGTTCGGGCGGCTTTTTCTTCCCCGTGAACGACAAAAACCTCTTTCGGCGGGGGACAAATCGCACTGAACCATTCAAGAAGCTCTTTTTGATCCGCGTGTCCGGAAATTCCCTGAATCGATTCAATTTCCGCGTGAACTTTACGCATTTCCCCGAAAATCCGGATTATTTTCGCGCCTTCGACGATCTGCCGCCCCAACGTCCCATAGGCTTGATATCCCAAAAACAGGATCATATTCTTTTTATTGCCGATATGGTTGGCAAGATGGTGCTTGATCCGGCCTGCATTGCACATTCCGGCACTGGACATAATTATCGCAGGTCCGGCCAGCGTATTCAGGGTTCGCGATTCATCCGGCGTTTTCAGAAGCTGAAGTCCGGCCAATTTTTCTCCGCGCTGATATCTTTCAAAGGTCTCCTTGTCAAAGCATTCCGGGTGTTTTTTAAAGATCGCGGTTGCTTCCACGGCCATCGGACTGTCGAGATAGATCGGAATATTATCGGGGATTTTTCCTTCTTCCATAAGAACATGAAGGCGGTAAAGGACTTCCTGGGCCCGTTCGACCGCAAAAACGGGCATGATCACCTTTCCGCCCCGTTTAATCGTCCTTTTGATCGCCGTCGACAACTGATCGTTGACATCTTCAACCGGTTTGGATTGACGATCGCCGTAAGTCGATTCTATTACGAGAACATCGACCGGATGATCCGGCATATCAAAAAAGCTCGGATCCTGAAGGATCGGACGGCCGGCGCGGCCAAGATCACCGGAAAATAAAAGACGTTTGTCCGCTTCTCCCGACTTTTTGAGTGTAATCTCGACAAAAGAAGATCCGAGTACATGTCCGGCATCATAAAAAGTGCACTCCACTCCCGGCGCGGCTTTTGTCGTTTTCCGATAGGCAACCGGATGGAACATGGGAAAAACCTTTTCCGCATCTTCCTTCGTATAAAGAGGAACAACAGGATGCGGACCTTTCCGATTTTCTTTCATATGCCGCTTTTGCTTAAATAATGCATCTTCTTCCTGAATATGCGCCGCGTCCAGCAGAATCAGTCGGGCAAGGTCCAGCGTTGCCGACGTTCCATAGATTTTTCCCCGGAATCCATCCTTCACCAATTTCGGAATAAGACCGCAATGATCCAAAT
>JAUNSU010000098.1 GCA_030539035.1 Planctomycetia bacterium
ACTCATACCGTAAAAATATTTTTGTTTGGAACCACGGATGACACGGATAAACACGGATGAAATCCCTATAAGATTCGGGGCTGATATTTTTGATGAAAACGTGTTTTTACGAAAAAAAATATCCGTGAATATCCGTGGTTTCAAAATCGGTTATTTACAGTTTGAGTTACCCATTTAATCAGGGTTGACAAACAATCTCTTCTCTTCTTACAAAACCGCCCAAAATGGATGTTTTCGATCTCCCCGTGTTCGCACATCGTCGAGGATCACCTTGATATTGGGGAGGATGATTCCGTTGCCCGGCGAGATCTTTTTCATATTGAACATGACTTCGATCCGCTGGTTAAAATCAACCAGGTCGGGAGAAAGAAAAATACGAGCCGATTTCGCGGACGACTTAATTTTGACACTGTTTCCCGCCACTCGGAAAAATTCCGTCTTCGCGGGCTTGATCCCTTTGGTCTCCGCACGAATCCAAAAAGTAGGATCGATCATGAGATCATTTGGAAACAGAGAGAGTTCGGCGGACCAGAAGAAATTATCCCAAGGGCGAAGTGAGTAAACGGTTTTTTCTTCTTTGTTCATTCCCTGTCGGGTTCTCAGCTGCATCCACTCAAAAATACGGATCAGTTCATCGGGAAACGCTTCTCTTCCCCGTCCGCGATATTGAACAAAGGACATATCGAACGGCTTACTCAAATCCATTCCGCAATCAAGAACTTCACTGCTTTTCAACAGGGATCCTCCGTCCCATTCCCCTCCAATCGCGTATACGGAAACATACTGGGCATTCTTTTTCAATACAGTTGAGTATTTGGCGGCGGTTCCGCAAACAGGAATGATCCCGGCCCAAAGATCGGGATGAGAAAGTCCGAGATCCCAAGCGGCATCTCCTCCGCTCGAATGTCCGGAAAGAAAGACCCGATCCGAGTCGATTGCAAACCGCTTCATTGCGTCCCGTAAGGAGTATAAAACCGCGGCGTGCGCTCTTGCGGAATAATCATAAGCCGCTCCGGACTCATTCCAAACAGGGGCGATCACGATATATCCATGCCGGGTCGCCTGCCCGAACCGCTCATAGACCGGTTTATCGCCAGATCCCTTCCTTTCTGTCCAGGGACCGCACCACCAATCGATCTGCATTGGCGCGGTGGATCGTTCTCCATGCAGGGTAAGAATGGTCGGATAGGTCCGATTGGGATCATATTCCGGAGGAAGCTGAACATAATATTTGAAAGACTGATCCGGTAAAAAGGATGGGGTTTCCAACTCATAAAACGCGGGCGTTTTCTGGGCGGAGCGCGGAGTACTTTTCGGCGGCTTCATCAAATAAATGATTCGCGCAATTCGTTCGGGCGTTGCCGCTTCCTCTTTTTGGATGGTCTTCCAAAGATTCTCTCTTTCTTCCGGGATTTTTTCGAGAAAATACTTTCGGGTCAACTGCCGGATCCGATACATGGAAAGCGCGATTTCCAGCCGATTATCGGTTCCCATATTTCCCGCGAGCCATCCGGAGAGTCCCACCGCAAGCCGGGCGGGATCGTTCAGAGCCGGATCCTGAAGAGCAAGGAGATATTCGGAAAAACGCTCCAGCGTATTTTGGTTCAGTTGAACCGCGATCTCTTTCACCAAAGGAGCAAGCGCTTCTTTTTGATCCTTGTCGGCAATTTTTTCAAATGCGCCCTGAAGAGAACTGATAATGTGCTGTTTCTGCTTCCCTTCTTCTTCATATTTCAAGAGCATTCGGCGAACCGCCTGGATCTTTTCCTGAGAAATGCCCTGGGATTCAAACGTAAGAAGAAGATCTTTGACCTTTCGATACTGTCCGGCCTGCCGCCGCAGATCCAATTCCTCAAGAAGGCGCTTTGCCGCGAGCTGCCGGATCATCTGGAGCCCGATCTTCAAGCGATCTTCGCCTGCGCCTTTTCCCTCAAAATCGGTAATGATTTCCTGAAGTTCTTCGGCCGCCTGTTCATATAATTCGGCCTGAACATAATACTGATAGATTCGGAGCCGATCGTCCAGAGAATCCTGCCGGATATTCTTTCGGATCAGGGAACTCAGGATCTTGCGCGGAATGGAGTGCGGTGAGATACGCATATCCAAATTATAATTCATGGAAGGAACTCGCACATAATGCGGGGCGATTTCCGAAATTCCCTGAACGATCGGCTGTCCGCCAACCATGATCGTTCGCCGGCCAAAGGAATCAAACGCGGTTGTCGATCGGTAAGGGCCAAGGGTAATGATCTGGTGAGCGGGATTCAGATCCGGACGCTGCGGCAATCGAAATATTTCGTAGGACGGCGTCAATTCATCGGGCAAAATATCTCTTACACTGTTTTTGGGGATGTAGATGCGCCGCAGCTGATCGTCGATTAGAAGGATCTTCTCGGACTGAATTCCCGATTCCTTCTTTTTGTCTCCCGCCATTTCGGCAACACTCCTCATGGGCGAAATCGCCCCGGTCAATATTCGGCCGTCTTTCATGATCACCTGGCTTGTCGCTCCATAGAGAGAAATACTCCGGATACAAAAGCCGATCAATACCAAGAGAGGAAGGACAACAAGTTTTTCTATTTTATTCATTTTATCCACACTTACCTTTTCGCTTATTTCAAAAAAAGATGGACTTGATTTTTCCCGCGAATTTTCATATAATAAGGGGAATGAACCCATCCCCCATTTCATTTATTATACAGGAAACAGACAAAATTACATGATCAAAACAGGGACATTTCGAACCTTTTTACTGATTTTTTTATTGTTGACAGGTATTCTTCCGATTTTGACAACTTTTTTGTTTTTGGGAAGTATGCTTCTTTCTTCATTTGGAGATCAGACGGGCAGCGGAATCATGAAATACGGAGCGATTCTTTTCGTTCTGGTCTGGTTTTTCAGTCAATCGGTTCTTTTGATCCTCCTTGGGGCGGATCGTCTGATCATTCGTTCCAAAATTCCATCGGAGGAGGAGAACGATCTTGGGTAATCAAATCGATTTTTTTTGCACTCGCTGCCGCAGGTTCCTTCATTTTCCGAATAAAATGGCCGGAGCGGTGATTACCTGTCCGCATTGTCAACAGGCTCTTATCGTTCCGACGATCACCTCAACGGAATGGGAAGAGGAAAAATCGGATTATGTTCCGATTCCCGGTAATTATGAAAAGCGCTCTTTTTCGGTGGAAAACAGAAATCTTCCTTACAGGATTGATGATTTTCAGGATGAATCTGATCTTCTTGCGCCGGTTCGATCGGCGCCGATCGAGGATTCGGAATTTCTTTCCCGGGCAACCGGGGATCCGGAAGCGCAAAGACCCATCCCCCCGCCGCTCCCCAATGGAGAATCGATCTCGAATCTGGGCGCAAACACTTTTTCCCCGCCGGTGCTCGATCTCGTTTCCCTCTCCGCGGATTCGGAGGAAGAGACGGAACGAAGAAGTCTTTTGTTCCCGTCCTTTTTGATCGCAATGCTCCTTCTGATTATGGGATCCGGACTTTATTTTTGGCAATTCCATGGGAAAAAATCCGATCCGGAAGCGGGAGTCGAAGCCGCGCCGGTCAAAAAGATCCCCATCGAAGGGGAATTGATCTTTATGGACGCAAATAATAAGCCTCAAAAGGACGAAGGAAGTCTGATCTTTCTTTTTCCTGAAAAATTTCCCAAGGATCGACCCTTAACGATCTCCGGACTTGCTCCGAATCGTCCCAAGCCGGTCGATTATAAAGAATTCAAACAAAAATTGACCGATCTTGGCGGATATTGTGCAGAAGCGGATTCCAACGGGACCTTCGACCTTTTTGTCGCAGGTCAAGGCAAATATCGGGTCCTTCTGATTTCCGCTCACGTATTTCAAAAACAGGGGGCCGACCACAAAAAGGAATTTGCGGAAATTGGGCAATTTCTCTATCAGCCCGATCAGTTCCTCCTTGCGGATTACAAGTTTTCCTGGACAACCTGGAATATCAATGAAGAAAATGGAACTTTCGGACATAATTTCGGGCGGTCGGACGGAAAGATTCTTCCTTGATTCTTGATAAAATCGAAGAATCGCTCTTTACCTGTTTTCAAGTTTTTGGTAAAGTATCGGAGGTATTTGCAACAGACAAGGATCAACCGCTTTCCAAAGGATGGGCCGATGCGTTTTAGACATTTGAACAAATTCTTTTTTGTACTTTCCACAATGATTCTGGTTGGAACCGGATCCGTTCTCTTTGGACAGGGAACAGGCTTCGGAGGATATATTCCGCCCAGTCCCCAGCAGGGAGTCCAAAATCCCGCGCAGGTCCAGAACCCGAATCAGGTCCAGAATCCCGCGCAAACGCAGAATCCCGTTCAGATTCAAAATCCGGGCCAGGTTCCTCCGGGAGCAGGCCAGCAGGGAGGGTATATCTCGACATCGGTTCCGAATCAGGTTCCGCAGCAGCCGGGAAGTGCTTCTTTTGGAACAGGACAGGGAGCGGCGCAGCCGGTTCCGCGCACTCCGCTTCCTCCTCCGTTTGAACTTTCCGCGGAAGAAGCGGCAAATCTGAACAGCTTCCTTGAAAAGTGGGAAAATTTCAGTAAAGATGTTAAAAGGGTCTCCTGTGAAGTTCATGTCCGGGAATTCGACGGCGGTGTTTTTCACCAGAACAGTAAAACGCCGATCGCTCACACTTGGGGGATCTTTCGCTTTATCGCCCCGAATAAACTCTTTTATCATGTAAGAGGAGAGTTCGTTTATCTTGGAAACGGTCCGAACGGGGAACCGAAAGCGGAATGGAAGCCGTCGAGCAACGAAACCAAAATCGTCTACGATGGGAAATCGTTTACGCAGTACGATTATAAAAAGAAAGTCGCAACAGTTTTTCCGATTCCGGAAGAAGAGCAGAATCAGGATCTTTCCCTCGACGGTCCTTTTCCCCTTTTCTTTATCGCGAATGCCGAACGCCTTAAAGAAAAATTTTATCTGAAAATAGTAACCCCGGCCGATGCGGTCGGGCGTGATGTATGGATCGAAGCCTATCCGCGATACGCCGAAGATGCGCAGGAATATCAGAAGCTGATTCTCTTAATGCGTCTTTCCGATCTCCAGCCTTATTTCCTTCGCAAGATGAATCCCAACGGCAAGAGCCATTCGGATCTGGAATTTCAAAATGTCGCTATCAACAAAGGTCTTTGGGGAATCGAAGCAACGGTCGATCTTACCTGGACCAAAAAAGTGGAAGCTCCGATTACCCTGAAGCAAAGGGGAAAGAGCGCGGAAACAAAGAAGTAGTTCATTGACCGCTGAAAAAATCATCCTTGGCGTCGATCCGGGCCTGCATACAACAGGATACGGAGTTCTTGAGATCCGATCGGGCAAGGTCCGTTTACTGGAAGCGGGAATCGTCCGGAGCAGCGCGAAAACGCTTGCGCTTCGGATCCGGGACATCTATCAGGGCATCGCCGAGGTGATCGACGCCTTTCATCCGGAAGTTCTTTCCCTGGAAGATCTTTATTCTCTTTACGAGCGTCCGAAGACAGCGATTCTGATGGGACATGCCCGCGGCGCGATTTGCCTTGCGGCGGCGCTTGCGGATATTCCCGTCATTCCGTACGCGGCAACCAAGATCAAAAAGATCTTGACCGGAAACGGAAGAGCTCCTAAAGATCAAATGCAAAGGGCCATTCAAATGGAGCTCCATCTCGATACTTATCCGGATCCGCCTGATGTCGCCGACGCGCTGGCGATTGCCTTATGCCATTATTATTCCACTCTCGCAGATCCGGTCTGATTCTAAAAACAGCGCATTACTTTTTGACCGCTTCATAAGCGTCCAGCATATTGGAAAAGAGATTCTGGACTTCGCGCGGTTCTTTTTCGCTGGCGTTGTATCGATCATAAAGACGCTTGATATCAGGGCCCCGCAGCTTGGATCCATGCTGATCCAAATGATCGGCAAAGGCCTGTAAAAAACGTTCTCTCTGCTGCATGGACCACCGGGGATCGGCGATCTGATTGGCGAGATAATTCTGGATCCCCGCCGAAGGAACAAGGGCCGCGATTCGAAGTCCTTCCTCGATCAGATCCGGCCGCTCGATCAATCGCCGGATCAGGATCTCAATATCTTCGATCATATAGATTTCCGGATGTGCAGTGAGAAGCCGAACGATCATTCCGGCCGCCGCTTTCGCCTGCGCTTTTCGCAGAGGCGCCCCAACCTGTTCTATTCCGGTCTTTTCCTGAAGCTGGCGCATGGTCCATTCCAGAGAGGCCTTATCATAAGGAAGCGCAACGGCCAGCGCGTTCTTCTCAAGACCCCCTTGCCGCATTGCCCGCTTCATATTCAGTTCCGTATTCAGAACCATAAGAATCGGCGCATAGAATTCCTTTCGAACCTGATCCGAGAAGGCCAATTTATCGGGATCTTCCGGAAGCGCTTCCAGCCGTTTGGATTCGATTTCGCTTAAACGGATCGCCCAAACTTCCCGGGTCAAATAGGGCGAACCGGGATGAACGGAGTCAACGATCATTCCGAATTCGGAATCGGCGGGGATCTGTTTTCTGTTGCCGTCCCATTTCTTTTGATCCAATTCGTCGGGTTCGGATACGGTAACGCGGCTCGTTGCTCCCACCAGAACCGGAATATCTCCTGTTCGGTAATCTTTTTCAAGCATTTGAACGGTCGTCATCATATCCGGTTTTTGAACCGAAGCAAGAGCGACAACCAGTTCTATATCGGCATCTTCCTGCGCTGTTCGAAGAATTTCACCGCCGCTGATCGCCGGCTTCGGAAGATATCCCAAGGTTGTAAAGATATTGCCGATCTTAAGAGCGTCCTGAAATTGAGGGGCCGCACAGACAAACTTCCGCGCTCCTGTTGAAGTTGTAAACTGGATCAGGGCGGGAAGGATCAGACTGGATCCGAAATAGGATTTTTCGGGATTCAAACGGGCAACCGCCGAAAGCGCGGCAAACCGCAATCGGCGATCCGTCGAACAGGCGGCCCGAATCAAGGGGGACATTTCCCTCTGATCCGAATAGCAGAACTCAAATTCTCCCGACTTGCCAAGCAGAACGACGGGCATAATCCCCCCTTTCGGACGGTTCATTCGCAGTGCAAAATCGAGTGCTCTTTCCTGATCTTTTGAAGTTGCTTTGGGGAATTCCGCCGTATAAGGCGTTGTATCCAGCGGTTTATCCAATCCTTTTTGATAAAGAAGATCTTCCGCTGAGGCCGCCAATGCAAGTGTAAGATTCCGGATCCGCTTATCCAGAAGAGAATCTTTTTCCGTTTCTGATTTTTCCGTCGGCCCTTCGATCAGTTTCCAAGCTCTTTTCGACCAGATCGCCGCGTATTTACGAAAATATTCCTCTTCTGTAAAGTCTTTCAGAACAAGATTTCCCGATTCCGGATCAAAAATACGGAGCGAACAATGTCCATCGATCATTTGGGGAGGAACTTCCTGCCGCTTATAGTAAGAAAGAGCTCTTTCATAGATCAGATCAATCACTTCCTCTTTCGGGGGGATCTTTCCAAAATGGGCCGTGATCGCTTTTTCCAAAAGATCTTTTTGCGCAGGTGCCGCCGATCCGCCCGTATAATATCGAACGAGAAGATTCTCCCTGTTTTCTGCGCCGGGGATCTTGCCAAGCAGAGAAATGGCCCGAAGAACGAGCTTTTCCTTTGTTGAGTCCAGCGCCGCAAAAAGAGCCTGATCGGTATCCGGACCGAGAAAACCAAGCAGTTCCTGAATGGGAAGAAGATCCTCGTCGGGAACCTTTTCCAGTTTATCCATTAAAAAATCGATCGATGCTTCGTCCGCTTTTCGAAAATGAATCAGAGCATCGACCTTTTCCGATTTCTTTCCTTTTACATATTTTTGAAGCGATTCCTCCAGACGAACCGGATCGGTCCAGTATTTTTTCGCCTCCGCCAAAGCCTTATCCAACGCCTGATCCCCGATTGGTCCGACTGCGGAATTAGTAACCAGGAAGATCAGATGTTCCCCCCCCACCCGATCGGCCATTGCGGCGTATTCCGCCGGTGTTCCCTGCGCTTTCAGGGATCTCTCAAGAAAGATCCGTCCAAAGGCGGGCCGCCCGACCTGAGCAATTCGCGCTCCCGCTTCAAAAAGAACCGGACCGGATATCCCTTTCTTGATCTTCTTCTCTTTTTCATCGATCAAACCGGAAACCAGGCTTTTTTCCGCTGCGGTCAAGCTCAGAATAAAAAGCTCTTCCGTCATTTTTTCCGGATCCATCGTCGAGGGATGCTGAAAATGAACATCTCCATGGACATCGACCGTCGGAGTGTCCTTCGATACTTCCAGCTTCTTTTGGGTCGGATCTTCGAATTCACTTCTCTGTCCGCCGGGAATATTCGATTTTTTGAACGGTCCGTCCGCCTTTTCATCATCAAAGATCCCGTCCTGGGAAAAAACGGGAAGGGAAACGCAAAATACGAGTAAGAAAAGGAATACTCTTTTCAGGAATTCATCCATGATCTTTTTTCCTGCTTATTATAAGGGATTCAAGGGAACAAAAATTGACTTAAAGCCGCGGTATTTCAACCGATCGAACCAGCCGCGTAAGAATCGCATCCGCTTTTTCCCCTTCGATCTCCGCTTCCGGTGAAAGGATGACCCGATGCCGAAGAATCGGAAGGGCAAGCTGAAGGATCTCGTCCGGGATCACAAAACTCCGGCCATGAAACGCGGCAAGAGTTCGGGCTCCCTGCATGAACGCAAGTCCGGCGCGCGGCGAAGCGCCCAGGCTCAAGCGGGGAAATCGCCGCGTTAAACGGACGATCCGATTTATATAATCGACCAATTTCGGCGCAACGTAGACATTATTAATCAGATTGGAAAGTTCCAGGATCTCTTCCGGAGAGGTGATCGTCAAAAGATTTTCCAGTTTGCGCGCCGGATCCATACTTTTTCCGTGCATTTGAAGGATCTCCGCCTCTTCCCCTTCCGTCGGATAGTCCAGGAGCAGCTTGAACATGAATCGGTCGATCTGCGCTTCCGGGAGATTATAGGTTCCTTCCGATTCGATCGGATTTTGCGTCGCGAGAACACAGAACGGACGATCCAGAAGATGCGTCTCATTATCCACGGAAACACTGTACTCCTGCATCGTCTCCAAAAGAGCGGCATGCGTTTTCGCCGGAGACCGATTGATCTCGTCCGCTAAAAGAATTTGCGTAAAAACCGGACCCGGCCGAAATCGAAATTCTCCTGTCCGCATATCAAAGACCGGAGCTCCGGTAATATCCGTCGGCATCAAATCCGGGGTAAACTGGATCCGGCCAAAGCGGCAGCCAAGGATCTTGCCCAAAGCGCGAACAAAAAGGGTTTTCCCCAGGCCGGGAACACTTTCGATCAGAACATGCCCGGACGAAAAAAGCGCAACCAGCGTCCCGGTAATCAGATCGTGCTGGCCGACAAAAACCTTGCCGATCTCCGATACAATTCGACGATAAATATCAGAAAAACGGACAAGATACGGATCAAACGCCGCGTTCGGCTCTCCCGCAAAGGCGGACATCGCCGATTCCGTGATCTGTTCTCCGTTCCGATCCTCTTCCGGAACAGACGCTGTATTTTCGGGAGATTCCATGGTCGCGCTCTCTTTTGTCGGTTAATCGTTTATCTTATTCGGGTAAAAAGGGGAATCCGCGTCCGATCGGACAGGGAAAAATCAAAAGCCGGGACCTTTTTCAATGAGATCCGGCTTTTTGAAATTCCTCATTTGATTCCGTGATCCCGTTCGTAGGCCGCTATCTCTTTCTCATGCTGAAGCGTCAAGCCGATATCGTCCAGACCGTTGAGAAGGCAATTCTTGCGGAACGGATCGATCGTAAAACGAATGGAAAGTCCATGTTCGTCCGCGATTAAATCACGCTGAAGATCGATCGTTAAATTGTAGGGGCGATATTTCGCTTCCCGCTGGAAAAGATCTTCGATCTCTTCTTCGAAAAGCTTGATCGGCAAATACCCGTTTTTAAAGCTGTTGTTGTAAAAGATATCGGCAAAGCTGGACGCGAGAATCACCCGAAATCCGTAATCATCGATCGCCCAGGGAGCATGTTCCCGACTCGATCCGCAGCCGAAATTGCGCCGGGCCAAAAGAATCGTTGCCCCTTTATACTCCGGGCGGTTCAATTCAAAGTCCGGATTGTCCGATCCATCGTTTAAATAGCGCCAATCATAAAAAAGAAACTTGCCGAATCCGGAACGTTCGATCCGTTTTAAAAACTGCTTGGGAACCAACTGATCGGTATCGATATCGCTCCGATCCATAGGAACAACAAGTCCGGTATGTTTAACAAAGGCTTTCATCCTTTTTTCGTCCTTTCCTTCGATTATTTGTATTTCCAGTCGCGGATATCAGTGAAATGCCCTTCCACTGCGGCGGCCGCGGCCATTGCGGGAGAAACGAGATGGGTCCTTCCCCCTTTGCCCATCCGACCTTCAAAATTCCGATTGCTTGTTCCCGCACATCGCTCGCCGGGCTGAAGCTGATCCGGATTCATTGCCAAACACATACTGCAGCCCGGTTCACGCCATTCGAAACCGGAGGCGATAAAGATCTTGTCCAAACCTTCTTTCTCCGCCTGTTCTTTTACCAATCCGCTTCCCGGAACGGCGATCGCCCGAACACTGTCCGCAATGCAATATCCTTTTAAGACCTTGGCCGCTTCCCGGAAATCTTCGATTCGACCGTTCGTACAGGATCCGATAAAAACCCAATCGATCGGGATCGACGTAATCGCCTGATCCGCCTGAAGATCCATATAAGCAAGCGCCGCCTTGGCCATCTTCTTTTCGTTCGGATCACTCATCTTTTCCGGATTCGGGATCTTCTTCGTAATGAAAGTCCCTTGGGAAGGATTGGTTCCCCAGGTTACCATCGGCTGAATTCCCGAAATGTCGAAGGTGATCTCCTTATCATAAACCGCGCCGGGATCACTCGCAAGAGTCTTCCATTCTTCCACGGCCCGATCGAAATCGGCGCCCGACGGAACATTTTTCCGACCGCGAAGATAATCGAACGTCGTCTGATCAGGGGCGATCATTCCTGCGCGCGCTCCCATTTCAATCGCCATGTTGCACACGGTCATCCGGCCTTCCATGGAGAGTTTCCGGAAGGCTTCACCGGTAAATTCGACAACATATCCCGTTCCGCCCGAAGTACTCATCCGGCTGATAATATAAAGAATGAGATCCTTGGCGGAAAGTCCTTTCGGAAGTGCTCCCTCGCAATGGATCCGCATAGTTTTACTCTTCTTTTGACGCAGCGCCTGGGTCGCAAGGACATGTTCGACTTCACTTGTTCCGATACCGAAGGCCAAGGCTCCGAAGGCTCCATGGGTCGCCGTATGGGAATCGCCGCAGACAATGGTCATTCCGGGCCGGGTATATCCCTGTTCCGGGCCGACAACATGAATCACACCCTGTTCCGGATCATGGATATCGAATAATTTGATCCCGAATTCCTTGCAGTTGGCCCGCAGGGTCTCAATCTGCTGCTTGGAGACCGGATCCAGAATCGGAGCAGACCGATCGGTGGTCGGAACATTATGATCCTGAACGGCCATTACTTTTTCCGGGTGCCGGACTTTACGTCCGCCGATCCGAAGGCCTTCAAAGGCCTGGGGACTGGTTACCTCATGGCAGAACTGCTGATCTATATAAAGGATGGCGTCTCCGCCCGGCTCTTCACAGACAAGATGTTTTTCCCAAATCTTGTCGTACATTGTTTTCGGCTGTGAACTGTTCATTTTTCCTTTTCCATTATGATTGTTCATCGATAGGGAATGATCTCCCTGTATTTGGAGATTAAAGCATCAATTATAGATCAGAGTCCCCGTTTCGTCAAGCGAGAATAAAATTCACGAAATATTTCTTTTTTTAGTTGAGTTTTTGGAAAAAGAGTCCGAAAAGATAAAGTAGGAAATTTTCACAAACTTTAACAGACAACATTTTTGAGGGAATCCGTGAACTACGGCGATTTTTCATATATCCTTGCTTCCTGTACAGGGGGATCAGCGATGGCCGAGCAGCAGACGAAGGAGAGCGGCGAGCTTTCGCAGCGGTCGCGCATTGCACGGCAGGCAATGGAGAGTCGGAGTCGGGCCGAAAAAGCGGCCGGAGTCGGATCCGTTGAAAACGAAGCACAAAAATCAAGTTCCGATCGCCAGTCCGACGGTCGAAATTTCTCTAAAAAGCTTTCAGGACCGATCTCATCAAGCGCACCGGTCCCGGCATCAATCGATTTTTCCGGAAAACTGGGAAAAAATCTCGATCTTTTCGGTTAAAAATTTTTGCGTTAAATTTTTATCGCGCAGCGGCGCAGCCGCATACGGAGAACGGTCGTATGGTTTATTTCATCGAATAAATCAAAAGGCGAACGGAGTCGGGCCCGAGCTTTTCAAACGGCTGTTTGATCTCCTTTTGTTCCGGTGAAACGGCCTTTCGCAAAGATCCTTGAGGCACTTCGACCGCAAAATCAACAGGATCCGAGGCGGGATTCCAAACCAGGACTGCGAGATCCGTTCCGTTTTTATACGCTTTGGCAATCACCTTCCCTTTCCAGGAAAAACCGCAGGTATCGATAAACTTTCCGCTGATCAGGAGATCTTTGTATTCCTTCTGCATTGCGGAAACCTGCCGCTGATATTCGAAGTGATCGGCCGCGCGCCCGGAAGTGAATTCGGCCCGTTGGACTTTTTGACCGTCAAGACCGGTAATACAATCTTTTTTGTAAGATTCCATCGTCGGATATTCCCCGGTTTTCAGGGTTTCAACATCCGTGGGATATCGCGATTCCACCTCATGCTTGAATCCGTAAAGAAGGGCTGCATTGACAAACCGCCGATGTTCGACAGGGAACGGATTCCGCAGTGAGATCCGGCTTTCCGGGAAAGTATATCGGAAAAGCTCCGGCATATTGCGGATCGGAACATCATCTTTCATCCAGTGCAGAACGGATTCCTGCTTCGGAACATGGTAAAAGCCGGGAATACTTGCGTGGAAAAAGGGAATCGAGGGAAGTTCGGAATCATGAAGACCTTCCGTAAAGATCACGAAATCCGGATTGATTCGGCTCATATGATCCGCGATTCTCTTGAGCATGCGATTGGCATCGGATCCGCGAACCATTGCGGGAACAGCGTGTCCGTGATCTTTCGAAAAGCAGATCCTCGGGCTTCCGACCGCGAGCTGATCGTAAAGGATCCCATCGGCGCCAAGATCATTTGCCTGAATCGCCAAACCGAGCATTTTATCGAACCATCTTTCATCGTAAAGACAGGCGCAGCCGAATCGATATCCGGGCGTATCGGTGAATTTGCGCCAGTTTTCGACTACGGGCGTTCCGTTTTCGTTGAGAATGGAAATGGACTCTCCTGCTTCCGACCAGAATTTTTCATTTGCCTGATCGATCAACTGCCCGTTGGCGTAGAGATAGATCCGTTTTCCGCGGTCCTTAGCCTGTCGAATCCCTTTTTTCAGAGCCTCTTTGCCGCCCAGGACCGGATCGGGAAAATAATCGGGATAAAGATGATCGTGTCCTCCGTGCGCCCAACCGAAAAGGGCAAGAAGATCGAATCCCAAACGATCGGCGCAATCGGACATCGACGTTCCGATATCGGAATAATTCCACATCACGTGCCGGCCGTTCTGCTGTTTTAAAATGCAAAGGAACATTCCGGAACAGTCCCGGATCCATTGCGGCGCCTTACGAACAAAAGATCCGTTCGGATCGATCGATTTGCGGTAATGATCGGCCGCTTTATGCCAGCTTCCCTGATACGGACAGAGTTCATAGAGAAGTCCGGACCATTTTTGCCCTGCTTGCAGCATTACGTAATATGAAAGGGCAATCGAGCTCATTTTTGATTCCGTATGATATCGGAAAGAGAAGTCTTTGATTCCGAACGCGGGATCGGCCGATCCGAAATAAAGACCGCATTTTTCGCCAGCCAAAGCGAACCAGGCCATTGTGCACATATTCCCGGGATATCGCGTATAAATTTCCTTGATTTTCGGAGAATTCGGAGCATAATTTTTCCATCGAACTGTACAGTAATCGTAAAACTTCTGATCTTTTTGCGGAGGAGCGGAGATCTTTGCGCCGATTCCGCCGGGCCAGATCACAGGAAACTTCGCAAAATCCAGATCGATATTGTTCAGAACCGGTCCGATGATCCGATCGACGATCAAGCCGTCGGTTCGATTATCGATCTCGGCGCGAACTTCGAACGCATGATCCTTTTTCAGAAAATGAAGTTTAAGGGAAAGAGCCAAAGCCCGATCTTTCAAGCGAAGAGAATCGTAAATCAGAGAGAATCCGTTTTCGGTTTCCGTGATTTTCGGCGTCTGATCATTACTTTCGATCGTGAGACGGGGATTCTTTTTACCGGGCCGGGGATCTTTATCGAACAGGATCAGGGACCAATCGGCTTTTTGCTGATATTTCGGGTCGATTTTATCGGATCGGGAACCGAGAACAGCAGGAACCTCTTCAAGCCGGGGATAAAATTCGATCCCTTTTTGTGCGGACCAGATCAATTTTCCGGCTTCATTCTCCAGAACGGATTCCTTTGCGTTCAGGAAAGGAAGGGCTGCGGCAAAAACGACGATCATTATCAAAATACGATTCATGATTGGACTCCTTGCGAAAGGCGGAAGAACAGCGGAAAATTTCCGGAACGGGAATCCGATTCCAATACGCGAAAATATCCATTTACAGCTTGAATCTGCATTTTACCGGATTTATATTGAAAAAACAAGTCGCGCCAGAATTTTTTTTCAAAAACAGCTT
>JAUNSU010000099.1 GCA_030539035.1 Planctomycetia bacterium
TTGTCCCCACAACCCTCATTGCATCCTTCTCTTTATCCCCGGCGGCAACGCCGCCGATCTGTAAAGTGGTTAAAATCTCTAATAAACACAATCACCCATTACCCCGGGGAACCCGAGAAAAACATCGATTTGTGTGTGCGGTTCGAATCCGAGCGCAGGGACCGTGAGCGTCCTCGCCCTCGCGGCGGCAGAGCCGCCGTGGTCGAAGAGTTGGAATCTCTAAAAACCGTTGTGATTCGAATAAGGGGCGAATCACGATCTCCCGGGCGATATTGATTCCCTAATTCCAGTCGGGAAAATCCCGCATTTTCCGCAGATCAAACACACGGTAAGGTATTTTTGAAAAAATTTCTATTTTTTTATCCGCATTGATTGAAAACCCGATTGCTTTCCGGTATAATGGACGGAAGTTGTTTTCAGCCTTTAATTGGAAATAAGTATTCCTAAGCCAGCAAAGGAAGGTTTTGCGATGAAAAAGTGCGCGTTTTTACTGTTTTTGTTCTTCGGATCTCTCGTGTTCAACGGGGAATTGTATTCTCAAACGACCATGAAAACACGGCATTGGGGAAATGACCCCCGAAATTTCGCCGAAATGAATACGGAGATCCAGGATAATGTTCCCTTCAACCTCCTCGCCTTCCCGGAAACAAAACTGATCGAAGTCAAGGGAATCGGCGCGGGTTCCGTTCCGCTCCTTTACGATGGAACTGCCGGTGTCCTCGGCGGTGATGGACGTGTCGCTGTAAACGAGAAACCGTCCCGGCTCGTTTTCTATCTCGGAAAACCCCGATCCATTAAAAGTATTCGCCTCTTTACAGGAAACATCGATACCCGTGCAAATCAGGATTTCGAAGTCCGATTGGCCAACAACGAAAAGAATCCCGGAAAAAAACCCGAATTTCCAAAAGATGCGACCTTCACTTCCGGTCCGAAAGTGATCGGCGGAAATAACGGCGGATACTCCTCCTTTATCGAAAATACAGACGCCAATAAAAACGTTGCCGATCAAAAATTCGACTGGATCGAATTCCGGCTTTGGCCGACTTGGCAAGCCTGGGCCGGACATATGGGAAAAGAAAAGAACGCCGCGCAAAGCTGGGGATCTTATGTCGAGATCCAGGTTCTCGGCGACCCGAAAGTCGAACCTTCCCTTTTCAAAAACGATGCCGAACGAAAAGCCTGGGAACAGGAAATGAACCGCCGGCAGGCCGAACGAAAGGTCTCCTCTCTCGGATCCGATGTTCTCTTCGCCTTTAATCGCCCGGAAGCGTTAAAACGAGCCATCGTCGATCTCGTTGAAAAGTACCCTGAAGAATATAAGAGTAAAAATTATCTTGCCCGTTGGGAAGAGTTCAATAAACGGATCAAGGCGTCCCAATCCGATCCGGAAGCTGCTTTTGCGGTCGCGAAAGAGTATGATGCCTTCCGCCGCGAAGTCCTCCTTTCCAATCCGCTGCTCGACTTCGAAAAGATCCTGGTCCGAAAATCGAAGAACGCCGGCCTTGTCGCCAACTGGATCTCGAACGCCTCCAGAAATCGGGACGCGAAATACGACGCTTCTCTGGTGACCCTGGATCTGAAAGATCTCAATGCCCCTCTTAAAGAAATCGTCAAAGCGCCGCACGACTCCTTCATCGGCGATATCTCCCTCCATTGGGACGGGAACAAGTGCCTGGTAACCGCCCTTTCCGATAAAAAAACCTGGCAGATCTTCGAATGCAATCTGGAAAACGGCGCCTTAAAGCAGATCACACCCGATATGGGCGGCGATGTCAATAATGTCGAAGGCTGCTATGTTCCCGACGGAGCGACGATCTTCATCTCCTCCGCCTCCATGATGGGCGTTCCCTGTATCGGCGGATCCGATGTCGTCGGGAATATCTATCGACTCGAAAAGGACGGAAAAACGGTCCGACAGCTCACATTCGAACAGGATCAGGACTGGTGCCCGGTCCTCCTGGAAAACGGACGAATTCTCTATCTCCGCTGGGAATATGTCGATATTACTCACTATTTCTCCCGGATCATGATGACCATGAATCCCGATGGAACGAATCAGGTCGAACATTACGGAAGCGGATCCTTCTGGCCGAACAGTATGTTTTATGCCCGTCCGATCCCGGGCCAATCGTCCAAATTCGTTGCGATCGTAAGCGGACACCACGGAATCCAGCGTTCCGGTGAACTGGTGATCTTCGATCCGACCAAAGGACGCCGCGAAGAGACCGGTGTTGTTCAGCGAATCCCGGATTACGGGAAAAAGGTCGAACCGATCATCGCCGATCAGCTCGTTCGGGACTCCTGGCCGCAGTTCCTCTTCCCTTGGCCGATCTCGGACGATCTTTTCCTTGTTTCCGCAAAGATCCGGCCGAACGACGCCTGGGCGCTCTATCTTGTCGATATCTTTGACAATATGATCAAATTACGGGAAGAGCCCGGATATACCCTTCTGGAAGGACAGCCCCTGATCGAACAGGAAACGCCGCAAACGATCCCGGATCGAACAACTCCGAACGCAAAAGAAGCGAACGTTTTTATTACCGATCTCTATTTCGGACAGGGACTTCCCAATGTTCCGAAAGGAACGGTTAAAAAGCTCCGCGTTTACGCGGTGAGCTATGGATACCGCGGAATCGGCGGACATGATGTCTTCGGAATCGAAAGCTGCTGGGATGCCCGGCGCTTGATCGGTGAAGTGCCCGTCTTCCCGGATGGAAGTGCCCGATTCAATATTCCTTCGAATACTCCGCTGGTCCTTCAGCCGCTTGACGATCAGGGAGCCGCCGTTCAGGGAATGCGATCCTGGTTCGTCGGAATGCCTGGAGAGAACGTCTCCTGTATTGGCTGCCATGAAGATCAGAACTCCGTTTCTCCGGTAAAGAGCACAATGGCCCAAAAGGCTCAGCCGGCCAATATTTCCAACTTCTACGGTCCGGAACGCCCGTTCGCCTTCGATAAGGAGATTCAGCCGGTCCTCGATAAATTCTGTGTCGGGTGCCATAATGGCGAAAAGCCGGAACGGCCCAATTTCGCCGATACATCATTTGGACCCGGAACCCGGAATTTCTCCAAATCGTATCATGCGCTTCATCCTTATGTCCGTCGATCCGGACCGGAAAGCGATATCCATCCCTTCAAACCGATGGAATATCACGTCTCCACTTCCGAACTGATCCAAATGCTCCGTAAAGGACACCATAATGTCCAACTTGATCAGGAAGCTTGGCAAAAGCTCTACACCTGGATCGATCTGAACGTTCCGTACTTCGGAACCTGGATGGATATCAGTAATGCAATGTCCGAAGCCAAGAAAAATGCAACGAAGGATGGGAAAAAGTACCCCTACGGATTTAAAGATCCGGAATATACAGGAAAGATCGCCGATCGATACATCGAACTGAAAAAGATGTATACCGGATTGGATCTCAACTATGAATCCGATTCTCTCGACAAGAGTAAACTGAAGCGTCCGGAATTTGTAAAGCCGAAAGAAACCCCGGATCCCGACTTTACCTCTCCGAAGCCGAATTGGGGCTTCGACGCCGCCAAAGCGAAGGCGATGCAAAACGCAAGCAAGAAAACCATTGCTCTCTCCGATGCGATTTCCTTCGATCTGGTCAAGATCCCGGCCGGTGAATTCGTGATGGGAGACGATTGCGGTTTTCTCGATGAACTTCCCCGATCGGCCGCAAAAGTCGAAAAACCGTTCTGGATGATGTCGACCGAGGTTACCAACGAAATGTATAATCTTTTCGACGCGACCCACGACAGCCGATTCATCGATCAATGGAATAAAGACCATGTTCGGCCCGGATACGCCGCCAATCTCCCCAAGCAGCCGGTGATCCGGATCAGCTGGCAGGAAGCGAACGAATTCTGCAAATGGCTCAGCAAGAAAACCGGAAAGAAATTCCGTCTTCCGACCGAAGCGGAATGGGAATGGGCCGCACGCGCAGGATCCCCGGAACCGATGTGGTTCGGAAAACTGAACGCCGATTTCTCCAAGAAGGAAAATCTTTCCGATGAAAGTACCCGTCTGTTCGTCGTTCGCGGAATCGATCCCCAGCCTTATAAACATCAGGATTGGGAAGCGTTTATTCCCCGTGCGGAAGGAATCGATGATGGAAATATGATCGAAGCCAACGTCGGATCTTATGAACCGAATCCTTGGGGACTCTTCGATATGATCGGAAATGTCGCCGAATGGACCCAATCCGATTATAAGCCTTATCCGTATAAGGACGACGACGGAAGAAACGCCGGATCACTCGAAGCGCAAAAAGTCGCCAAGGGCGGATCCTGGCGTGATCGCCCCAAATGGGGACGCGCCGGTCTTCGACGAAATTATGAATCTTGGCAGAAAGTCTTTAATATCGGATTCCGGGTCGTTTGCGACGACTGATTCCCGGCCCGCGGAACGGATCTCCTCTTCCCCGAATCCTTTTTCGGGGAAGATCCTTTTAAAAAGGATTCGTTGCATATGAAACGCGCTTTTACGATTCTCGAACTCCTTCTTGTGCTTGCGATTATTGTAATGATCGCAAGCCTTGCGGTTCCTTCTTTGGACCGTATGCTCGCGAAAGCGGAATTCAAGGAAGGGATCATCGCGCTTCAAACGGATCTTCAAAATACCCGACTCCTCGCAATGAAGTCGGGAACTCCTTATGTTCTCATTTACCGAAAAAACACAAACTTCTATCGAATCTTTCCGAAATCGGTCTACGATGATTTTCTAAGGGAACAAAATGGAGAATCGAAAATTGTCGGATCCTTAACAGAATCGCCGGACGCGAAAACAGATCCTTTGGATCAATTCTTTTCTCTGGACGAACATCGATCCGATCTTTCGGAAAAATCGTTGCCGGGCAAGATCCTCTTTTACGAAGAGCAGAATCCGGAAGATCTTCTTGCGCTTTCCCCGGAAGATTCGGAGGGCAAACCGGATGAATCGCTCTGGATCGGATCGCTTCAGGAGCCGGGAACCACAGCGAATACGGAATCCGACTGGTCCGAACCAGTTCTTTTTCAGCCGAGCGGCCGAACGTCCCAGGTCTTTTTTCGACTCAAAGGAAGCGAGAATTCCGACTGGATCTCCGAGATCGCCCTGCGCGGATTGACCGGAATCGCCCGTATCAACTACATCTCCTGGTCCGGCCAACCCTGATCGGAAACCTGAATGAGTGATTAGTGGGGGAGCCGGCGCTTTTATCCCCAGTGCCCCTCTATCACCAGTGTCCGCACCGTCCTCATTATTCCATTCTCTTCATCCCGGCAACGCCGCCGCTCTGTGAAAGAGTTAAAATCTCTAAAAAAACACAATCTCCCATTAACCCGGGGAAGTTGAGAAAACAAGGATCCCGGAAAAAGGTTTGAACCCGAGCGCTGGGATGGGTAAGCGTCCTCGCTTATCTCCGGCGGCAGCGCCGCCGCTCTGCGAAGGAGTTAAAATCTCAAAAAACCGTTGTGATTCGAATAAGAGGCGAATCACGATCTCCCGGGCGATGTATTCCCCTAATGAAGTTCGCCCGTAATCAGGGGACGATGGGGACACAGGGGACCTTGGCGATTGGTGAACGGGGTTGTCCCCTTTGTCCCCTCCTCGTCGTTCCCGACGGATGTGCTCGAACCCGTTCTGTGTCCTTGTTCTTTTTGCACTGCGCTTACAGCGCGCTGCTGTTGGGGGTCCGTTGACCCGGGGTGCCGGTCGCTTCGCTCCCTTGCCCCGGGCTGGAAGGCACTGCCCCTGTCGGAGCGCTGATTATTGGATGTTCCTACCGGGTGAAGTAAACAATGTCCATCCGCGTACATCCGCATTTATCGGGGCTTCAAAATCTGCGTATGAGTTCAAACTCTTCTCAAGGATCTTTGTTTTACTCTTTCTTATTGTGCCGCATCTCCGATGCTGGTCTTTCGGCAGCTTATCCCCGGCGGCAAAGCCGCCGTTCTGTAATAGAGTTAAAATCTCTAAAAAACGGTGGTTTTTCAATAGTCCATCCGTGGTTATCCATGAACATCCGTGGTTTCAAAAATCCCTCTGCGTTTCCCTGCAGTTTAATAACAGTGGGACTTTTGGGACCGCCGGGACCGCAAAATCTCCGGTTTAAAACGAAAGTTTACAGAGCACTCGACTCGCCGCCGGAAACCGATCCCAAGGCGCCCCAAAGCCCCCAAAGACTCTTGCCGGCAAAGTTTCGATAGTTTGAAGAAACACCGGTGGTCGTCGAATTGATCGGTGTGGTTGTGGTGCCGCAATCAATTGTCTCCGAAATAAAACGTACACTCCCATCGGCCATTGCCGCATTGACTCCTCCGCTGTGATAGCTGCTCGCTGATGCCAAACAAGAAGATTCGCCGGCATTATAATCGGGCGCAGTACCACTGACACAAAACGGCCCGTTCGGCGGTACCGCCGCAGTGAAATTTGTCAGCCAGCCTCCGAAATGGAATAATGCTCCCGGAACACGCTGAGCAGCGTTTTGCGCCGGATGAACCGCAGTTGCCAGTAAAGCCGGATCGGATGCGTCCCGGGCAGCCGTGATACATGTACTGATACTTGTACTTTCTCCAAGCGACATCACAGCAACCCCTCCGCGATACGGCTGCTGGCGTGTTTCACTGGCATAGTTTTCCGTCCATTTCGGAACGATTCCTTCAGAAATCATCAGAGTATTGCTTGTCCCGTCAAGAACATCCGCAAAAGAGACGACAAGATCCTTTCCTTGAAGATTTCCCAATCGATAAATTCCTCGTGTACTGTCGTGCAAACCTCCATGAGCGATGTCACCGCGGCATCCCCGATAATTCGACGGACTGTGCTGTCCGGGAGCACTTCTCGCGTTCGGATCGGATGGGCACCAAAAAGCATCGACAGGCTGGCAGTAAGGGCGAGTGGACCCCGAATAAGCAATATCCCCCACACCTCCCCCGCCAACGGTTACCGGCTCAAGATATATCTTGATCGCTTCATACATCGCGACTTTTTCCACATAGGGAAGAGTGGGAACCAGAAAACCGACATAGCGCTTCCAGTACGCCGCGGAATTAGCGCCCGACCAAGGAACATTTGGTTCACAGCCGCCCATACTCACCTGAATGTTGCTGTTCGGCAGATATCCATAGACATCATGATGATTGTGCTGAGCCAAAGCAATCTGCTTGATCTTATTTGTGCATTCCATCCGCCGGGCCGCTTCCCGCGCCGCTTGAACAGCCGGCAAAAGAAGACCAATTAAAATTCCAATGATCGCGATCACGACCAAAAGTTCGACAAGGGTAAATCCGCAGGATTTGAGGGTCCTTTTTAAAGAATTGCTATATCCCCCCACCCCCCTATTTTTACATTTCTCTGAATTTTTCACGTTCTCTCCTCCATTTTTTAAAAGTGTTTTCGAAGTCAAAAATCGAAAGCAAACGAACAGCTTACTCAATATTCTAATCAATCCAAAAGAAAATGTCAAGAAGAAAATCGGGCCATTCAAAAAAATCGCAAATATTCTCCGAAATAATCATTAACGATAAATACAGCTTCTCCTGCCATAATGGCATAAAATCAGAAAAATAAAGAGCAAAAGGAAATAGATCTTTTTTTATCTGTATATTTTATCCTATTGATATACAAAGAGATAGATTATATTATTTTTCATTTGGTACAGATATTGCTTAATTATAGGGACGTACAGATAAAACTGTCAAAATCGGACCAAAAAAATTTCTTACTC
The DNA here is from genome assembly GCA_030539035.1 of Planctomycetia bacterium. Classification (GTDB taxonomy): domain Bacteria; phylum Planctomycetota; class Planctomycetia; order Pirellulales; family Thermoguttaceae; genus JAUNBG01. The sequence goes on from JAUNSU010000099.1 coordinate 7,719, forward strand.
ATAAAGGGAGTAAAATTTGGAAGATTGGGCAGATTTTTGTAAACAAGGTATTCTAATTCTGTATGATTCTCAAGTTTCATCAGAAGGTTCTGAACGATCTTCAGGAATGGATAATTCGATTGCACAATGCGCAGCATGATCTGTTCAGAACGAAATCCTCGAAATAAGAATAGAGTAAGGAGAGATCCACAGTGTCAAAGAAAATGTCGTTTGATGAAGCGGCCCGACAGCCGATCGCGGCTGGGGTCAGCAAGCTCGCCCGGGCAGTAAAAAGCACTCTTGGCCCGCGCGGACGAAATGTTGTGATCGATAAAGGTTGGGGAGCCCCCAAAATCACCAAAGACGGGGTTACCGTTGCCGAAGATATCACCCTGGAAGATCCGGAAGAAAATCTCGGTGCCCAGCTGGTGAAAGAAGCCGCCTCGAAAACCAATACATTGGCCGGAGACGGAACCACAACGGCAACCGTTCTCGCGGAAGCGATCTATAATGAAGGTCTGAAAATGGTAACCGCCGGCGCCGACCCGATGGCCCTTGCCCGCGGAATCCAGAAAAGCGCCGACGCCGTAATCGAAGCGGTGAAAAAAACGGCAACACCTGTCAACGACAAGAGCAAAAAAGAGATCGCTCAGGTCGCAACAATCGCCGGAAACAATGATCCTTCGATCGGACAGTTCCTCGCCGAAGCCTTTATCAAGGTTGGCAAAAACGGCGTGATCACCGTCGAAGAAGGAAAACAGTTCGATACTTATGTCGATGTCGTCGAAGGGATGCAGTTCGACCGCGGTTTCCTTTCTCCGCATTTCGTTACCGATCCCGATAATCAGACCGTTGAATTCGAAGACGCACTCGTTCTCGTCTTTGAAGATAAAATCACCACCGCCAAATCCCTCGTTCCCCTTCTTGAAGCGATCAGCAAGCAGAGCAAGCCTCTGGTAATCATCGCCGAAGATATTGAAGGGGAAGCGCTTGCGACCCTGGTCGTCAATAAACTGCGCGGAATTCTTAAAGTCTGCGCCGTCAAGGCACCCGGATACGGCGACCGCCGGAAGGCAATGCTTGGTGATATCGCTGTTTTAACCGGCGGAAAAGCGATCTATAAAGATCTCGGTGTCCAGATCGACGCGGTTCAGCTTACCGATCTCGGACGCGCCAAAAAGGTTATCGTCAACTCCGAATCGACGACGATCGTCGACGGAGCCGGACGCAAAGAAGATATCAATGCCCGCGTCGATTTGATCAAAAAGGAAATCGAAACGACGACCAGCAGCTATGATAAGGAAAAATTACAGGAACGGCTTGCCAAGCTGGCCGGCGGTGTTGCCCAGATCCATGTTGGCGCAGCGACCGACGCAGAAATGAAAGAGCGGAAGTATCTCTTTGATGATGCCCAGGCCGCGACCAAAGCCGCTCTGGAAGAAGGAATCGTTCCCGGCGGCGGAACCGCCCTTCTCCGCGCTGAAAAAGCGCTCGCCAAGCTCTCTCTCGAAGGGGACGAACAGTACGCGGTCCAAATCGTCAAGCGCGCTCTGGAAGCTCCGATCCGCGAAATCGCCGAAAACGCCGGAATCGACGGCGCGGTCGTCGTCAATCGTGTTCGACAGCAGAAAGGCAAAAACGATGGATACGATGCCGATAAAGACGCCTATTGCGATCTCGTTGAAGCCGGTATTATCGACCCGGTCAAAGTCGTTCGCGTTGCACTGAAAAATGCGGCCAGCGTTGCGGCTCTCCTTCTTACAACCTCCTGTCTGCTCACCGAAATTCCGAAAGACGAACCGGCTGCTCCGGATCCCGGAATGGGCGGAGGCATGGGCGGCGGAATGCCCGGTATGGGCGGTATGGGCGGAATGCCCGGCATGGGATTCTGATCGGACCGTTCCCGCGAAGGAAGTCCGCCTGTTCCATTCGGATCCCAATGATCCTCACAAGCGGAATTCCTTCGAAAGGATCAGGAACATTCCCCCTAAAAAAACGATCAGGTGTTTTCACATAAAAGTTGGATTATCGATGATTGCTTAAAATTTCAGATCGATAATCAAAGATTTAAAAAAATACGAATTGCTGAAAAGCAGAAATAAAAAATAAGAAAGGATCCTAATAATGAGCGCCAAAAAGAATTATAATCTTCGTCCTCTTGATGATCGAGTCGTTGTTGAACCGCTTGCCGCAGAAGAAATGACCGCCGGCGGAATCGTCCTTCCCGACAGTGCGAAAGAAAAACCGCAGCGGGGAATCGTTGTCGCCGTTGGTCCGGGCCGAGTACTGGACAATGGAAAACGGGCCGATCTGAGCGTTGCCGTTGGCGACGAAGTGATCTACGGAAAATACTCCGGATCCGATTTGGAAGTCGATGGAAACGAGATCAAGATCCTTCGGGAATCGGATGTTCTCGCCAAGGTCGTAAAATCGTGATCCTCGGAAAACGATGAAAACCACTTTTTGATATCACCATAAATACGAGGAGGAGCCATTTATTATGGCAAAACAATTATTATTCAATGATGCGGCTCGACGCAAGGTTCTTGACGGGATCAACAAGCTGGCGGATGTCGTCGCCGTTACCCTGGGCCCGACCGGGCGAAATGTCATTCTCAACAAAACTTACGGCGGTCCCGCGGTTACCAAGGACGGCGTAAGCGTCAGTAAGGAAATCGAACTGGATAATCCTTTCGAAAATATGGGAGCCAAGCTCGTCAATGAAGTCGCGACAAAAACCGGCGATATCGCCGGCGATGGAACGACCACCGCAACGATCCTTGCGCGCGCCATCTATAAAGAAGGACTCCGCAACGTTACCGCGGGCAGCAATCCGACCGCTCTGCGCCGCGGGATCGATCGGGCCGTCGATGCAGTCCTCGCCGAACTGCTCAAGATGGGAAAACCGATCTCCACCAAGCAGGACATCGCCAATGTTGCTTCGATCAGCGCCAACAATGATCGTGAAATCGGAGATCTGATCGCCAACGCGATGGAAACCGTCGGCAAAGACGGCGTGATCACGGTTGAAGAAGGCAAAACCGCCGATACAACCTACGAAGTCGTCGAAGGAATGCAATTCGACAAAGGCTATCTCTCTCCTTATTTCATTACGAATACGGAAACAATGACCGCTTCCCTGGAAGATCCCTATATTCTGCTTTTCGAAAAGAAGATCAGCAATATCCGCGATCTCATCCCGATTCTGGAAAAGGTCGCTCAAAAAGCCAAACCGCTCCTGATCATCGCCGAAGACATCGACACGGAAATTCTTACCATGCTCGTTGTCAACAAGCTCCGCGGAACATTGAACATCTGCGCCGTCAAGGCACCCGGATTCGGTGATCGGCGAAAAGCAATGCTCCAGGATATCGCGATCTTGACCGGCGGACAGGTGATCAGCGAAGATCTCGGCATCAAGCTGGAAAACGTCGAACTGGATCAGCTCGGACAGGCCAAACAGATCACCGTCGATAAGGACGAAACCGTAATCGTCGACGGAAAAGGAAAGAAAGCCGATATCAAGGCCCGTGTCGATCTCCTTCGAAAAATGATCGAAGATACCGACAGCGATTATGATCGCGAAAAGTATCAGGAACGGCTCGCCAAATTGAGCGGCGGCGTTGCGATCATTCAGGTCGGAGCCCATACAGACGCGGAAATGAAGCAGAAGAAAGACCGAATCGACGACGCGCTTCATGCAACACGCGCGGCGGCCCAGGAAGGGATTCTTCCGGGCGGCGGAGTCGCTCTTCTTCGCTGCCGCGAGGCGGTTGACAAAGTACGCGGCGCGGCCCGCGGCGATGAAAAAATCGGAGTCGATATCATCTCCAGAATTCTCTCTGCTCCTCTGGAACAGATCGTTAAGAACTGCGGTAAAGACGGATCCGTCGTCGTCGACGATGTTTCCCAAAAAGCCGCCAATATCGGATACGATGCGGATCAGGATAAATACGTCGATATGTACAAGGCCGGTATTATCGATCCGGTCAAAGTTGTTCGCGCGGCTATCGAAAACGCGGCCAGTATCGCCGGTATGCTGCTTACGACGGAAACTCTGATCACCGATATCAAAAAAGATGAAAAGGAAAAGACCGTCGATTCCGTTCGATGATCCTTTCCGATGATATTTTTGAGCAGCAACTGGCGGGAAATGAAAATCGATCGCCCGTTGCTGTTTGTTTATGATTCATCGTCTTCGAAAGTTTGATAAAATGGCAAAACAGGATTACTACGAGATATTGGAGATCGAACGAACCGCCACCCAGTCGGAAGTCGCTTCGGCCTATCGAAAAGCCGCTATGAAATACCATCCGGACCGCAATCCGGGCGATGAAGAAGCGGTTGTAAAATTTAAACTTTGCGCGGAAGCCTTTGAAGTTTTAAACGATCCGGAAAAACGGGATGTCTACGATCGATACGGACATGCCGGTCTGGAGAGTAATTACGGAGGAGGATCCGGATTTCAGGATATTAACGATATCTTCGGCGCTTTCGGAGATATTTTCGGAGATTCGATCTTCGGATCCTTTTTCGGCGGCGGAGGCCGTCGATCCCAGGTCCAACGGGGAGCGGATGTCCGATGTACGATCACAATCGATCTTCTGGAAGCGGCCAAAGGGGTCAATCGGGAGATCCACTTCAAACGCCGGGAAGTTTGCGAGAGCTGCGGAGGAACCGGAGCCAAAGCCGGAACACAGCCGGAAGTCTGTCCCTACTGCGGCGGACGGGGCCGGATCCAGCAATCGACGGGGATCTTTTCGATTCAAACCGCCTGTCCGAAATGCCAAGGGGCCGGCCGAGTCATCAAAGAGCCCTGTTCCAACTGCCGGGGAACCGGAACAACGTCGAATACGGTCTCTCTGGAGATCCGGATCCCGGCGGGCGTCGACAGCGGAACCCGGCTGCGAATTCAGGGAGAAGGCGAACGAAGTCCGAACGGAGGACCGTCGGGCGACTGCTATGTCTTCATCCAGATCCGCCAGCATCCGTTCTTCCATCGGGACGGACAGGACATTATCTGTCAAGTTCCCGTCGGATACGCACAGGCGGCCCTCGGTGCGGAGATCAACGTTCCCACCCTCGACGGTGAAGAAAAGATCCGCATTCCCGCAGGAAGCCAAAATGGCGATATTATCCGAATGAAGGGAAGAGGAATTCCGACCCCGCGAAGAAATCTCGCCGGAGATCTGCTCATCCAGATCTTTATCGAAGTTCCGACAAAATTGTCCCCGGATCATGAGGTTCTGTTGAGAAAACTCGCCGAAATGGAAGGGGAAAACGTATTGGCAAAACGAAAATCCTTTTATGGAAAAGTAAAAAATTTTGTGAGCGAGTGCTTCTCCTGTTCCAAAAAAGAAGAAGACTCAAAGAGGTAAAACTTTTCTGATTCGGATTTCTCCCGTTTTCCGTACTATTACTTTGATGGTAAATTTGGTCCGAAATCCGGTTCCGCACGAAAGTGCCTGAAATCCGATAAATTTAAGGAGTCAACGAGAATGAATAAAAAAATGAATAATAATCCAAAAGAACCGAAAGAAAAAGAAGCCCCGAAAAACGATTCGCATGAAGGAAATAAAAATCATTCCGTTCATGAAAAGAGGGAAAATTCGGAACAGGACATCAAGGATCTCTCCGAAGAAGTCGCCCGAAAAGTAAAAGAATCGGAAGAAAATATCAAAGAAGAAAAAGGGAAAACGGAAAAAACGAAGGATTCGAAAGAAGAATACGTATCCGTCAAGAAATCTGAGATTGATAAACTGCGCCAGGATCTTGAAGAGGCAAAAGACCGCGGACTTCGTGCCCTTGCGGAATTGGAAAATTATCGTAATCGCACAAACCGGATCATGTCCGAAGACCGCAAATACGCGTCGATGGATCTTGCCCGATCCATTCTTCCCATTTGGGATGATATGGGCCGCGCTCTGGAAGCCGCCGAAAAAGAGATCCATCCGGAAGCTGTTGTCGATGGAATTCGAATGATGCACAAGCAGTTTCTCGATATTCTCAAAAAGAATCAGGTCGAAGAGATCGAAGCGCTTCATCAGCCGTTCGATCCGAATATTCATGAATCGATCGCGCAGTTTCCGAACGCGGAATATCCTCCGAATACGGTGATCATTGTTTCCCGTCCCGGCTTTAAACTTCATGATCGGGTAGTACGGCCCGCCCAGGTCGTTCTTGCCGCTCCCGCTCCCAAAAAACAGGAAGAAAAAGAATGAAATTGAAATGTCCAATTTGCGGACGATCCTTTTCCGACGATCTTCCCGGCGCGGCCCTTCCGTTTTGTTCCATGCGCTGCAAAATGATCGACGCAAAGCGATGGCTGAACGAAGAGTATTCTGTTACCCGGATCAATAAGGAAAAACTGGAAGAGGAAATCGCCGAATGGGAACAGGCCGCCGCAGTCAATCCCGAAGATAATTGACGTGGGAAGCGGAAAAGGAATCTGTTCGTCTGATCTCTTTTTACCGCAGATAAACGCAGAGGGGCCTTTTGAAAAGATTTTTCCCGATCGCGGATTTTGAAACCACGGATGTTCACTGATAACCACGGATGGGCCCTTTGAAAAAATCTTATTTCTTGAAAAGATTTTTCCCGATCGCGGATTTTGAAACCACGGATATTCACTAATAACCACGGATGGGCCCTTTGAAAAAATCTTATTTCTTGAAAAGACCGGGGAAGAGGAAAAGGGACCGTCTTTAGAACACGGTTCGAATCCGAGCGCTGGGACGGGGTAAGCGTCCTCGCTTATCCCCGGCGGCAGCGCCGCCGGGGTCGAAGAGTTGGAATCTCAAAAAAACGCTGTGATTCGAATAAGGGTTGAATTACGATCCTCCGGACAAGGTTAATTCCCTAATGAAGGTCGCCCGTAATCAGGGGACGATGGGGACATAGGGGACCTTGGCGACTGGTGAACGGGGTTGTCTCTATCGTCCTCATTGTCTCCATCGTCCTTCCCCATCGTCGTTCCCGCGTGTGGGTTCGAACCTTTTTCGGTGTCCTTGGGTTCTTTTTGCACTGCGCTTACAGCGCGCTGTTTTTTTGGGGTTCGTTGACCCGG
>JAUNSU010000100.1 GCA_030539035.1 Planctomycetia bacterium
ATTACGGAACACAAGGAGACTATGCCGCCGTTTCCGGATCGACGCGCAAAGACCGCACGGATCCAAATACAGGGGCAATTGTCGATGCTTGGCCTAATTCCAATACACTCTGGTCGGCAGCCAACTGGTTTTCGATTACTCCCGTTTCAGAAAATCAGTGCAGCGGTCCGTTCCGGATGGCGCAGCAGGTATCGACAAACGCTCCCCAATCCTGGACCCCGCGGGACACAATGGCCTATTGGACGGACGGAACGAGCAATCAAATTATTGTCGGAGAAAAGAATACTCCTCAAGTGGTTCTCGGAAAATGCTGGGCGCATGAGAAGGATAATGGATGGTTCCCCAAAGATGTCGGTACAACCACGGAGGAAAAGAAAGCGTATCAATCAGAATGTCCCGACTGTTCCGTTCTCTTTATGGGCAAAGCCGCCTGGGCCAACATGACCTTCCTCCGTTCCTATAATTCCGGTTTGGCAAACGGACCGGAAGACAGAAATGTCACCGGAGGCAACTATTACAGTGATACCAATTCCCGCCAATGGGGAGGAATTCACCCTGGAGTCTGCAACTTCCTGATGGGCGACGGATCTGTTCGTGCTCTTTCCAATACGATTCCGACCGGACAGCTCCATACCAGTACCGCCAATGCACAAAACGGCGTTTGCACGAACTCGATTCTGGCCCGGCTCGGCTGTGTTTATGATGGACAGCCTGTTTCGTTTTAGTTGTTTGATCGGATAATTTTTAGGTCGGAGAGAATTCGTTCCTGATTGCAATGAATGAATTTTCTCCAACTTCTGAACCCGCAGAGCGAACAACCGAAAGTGATCCCTCTTCCTCCCACTTGAAAATTTCCCATAAAAAGGTATTATGAATGCTGGTATTTTCAGACAGTGCGGGGAATAAACAAAGGGATCGATCAATCATGCAAAAGAATCGTTTGGCAACGGGAATTCAGGGACTGGATGAAAAACTGGGAGGCGGATTTCTTCCGGGTACAATGACCGTACTTGTCGGTGCTTCCGGGATCGGAAAAACGCAATTCGGACTTCAATTTCTCCAGCAAGGCCTTGTCCAGGAAAACCGACGGGGCGCCATAATCGACATGACCGCCCGGGGCGACTCTCAAAATCATGAAAACTACGCGAAAAGAATGTTCGACTGGACCGTTCAGCCGGAAGAATTGACCGGTCCGTTCGATCCGTCTTCTTTTTTTGATCCGAATCGTCGTTGCGGTGATATTTTTCGCGCACTGACCTTGCAGGGAAAACGGGTTACCCGTAATGATCTCGGATTCGATGAATGGCTCGATTGGAAAGCGGATCTCATTCGCCATCTCGATTCCGTAATCTCTTTCCTTTTTACCCATTTTACCCGCGGAACAAAACGATTTATCATCGACGGAGTCGAACCTGTTTCCCGGCAAGGCGATTCGATCCAGTTCGAACTGCTCGAATATATCTATCATCAGATCGTTCAAAAAGATCCTGATTGGGTTGCCCGAGATCTTTTTCGGCAATATTATCGAACTTATCAAAAAGAGATCACGGATCATCTTTACCAACGGGAAGATCTCGGATGCCTCCTCTTATACACCTCTCCCGAAAGTTCGCTCGAATCCATGATCGATAAACCGATGGAAGAGGGTGATCTTTTGGCCGGAGCCAATACAATCATCTATCTTGGCCGAATCCGGGAAGGGATCAAATTCCATAAAGCGATGTATATCTCCAAACATCGGGGAAGCCCCTGTTCCGATGAGATCATTCCTTTCGATATTAACGAAAAAGGAATCGTTCTGCTTTAACGAAAAGATTTTCCGTAAAATAAGGAGCAATTATTCCTCAAATTCCCTTCATCTTGTTTTTTCATAAAAAATTTTTCCTTTTGAACCCCTTAAAACTATGGACAAAATCACGATCATACGTAATAATATAGAGATCTGTAATTAATTATTATGGAGACAGCAGAGGAAAGGGGGTTTTCGAAGGAAAATTTTTCTTTCATTTGCTGAAAATTTTCTCCAAGGAACGATTCCAAAGAGAAAAACGAGGGTATTATTGTTTTATATATCTGTTTTTTAATACTACTTTTATGAATCAATGTGAGGCGATTCAATGGGAACCGAATCAAACATTGCTGTCCCGGCAAGCAAATCGGAAGTCATTGTCGAGACGAAGAATTTGACGAAAATTTATCGGGATTTTTGGGGACGCCAAAAGGTGCGTGCACTTAAGGCATTGGATCTGGATATCCGCCGCGGCGAGATTTTCGGTCTTTTGGGACCGAACGGATCAGGGAAAACGACAACGATCAAGCTCCTTTTGGGGCTTCTTTTCCCGACCAGCGGCGAAGTGAATATCTTCGGACTGCCGGCGTCGAACGTCGCTAAAAACGAAAAGATCGGATATCTTCCTGAAGAATCCTATCTTTACCGTTTTCTGAACGCGGAAGAAACGCTCGATTTTTACGGGCGTCTTTTCAATATCTCCGGCGCGGTTCGCCGTCAACGGGTCGCTCAGCTCATCTCCATGGTCGGGCTGGAATCGGCTAAAAAACGGCAGTTGCGCGAGTATTCAAAGGGAATGACCCGTCGTATCGGATTGGCCCAGGCCCTGATCAACGATCCGGATCTGATCTTTCTGGATGAACCGACCAGCGGTTTGGACCCGATTGGAACACGGAATATGAAGGATCTGATCCTCGAACTCAAAGCGCAGGGAAAGACCGTTCTCATGTCCAGCCATCTTCTGGCCGACGTTCAGGACGTTTGCGACCGGATCGGAATTCTTTATCAGGGAGAACTCAAGGAACTCGGACGGGTCGAAGATCTGCTCAAGATCGGGGAAGAAACCGAAATTCGAGTCAAGGGGTTGAGTGAAGACGCAAAGAACAAAATCGCTCAAATCATTAAAGAAGACAACAGCGAAATGGTCTTTTGCGGCAATCCGACGACCTCATTGGAAGATCTCTTCCTTAATATCATCGCGGAAAGCGAAGCCCGTCCTGGTAAACGTGTTCGTGGAGGAGGAAACGAATAATGATTATTGAAAATCCGGTTCCGGCATTCCTCGACTGGATCGGCAAGGCGTCTCTCAACTGGCTTTTTGCGGTGGGAGCACTCCTTATCGTATTCGCGTCGGCGGGATTTATCTTTATTCTTGTGCGATCGGGGCCTTCCCAGGTCTTTCCGATCTTCTTCCGAAGCATCATTAAAGGTCTGGAAGATCTTTTCAGGATCTCTTTCAAAAGAGTGGGAGCAATTGCCCGTCTGATCATACAGGAATCAATCCGAAAGAAAGTGATCGTCGTTTGCATCGTCTTTCTGATCCTTTTGATGTTCGCGAGCTGGTTTCTTGATCCGGAAAGCACGGATCCTGCCCGGCTCTATTTGAGCTTCGTTTTATCGACAACGACCTATCTCGTTTTGCTCCTCGCCCTGTTTTTGAGCTCTTTGAGTCTTCCGACCGACTTCAAAAACAAGACGATTTTCACGATCGTTACCAAGCCCGTGCGCGCGAGTGAAATAATCCTCGGGCGAATTGTCGGCTTGAGTCTGATCGGAACGGTGATCCTTCTCCTGATGGCGGTAATGAGCTATGTCTTTGTATCCGCGAGCTTAACGCATTCCCATGTCGTGATCGACGGGGAAGATGTCCTTCCCGTCGCCGAAGCGGCCGCGGGAACCGCCGATCCGGCCGCCGTTGTCGCCAAGGGAGCGACCCGGCTTCAGAACTGGCATAAACATGATATCGAAGTTTATGGAGACGGATCGATCATCGTTTCCCAGGTTAATAATCATACCCATCCGATCGAACGGATCACGGAAGGGGAAAATGTTCGATATTCCGTTGGCCGTGAACAGGGTACCGTTCAGGCAAAAGTTCCGATCTATGGAAAAATGAAGTTCCGCGATGCCAATGAATTCGAAAAAAGCAAAGGAATCAACGTCGGGGAAGAATGGGAATATCGAAGCTATATTGCCGGAGCGTCGCCCGAAGCGGTGATCTGGTCGTTCGACAAGATCAACGAAAAGCAGTTTCCGCAGGGCCTCCCGATCGAAATGACCATCAGCGTCTTCCGAACTCATAAGGGAAATATCGAAAAAACAATTATGGGAAGCATTTTGATCCGGAATCCGCAAAACGGACTTTCCGCGACCACGAATGTCTTTAATTCGGAAAAATACGTGACCAACGCGCTGTTCATTCCGCGCGAGATCGAAGCGAGCAAAGTGGCCGAATCTCCCCTGTTTCTTAAACAGCAGGGCGAAAAAGCGACCTTTGAACAGCAGACGAACTTCCCGGCCCGTAAAGAATCCTATGATCTCTTCAAGGATTTCGTTGTGGACGGAAAAGTGGAGATCTGGCTTCAGTGCATCGACGATGGGCAGTATTTTGGCGCGGCGGAACCCGATCTCTACGTTCGGGCCCAGGACGCCAACGTCTTTATGAACTTTATTAAAGGCTATCTCGGAATTTGGCAGCAGATGATCATTCTGATCTGCTTCGGAGTTCTGTTCAGTACGTTTTTGAGCGGTCCGGTCGCGATGGTCTCCACGTTCGGGATCATGATCGCCGCGTTCTGCAAACAGCTCTTCCTTCAGGTTGCCTATATGCAGGCGCTTGGCGGCGGTCCAGTCGAAGCGTTCAGCCGCTTGATCAATCATGATAATTTAATGACCGAGATGCCGAAGAATTTCTCGACATCCCTGATCAAGTTCTTCGATCATATCGCAAGTATATTCCTGAGCGTGATCAGTCTTGCGGTCCCGTCGTTCTCCGATTATAATATTTACATGAACAGCGTCGCCGCAGGATACGACATTCCGCTTAATACGGTTCTGGTCCATGGACTCACCACGCTTGCCATTGTTGTTCCTCTGTTCATCGTCGCTTATCTTATTCTCAGAAACAGGGAGGTCGCGAAATGACGCAACAGCAACGATTTTTTCGTAAAATCCTTTACATCATGATCATTGCGATCCTGATCGTTCCTTTATATATCATGGGCAATCCCGCGCAGCGGAATCAGAACGGAACATTGACTCAAGGGGGAAAACTGGCCCGTATGAGAAATGATGCCGGACTCGCCGAGGTCAATCTCGGGGAAATCGATCCCGCCAGCAGTACCATGAAGCTGGCGACCTTCGGAATGCGCGGGGTTGCGATTGCCCTTCTCTGGAACCGATCTCTGGAGTACGAGAAACGGGCCGACTGGAACGGCGTCGTCGCAACCGGAAATCAGATCATTATGCTCGAACCCCATTTCATTACCATTTGGGACTTCGTCGGCTGGAAACTCGCATACAACGCGTCCGCCCAATTCGACGATTATCGTGAACGGTATCGTTGGGTGATCCGGGGATTCGATTTCCTCCAAAAAGGAACTTCTTTCAACCAGACCGATCCCCGTCTGTTCAGTAAAGCCGGGTGGACGATCTCTCAAAAGATCGGAATTGCCGATGAAAAGAATCAGTATCGACGGCTGTTCCGGGAAGATGAAGATTTTCATGCCCGTCAAACCTATAAGGAACGGGACAATTGGCTCTTCGGCCGGAATTATTACCAAATGGCCGAAAGTCTGTACGAAAAAGGGGGAAGCATTGGCAAAGAAACCCGTCTGATCTTCTATTCCCGATCGAGAATGAATCTGATCCGATACGCGGAATGGATGGAAATGGACGGCTGCGGCGTCAATAAAAACAATACGCCTGTTTTCGATGTCGATCATGCGGCCGCCGCGTGGAAAACCGCGGAAGAGTACTGGAAAGATTTCAGTAAGATGACCGTTCGAACAACGATCGAAGATCAGAAAAAGCCCGGCGAATACCGCACGACTTCTCTGATCCTCGCGGAGCAGGTCGAAGCGGAAATCGAATCGCTCACGAAAAAGATCGAAGCAATGCTCCCGAAAGGAATGGATCGTAAGTCAATCGCCTGGGATCGCTGGAATAATGAGTTGAGTGATGAACAGCGCGCTTCATTGCTCCCGAAATTGCTGGATCCGGCGCCCGTCAACCATTACAGTCTTGCGGAAGTCGATGCTCCTTATCGATTGATCCGCGATTATCTTGACGGTAAATACGGAGATCAGCCGAAATGGAAAAATTGGCGGGAAACGCTTGCCAAAAAACGCGATTCCTTCTTCAGTGAAGAACAGCGCAAGATCAACGCGATTCCGGAACTCCTTCGCACGGAAACCGATAATCTTAAATTGCGAACAACCGAAATGAATCTGGGGGAATGGCAGAATCAGGCCTATAATCTGATTCTGGTAACCCCGGAAGTCCTTGCGGACAAGGTTCAGGGCGAAAAGCAGCTGGAAGCCCGGGACATTTGCGATGAGATCGTTCGTCTTCGGGAAGAACATCGATTTTCTTCCATGTTCAGGGACATTCTTGACTACCGCCGCCATTCGCGCCGGGTCGTGGTCGAACAGCAGGAAGAGGCCCGTAAGGGCCGTGATTACCGGCATCAGGTAAGCCTTCGATATCGGGCCGCGCAGCACGAAGAAGCGAATCAGGCCTTCCTGAATTCCATGGCCTCCTGGAAGAAGCTCACCGAACGGCCGGAATTCAAAGACATTCCTCTCATGCCCCAATTTGAAAGCGACTTCCTGAACGAAGTGGAGAAGTACGTTCTTGTTCTCGATCAGTTGGAACAGGTCTTTCCCGCGAAATTCCCCTTCCAGGATTTTGTTCGAAATTCCGATTCCGTCCGCCACTTTATGAAGAATATCACGGCGGCGAATCAGTGGATCGAAAAACTGCTCGCGGATAAAAAATATACGGAAGCGCGCGATGCCGCAGAAAAAGCGGTGCAGAGCGGCGCCGGATTTACCGTTGGCGATGAAGTCGAAGCTCTTGGCCCTGTTCCCGAACTAAGGGACGAAATTCTCAAGAGTTGCAAACTTTATATTCAGGCTTGGGAAAAAGTGGGCGGAACAAAATTCGAAGAAGCCCAAAAAGTGGGAACCTTTGAAAATTATCCCCTGAAAAGCTATCTGGAGTTGATGGTCAATAAAGCCGATAAAGATTACATGGAACTTATGAAAGAGGAGACGCTTGCGGTTACCGAACCCGAAAAAGCGTTCGATCACCTCGATAAAGCCGTTAAACTCTGGAGCAAGGTCATTGAAAAGTATCCAGTCGTCAAATACGACCGCAATTCGGAGATCCGAAATCGGCTTCAGCGGACGGTCCATGCCTGGGTTCTCGAAAAGAAAAAGAAAAATGAAGAGATCCCGAAGGATTTCCCGCTTCGAACTTTTATGTAAAAATTTTGCGGTGCATGGAGTGAGATGACAGTTTTTGTAGACCACGCCCGACGGCGCGATTTGATCCTGGAACATTCGTTTGCCCTCTTCGCCGAGGAGGGCTTCGCGGGGGTTACCTATCAAAAAATCGCCAACCGGTGCGGAATCTCCAGAACCTTGATCTACAAGTATTTCAAGGATAAAGAAGAGATCTTCATGTACGCGATCAAAAAAGCGACGGATGACATGTCTTCCGTTGTGGAAAAAGTAACCTGCCGCGCCGATCTTACCACCGTAGAAAAGATCCGGCGCGTTCTTCATCTTACGATCTGGCGCCTCTCCAGAAACCGGCTTTTTCTCGCCGTGATCCTTGATTATCTCCTGATCCAAAAACAGGCCGGCGCCGATATCCGGAGAAAAGTAAGACGATATACTTTCGGTATGCGCTTCTTTCTGAAACGCCTGATCCAGGACGCGATCGATCAGGGATTCTTCGTCCCTTTGGATCCCGAAAAAGCCTCCGGTATGCTCTTCGGTATTCTGGAATCCTATGTTCTGAATTTAACCGTGATCGAACTCAGGGACTGGAAAGAATGCATCCCTTTGATCGATTGCTATATCAATGAGTGTTTGATCGAAAAACCGGGCGAATGTGATGAAAATCCCCAATAAATAATTTCGAGGTGAAAACCGCCTTAAAAGGATCTGTATTAATGACACATAATATCCGGCGTGAAGCCGTCGTTGCAATTGGCGCAGGTAAAAAAATCGCTCCAGTCCTCGAAAGACCGGATAATTTTTCAGAGATCTTCGGACAACTCGTTTTCAACGAAAGGGTCCAGAAACAGCGCCTTCCCCCTTCGGTTTTTCGATCCCTTCAGGAAACGATCAAGCTGGGACGTCCGATCGATCCGGCTATCGCGGAAACCGTTGCAACCATTATGAAAGATTGGGCGATCGAGCACGGTGCGACCCATTATACGCATTGGTTCCAGCCGATGACAGGAAGCACCGCCGAAAAACACGACAGCTTCATTACGCCAACCGGAGGCGGAGAGACCCTTTCGAAGTTCAGCGGTCTTGAACTGATCCGCGGAGAATCGGACGCCAGCAGCTTTCCGTCGGGCGGATTGCGGGCTACTTTTGAGGCGCGCGGATATACCGCCTGGGATCCGACAAGTCCCGCCTTTATCCTCCGCCATCCGAACGGGGCAATGCTCGTGATCCCCACTCTGTTCGTCAGCTGGAATGGAGAAGCGCTCGATAAAAAAATCCCCCTGCTCCGGTCGATCAAAGCGGTCGGAAAACAAGCGATCCGGATCCTGCGCATGTTCGGCAATAAAACAGCCCTGCGCGTCGAAGCGGCGATGGGAGCGGAGCAGGAATACTTTCTCATCGATCAGAGATTGGCCGCGCTTCGGCCCGATCTTCTGATCACTGGTCGAACTCTTTTTGGGGCCCGTCCTCCGAAGGGACAGGAACTCAACGACAACTATTTCGGCGCGATTCCCGAGCGCGTGCTGGCGTTTATGACCGAGTTGGAACATGAACTCGTTCTCCTTGGCGTTCCGGTAAAAACAAGACACAATGAAGCTGCGCCGGGTCAGTTCGAACTTGCCCCGATGTATGAAGCGGCGAATCTCGCGACTGATCATCAGATGCTGATCATGCAGCTGCTCAAGAGCATTGCCGCGCGGCATGGACTTCTTTGCCTTCTTCATGAGAAACCGTTTGCCGGGGTCAATGGAAGCGGAAAGCATAATAATTGGTCCCTGATCACCGATGAAGGAGAGAATCTCTTCAGTCCGGGCAGCGATCCCTGGACGAATTATCAGTTCCTTCTCTTCTGCACCGCGGTTCTTCGGGCCGTTCATAAATACGGAAATCTGATTCGAACTTCTGTTTGCGGGGCGGGCAACGATCAGCGGCTCGGCGGACTGGAAGCGCCGCCGTCGGTGATCAGTGTTGTTCTCGGAGGAACACTCGATAAAATATTCGAACATCTTGCGAGCGGAAAGTTCATTCCCGGCGGCGAGATCTCTCCGTTGGATCTCGGTCTTCCGGAGCTTCCGGTTCTCGCAAGGGACGCAAGCGATCGAAATCGCACGAGTCCATTTGCCTTTACCGGCAATAAATTCGAATTTCGAGCGGTCGGCGCGAGTCAAAATCCGGCGGGATCGACTACGATTCTCAACGCTGTTGTTGCCGACAGTCTTTCGTATTATGCTGATCATCTTGAAAAGGCGATTACGATGGGCGTCGATTTTAAAACCGCCGTTCAGAATCTGATCGTCGAAGAGGTCCGTCTTCACAAAGATGTTCTTTTCAGCGGCGACTCTTATTCGGATCGCTGGGTCAAAGAGGCCAAAAAACGGGGTCTTTCGAATCTTGCGAGTACGGCCGACTGTCTTCCTTTTATTGACGATCAAGAGACCGTCGATCTGCTGACGCGAATGAATGTCTATAAGGAATCGGAACTGAAGAGCCGTTTTGGCATTGTCGCCGAGAACTATATTACGGTCGTTCGGATCGAGGCGAATACCGCACTGGAGATGGCCGGAACTCAGATTTTGCCTGCCGCGTTGAAGTATAAAAAAGCGATCGTGGATATCATGTCGACGGAGATTCAGAAAAACGTTCTGATCAAACTCGATCATGATATCGATCATCTGATCGTTCTGATCGCGAAATTAAAAGAAGCGGTCGGCAAGCTCAACGGGGGATCACTCCAAAAGAAGGCGAACATCTGCCGTGATTTTATCCTTCCGGCCTTACAGGAACTTCGAACGGCCGCGGACGATCTGGAAGAGATTGTAAACGATGAAGACTGGCCCCTTCCGACCTATACCGAACTCCTCTTTATGAGATAATAAAAATTAGTGAGGAGTGAGGGGAAGCAAGCGCCGGAGTTGTATACGGAGGGTCTTCTCCTGGGACCGCAGGCTTCCAGCCTGCACCTATCCCGGCGGCAGCGCCGCCGTGGTCGAAGGGGTGAAATCTCTAAAAAACGTTGTGATTCGAATAAGGGTCGAACGGTGCCCCCGACAGTTGGGGACCTTGGCGACTTGTGAGCAGGGCTTGGGCCTTTGTCCTCATCGTCCTCAGTGTCTCCTTCGTTCCCTCCTCGTCGTCTCCGGGCGGTGTGTATTCCCTAATTCCGTTCGCTTCGCTCACTCCATTGTGGGCTTGCGGTCGGTTGCCGGATACCGGCAGATTTTTTCAGCAATCCCTCTGCGCCCATCCACGGTTTAAAATCTCTACGGTTTTCGAAAATTCGCTTCGCTCGGGGCGGCCGGGACAAACGTCCTTCGTATGCGCCTTCGCCGCTGATTCTCCTAATCGCCAATCACTGTTTTATGATCAGATCGTTTGCATTGATCGTCGATCCGTCGGGAAGCGTGAACGGATTCGATCCGAAGTTGACAATGACCCGGCAGCCGTTCGCAAATTCCGTCTGCTGAACAGTTCGATCCTTACTCAATATGCGATGATCGGTCATCTCGGAATAGCCGGTCAATCGGGAAACCGGTTCGGCAACCTTATAGCTTGCAACAAACTTCTCCTTCAACTTGTCCCAACTCGAATCTTTCGAAAACAGATACATCGGAGGTACCCCGTAAAGCGCGTTAAACAGATCCCGCTTGCGCCAAAGTGTCGGAAGTTTGTTGTTGTAATCGCCCCAATACCAGTAAGATACAGTGCAATCATGATAAACAAGTTCCCATAAAGGAAGCCGGAATGATTCCCCTGTCTGATACTTTACAAGCCTTTCCGGAGGATCGTTCCAGATCTTTTCCAGATATCGGCCCGACTCGGGAACACGATAAGGCCCTAAACTCATCATTCCTTCATAGAAATCGCAATAAGGAACGGAGGCTTCATGTCCGGTTTCGCTTCCGCAAACGAGATCAAAGCGCTTTCCGAGCAGCTCCAGAAGCTTCATTCTCCAATTTTTGCAGTCTGTTCGGGTCATCGGATGATCGGGATGCCAGCATTCCCGCCAAGAAGATGCAACGGTGGTATCCAGAAAACGAGCCTTGTAAGGTTTTGTTTTCAATTCATTGCCGATTCTCTTTTCCGCGTAAGGCAAGGCCGTCCGCGCACACAGGACAGCACAGGGGATCCGCGGTTTTGTTTTGTCCGGATTGTCGATGGACCATCCGGTCCAGATCGTTCCGTTTTCGTTTTTCCATGCGATATCATGCGGCCAAGCGTCCTGAGTCCAACAGTCGGGCGGATTCTTTATTCCCGCCTCTTTCAGAAGAGAAGGATCCATAAGATCCTGATAAATATCGTATCGGCTGGTAAGGACATAGCCCAGCTGATTCATTTCTGCGAGATCTTTTGCTTCCCCGCCGCCGCTCCAGAGAATGCGATCAATTCCCGCTGCCTTGAGATCTTTCACGAAGTTGACTCTGTTTCCGCCCCAGGACCAGATATTGGCCGCGCCGATCAGCAGATCGATTCCTTCCTTGAGGTTGGGATTCTTTCGGATCTTTTCAGTAAAGGGAACATAAAGACCGCGTCTTTTGGCATCTTCCCGATATCGTTTGCAAAGAGCGACATGTCCTCCTTTGTCGAAAAAGACATATCGAACGGATCGTTCGTATCCGAATTTCTGCTTTTGGGCGATCCAGCCGGGATTCATTGCGAGTGTCAATTCTTTATTGACCGTATTCGGACGGGGATAAAAAACGACGCCGGCATCGTCGGGCGTATGAATGATCGCAAGATATCCATCTGCTTTTTCGGGATCGATTTCATCCTTGATCTGTCCGAAGAAGGACATGCAAAGTCCGTGTCCGCCGTAAGTGATAATAAAGTTTCCGAGTCCGGGCTTTTGCTCTTCGACAGGAAAAGAGATTCCTTCGTTGACGGGAAGAATGGCCCGATCGCCCGGCGTTCCTTCAAACGGGAGCGGATAAGCGAAGGTTCCGGACATCGGCGTATCCTTTTCGGAATCGATTTTTACGATCATCTCGGGAACGTTCCGCGCCAGCTTGATCTCGATCTTGTATTGCCGGAACTGTTCCATATTGAACAGACTGAATTTCAGGGTCTGCGGATCGATTTTTTGTGTTTTTCGGACGATGAATTTTTTGTCCTGTGCGATCTGATTCCATTTTCGATTTGTTCTTTTATCGCGGACGGAGAATGTTCCACCCGCGCGATTGAAATCGACAGAGAAAAAGGAATTTTCCAGAGATTCGGTTCCGGAATCGGATGTGAGATCTTCAAAACCGATTCTTTTGACGGTATATTCGGAGAACCAGACGGTTCCTTTCATGGATCCGGTAAGGCGCGGTTCGATATAATTGACGCCGGGGGGAACAATGAATTTGGAATGGAGATCTTTCCAGTCGAAGGAGCCGAACGCGCCAGTTCCTCCATAGATCCAGCTGATTGCTTCCTGATCTTTGTACGTAATGACGCCGGTGGAGATTTCTCCTTCTTCTCCTTTTACAAGACAGGAAATTTCGAAGACTTCGCCCGGCTTAACGGGGATTCGTTTTGCGGCTCGAATAGCCCAATCGGTATCGGCGGTATGAACGATTTTGGCCGCGGTTTTTCCCTGATAGACGAGTCCGCTGTCCGCGATTACGGTCAACGCGTCTTTGGTTCGGGACCAGGCGGAATCCTTCGGCGTGATCGACCATTGATCTTCCGCGGAAAATACGCTTGTGGAAAGATTCAGAATTAAAAAGACAAAAGCCGTTGACATCAGACGGGTAATGGATTGGGGCATAAAAGACTCCTTCAGATCGGATCGGTGAGAAAAACAGAGATTGGAAATAAACGGGAAGAACCCTGATCGGGTATAAACCGAAAGCAAATTTTGCGTTTTCTGAAAAACAGAATGGCGCGCAAAAAGAGAGGGGGATGATTCAGAAGAATTCCCCCCCTCTCTTTTGATTAAAATCGTTCGATCATGAAATGAGGAACGAGGGACGGATCACGGGATCAGTCCATGCTCCACTTCCAGATACCGGGGATCGGAACGGATTCTTCGTAGATGAATTCGCCTTTTGCGGGAACGGCGGGCGGATTCTTGTCGGGAACGATCGGGGGGATCTGATCCCAGCTTTTGACACCTTCGACCGGGAATTCGGCTTTGCCTTTATTGACGGCTTCATCCCAGGTCAATTCTTTTCCGGACATTGCGACCATACGGCCGAAGACGGCGGTGAAGGAAGAAATGGCACCATACCATCCGTTGTTGACTTTTTTGCCTTCACGGATAAACTTGGCCTGTTCGTTGTGCTCGGTTTGGAAGGAATCGGGGCTCTTTCCTTTGGAAGTCCAAAGGAGTTCGTCGGTTCCGCGTTTTTTAACCCAGCTGTTTCCGCCCTGTCCGGGCCGGCCGTAGGCGTTGGTTCCGATGAAGAATTCTTCGACGGAATTCCAGCAGTTGCCCTGATGCCGGCATTGGCTGAAGGCTTGCGATCCATCGGCGTAGGTGAATTCGACGGCGAAATGATCCCAGCGGTATCCGGAATTCTTGAATCGGGGGAACTTGCGGACTTGGCGGCCGCCCATCCCGTTGGCCTTGACCGGATGGCAAAGCGGGTCGCCTTTACCATGGATCCAGTTTGCAACGTCGAGATTATGAACATGCTGTTCGCAGATATTGTCGCCGCAGAGCCAGTTGAAATGATACCAGTTTCTGAGCTGATATTTCATTTCGGTATCGCCTTCCATGCGTCCTCGTTCCCAGATCCCTCCGCCGTTCCAGTAGACGCGGGAGTACATAAGATCGCCAAGGGCATTCTCTTCGCAGACCTTGCGGAAGAACTGCTGATAGCTGGGATCATAATGGCGCTGGAAACCGACAACGACGACGAGTCCTTTTTCATCGGCGATTTTATTGGATTCCATGAGGGATCGGAATCCGGGAGCGTCGATGCAGCACGGTTTTTCCATGAAGACATGCTTCCCTTTTTCAACCGCATATCGATAATGGGTCGGACGGAAAGCGGGCGTGGTCGCGATCAGCACCTGATCGCAATTATCGATGGATCCCTTATAAGCATCGAATCCGGAGAAGACTTTGTCTTTTGTCAACGCGATCTTGTCGCCGAACAGACCTTTCATTCCTTCACTGATCGATTTGTAGGCGGTATTCGCTTTTTCTTCGAAAACATCGGCAATTGCAACCAGCTTGACATTATCACCAACGGTAAGGCGCTGTTTAAGGGCTCCCATCCCGCGTCCGCCGCAGCCGACCAAACCGATTTTGATCAGATCTGATCCCGCCGCATTCGCACTGCGGGCAACATTCATTCCCGTAAGGGCCGCTCCGGAAATGATCCCTGTCGTTTTGAGAAAATCACGTCTCTTCATAAATGTTTACTCCTCTCATGATGGACTAAATGTTTAAAAACGGCGTAAACCGCTTTTGTATAATACTCAAACTGTAAATAACCGATTTTGAAACCACGGATAT